>JBQCCX010000036.1:0-17119 GCA_051961815.1 Xanthobacteraceae bacterium
GAGGCTTTGACGATGGCCATCGCCGTGCCGCCAGTCTTGAGCCCGAGCTCTTCGACCGCCTCATTGGTGATCGAAGCCGTGACGATCAAGCCGGGACCAATCTCGAGGCGCACATGCGCTGTCGTCGCGCCCTTCTTCACCTCAAGGATCTTGCCTTGGAGCTTGTTGCGTGCGCTGAGTTTCATCACCGATCTCGTAATATGACGGACGATTGCGCGGCATGGCGTGGCCGCCAAACCATATAACATACAATCGTCGGGGGTAGGTGCCATGCGTGTGCGCGGGTCTGCAATTCTTGGCGCACAAATGACAGTGGCTCACTTTATCGCTATTGCTTGATCGTGTTCGCCGGGAGCGCCGCGGGCCGAAAGCACGATCGCGAAAACTGGAATGCCATCGTTTGATGAATGATCAGGGCAGCTTGAGCGCCGCGGGAGAAAGCCAGGCGCTTGCCGCCCAG
The DNA here is from genome assembly GCA_051961815.1 of Xanthobacteraceae bacterium. Lineage (GTDB taxonomy): Bacteria > Pseudomonadota > Alphaproteobacteria > Rhizobiales > Xanthobacteraceae > BOG-931. Next base: position 461 of record JBQCCX010000036.1, read on the forward strand.
CCCGAGCCTGCGCGCCTTGCGGTGCGGAAGGGACGCACGGCGTATCCTGCGGCCGGAGATCCGCAGGCGTTGAGCCACCGTGACAAGCGGCTCATCGCGATAAGCATGATGCTGCCGGTATTCCTGGGCTCGGTCGATCAATCGGTGCTGGCAAGCGCATTGCCGACCATCGGGCGCGACCTCGGTCAGGTGCACAATCTGCCGTGGCTGGTTACGGCTTTTCTGATCGCATCAACGGCGCTCACTCCGCTCTACGGCAAGTTTGCAGATATTTACGGCCGGCGTGCCGCCATGCTGATCGGCACTTCGATCTATATGATCGGCTCGTTGATCTGCGCGGGTTCGCCGGACATGCTCACGCTGATCGGCGGCCGCGTGGTGCAAGGCTGCGGCGCCGGCGGACTGGTGGTGACCGCCAACATGGTGTTGGGCGACATCGCCGCTCCCAAAGAGCGCGGGCGCTATTACACCTATTTTTCCATCGCGTTCATGACCGCGGGCGGCAGCGGGCCGGCGCTCGGTGGATGGATTTCCGAGCACTTGCGCTGGCCGATGATTTTTTTGTGGAACTTTCCGCTCTGCGCGGTTGCGATCGTGATCGCGCTGACCATGCTCCGCCGCCTGCCGCGCCGCGAACGGCCGCACCGGCTTGACGTGACCGGCGCCGTCCTGGTGATTGCCGCGAGTTCTTCCTTCATGTTGGCGCTCAATCTCGGCGGGATCCGTTACACCTGGTTGTCCTTGCCGATCGCCGGGTTGTTTGTCTGCGCGCTGGTATTGGGCACCGGCTTCGTGTTTCGGCTCCGCACCGCAGTCGAGCCGCTCATCCCGATCGCGATCCTCGCCGATCCGGCCGCCCGACTGGCGATCGCCGCGCATTCGTTTGGCTGGGGCGCGATCATGAGTCTTAACGTGTTTCTGCCGATGTATCTGCAGAGTGCGCTGGGTTGGTCGCCGACTTCGTCGGGATTGAGCCTTATAATATTGATGGTGACGCTGAACTCGACCGCAGGCCTCTCGAGCCAGCTTCTTGGACGGGTGCGGCGCTACAAGCTTTTACCGCTGTGTTTTTTGTGCATTGGAGTTGGCGCCGTGATCGCGCTGGCGCTTGCCGCCGACACGATGACGGCGCTTCGGTTCGAGATCATCCTGCTTTTGATCGGCATCGGCTTCGGACCAACCGCGCCGCTGACCCAAGTCGCGCTGCAAAACACGGTTTCGGTGCATGACCTCGGCGCCGCGCTCGGAAGTATGAATTTCATGCGTACGCTAGTGGCTACCATCATGATCGCGATATTCGGCGCGATCGTACTCGCCAATGCGCCCGTCGGTGCGCGCGCCGGGACGTTAAGCCAAAGCTTTCTTGGCAGTGCGTCGGTCGGGACTTTCGGGATCGTTTTTCTAGCTATTGCCGCTACGCTCGCGACATCGTTCCTGGCGCTGTTTCTGCTCGAGGAAAAGCCGCTGGCCGATTCCTACGCGCCTCGCGGGACGAAATAGATTTCCTCTCGGGGGCTCCCCTTTGGAAGATCGCGCGCTGCCTTTCGACCGCGCGCGATGAAACACCGATCGTGCGCCGTCAGTTTCCTTCGGGCGGCGGAAAAGTCGGATAGGGTCCCGGAAATGGCGAATTTCTGGTGCCTCCACTAACAACATCGAGTTCCGCAACGCTCAGTTCCCGCGTGGCGCGCTGCGATTCGTTATTCATCTGTTCGTTCGTCATCGTTTGTTTCCTTTCCAGATTGAACGTCGAAATTGTCGAGTACCGACGCGTCTGCTAGCTGATCGGCATCGGCGGGGTATGCGGCGCGATCGACCCGGGTGGGTTAGAGAATCCGGACAAGGGAATGATCGGCGTTATCGGAGGTTCGGGCGAGATTGGACCTATTACGAATTGGCCGCCACTGACCGCATTGATCTCGTTGTCTGCGAGATCGCGAATCGATTCGTATTCGTACGTCGTCATCTCGAATTGTCCTTTCCTGGGCTTGCACGATCATTACGCGTGCGAAAACTAACGAGGCAGTGGTTATCGTCATTCGATGAAAGTGATCTGACAAATGCTGTGCCGGATTGACCGTCCACAATGGCATTAGATCAATTGAGGTGAATCGTTTTGATCGAGCAAACGATCAGCATAAATATGAGTGACCACACCGGTGAAAACGAATCGCGCGCCGCAATGTGCAGCGCGCGATCACCCTACGAGACATCCGCAACGGTCGAACGTCGCCGGATGACATCAGCAAGCTATCTCAAGAAGCCAATAACTATGCCGGATGGCCGTCAACTGTGACCCCGTCGCAGGGGTCGTTCGTTACTGTATGGCCTGGGGAGGTTGTGGGGAGCGGGGTTGCGCATCCGCAGGTGCAGCCACCGGTAACCTGTTCGAGTTCGGCTTCGCTAAGATCGCGAGCCGTGCGCGCTTCATAAGCGTTCATTTGAAGTTTCCTTCCACTGTTGCTCGCGAATTTCGATCCTGCGTTGTCGCTGCAGGTACGAAAGCGCGAGTGTGGCCAGCGGTAATGCGGTTCAGTGAAATTTATCTGACAAAACGGCCCGGCGTGGAATCGGCTACAGTGAATTCCCCTCAAGCATCGTGAAAATCGCTTTCCTGGTGTCGTCGCAACGTAGGTACGAACTTGGTCGATTCCCAAAAAAATAGCCGCGCGCTTATTTTGGACAAAGAGCGCGCGGCGACGGGGTGGAAAGTTTGGCCCGGTAAAATGAGATGCGCCAACACAGTAGGACGGCGGCTCGACCGGGCTGCGTCCGTTAGTGGCCGAGCGGCGGCTTAACGGGAGGCTTGGTCCATCCGGGGCTGCCAACGGAGCCACCATAAGTGGCGCCGCCGCCGCTGACCTGATCAAGCTCTTTGGCGCTAAGTTCGCGCGCTTTGCTAAGTCCAATAGCCATAACAATCATCCTTGGTGGAGCATGATGTATGTACGCGGCAATAGAGGCTCCCAGCTCTAGAGCGTGTGAAATGTGGCGGGCTGGGATTGAAGATCGAGTTACTCGGATAGCAACACTACTAATGAATAATTTTCAAAACGAAATGTCTTTGCCGCAACTCTAAGCGTCGCTATCTCACAGCTCCGGCAATACCGCCGTCAATCGCGGCTGCGCGATGCTGGTTACGACCGCAGTGGGCCGCGTGACCTCGCTGACGCGGCCCTGATGCACTACCAGGATGCGGTCGGCCGCGGCGACGGTTTGCGGCCGGTGCGCGATGGTGACGCGCGTGATCGCCAGTTTGGAAATAGCGGCATTGACCTGTTCTTCCATCGCCGGGTCGAGATGCGAAGTGCCCTCGTCGAGAAACAGGATACCGGTTTGCGATAAAGCGCGCGCGCCAAAAGGATGCGCTGGCGCTGGCCACCGGACAGCGCCCCGCCCATGTCGCCGACCAGGGTGTGATAGCCCATCGGCATGCGCATGATGTCGTTGTGGATGCCGGCGGCTTCGGCGCAGCGCTGCACCCAAGCCGGATCGACCACGGTATCGAAAAAAGAGATGTTCTCCTGGATCGATCCGGAGAGGAGTTGATCGTCCTGCATGACGACGCCGACCTGCTCGCGCAGATTGGCGACGCCGAGTGCGCCGATCGTGTAGCCGTCGACCAGGATCTCGCCGGATGACGGTTCGAACAGGCCGAGCATCAGCTTCATCAGCGTGGTCTTGCCGCCGCCGGACGGGCCGGTGATGGCGACGAATTCGCCAGTCTCGATGCGCAGCGTGGCGCTCTCCAGCACGTAGGGTTCGGTTTCCGAGTAGCGGAACGAAACGTTGCGGACTTCGATCGCGCCAATCAGCGGCCGCGCCGTGTGCGACGGCGCATCGAGCCCGCGCTCGCGCTCGGCCAATGCGATATCGCCGAGGCGCTCAAGGTAGAGGTCGAGCATGCGCAGATCGATCATCTTCTCGATCAGCCGCGCCACCTTGTCGAGAAACTGCTGCTTGTACGACATGTAGGCGAACAGCATGCCCACGGTCAGCGCGCCATCGATCGCAAGCCGCGCGCCGAGATAGATGGCCGCGACATTTTCGACGCCGAAGATCAGGTCGTTGGCGGCGCGGAGGCTGATCTGCAGCCGGCCGAGCTTGATTCCCGAATTGACGAAGCCGGCATAGCGGTTCTGCCAGACGCCTTCGCGCTCCGCCTCACGGCCGAATAGCTTGATGGTCTGCATTGCGCGCACGGTCTCGATGAAAGTCGAATCCTGGCGCGCCCGCGCCTGGATCTGATCTTCGGTGCGGCGGCGCAAAGCGCCGACGGCTGCGAGCCGCAGCGTGACATAAGCAACGATCGCGCCCAGCGAGACCAGCGCTAACAGCCAGCTATAAGCGACCATCAGCGCCAACGTTGCGATTGCCATGACGCCGTCGACCGGCGCCGCAACCAGACCCTCGGTGATGAGATCTTTGATCGGCTGCGTTGCAGAAAATCGGGAGATCAGATCGCCGATGTGGCGGCGCTCGAAATAGGGCAGTGGCAGCCGCATCAGATGGTGAAACAGGCCCACCACCATCTGGAAGGTGATGACGTTGCCCAGCTGCAGCGAGACGAACGAGCGCAACGCGGTGGCGGCGACGTTGATGAGCATGAACAGGCCGAAGCCGACCGCCAATGCGACCAAGAGGCCGCTGTCGCCTTTGCCGACCGCGTCGTCGACCGCGATCTGCATGTAAAACGGGCTCACCAGTACGAACAGCTGAACGAGGACCGACAGCACGAGCGCTTGACCGAGCGCGCGGCCGAGCTCGCCGACGCGGCCGATCAGCGCACCCATGCGGACACGCTCGACCTCGCGCTTGCGCTCGAAATTCGGCGTCGGCGTCAATTCGAGCGCCACACCGGTCATGTGCTTGGACAACTCCTCGAAACTGTAGTTGCGCTGGCCGATTGCGGGATCGTGGATGGTGACTTTCGAGCGGCCGACCGAGTTGAGCACCACAAAGTGATTGAGATCCCAGTGCAGGACCGCGGGCAGGCGGAGCTCTTTGAGATGCTCCGGCTCAAGCCGCAGCGGCCGCGACGAGAAGCCGAGCCGGCTTGCCACCTCGATTAAGGCCTTGAGCGTGACGCCCTTGGCGGAGATCGGAAAGCGGCGGCGCAGCGTGTTGAGATCGAACTCGCGACCATAGAACGCCGCGATCATCGCCAGACACGCGAGACCGCATTCGGCAATCTCGGTCTGCAATATGACCGGCAGCCGCGCCCGGCCGGAGAAGTTCAGGAAATCGCCGACCGCGCTCATGACAGACGATGGCGCACGCTCAAGAGCGGCTCGAGCAGCCACTCGATCAGCGAGCGCTTTTCCAGAATGATGTCGGCGCGCAGCGTCATGTCGGGCTGCAACGGCACTTCACGGCCGAACGCGTCCACGGTTTGACGCTCCAGCGAAACTTTGACGCGATAGGCGGGCTCTTTGGTCAGACCTGCGACCGGCTCAGGCAGTTCGGACGCCGCCAGCATGGTGGCCGCGACCGAATCGACGGTACCGCGATAACTGCCGAAGCGTTGGAATGGAAAGGCGTCATAAAGGAGCCGCACCGTTTGTCCCGGCGCGACAAAGCCGATGGCGCGCGCCGGAACGAACAATTCAGCCTGGAAGTGACTGTCGGTCGGCACGATCGACATCATCGAGGTCCGCGGATCGACGGTGCGGCCGACTGCGGCGAGCACGCTGGTGACTTGACCCGCCATCGGCGCGCGCACGATGTAGCGGCGGCGGCCTTCGATTTCGGCCGAGTGCTTGGCGACGTCGTAGAGGGTGCGCTGCAGGTTGGCGAGCCGGTCGGCGGAATCGATCGGCAGCCGTTCCAGATTGATTTCGGCCTGATGAAGCTCGCTGCGCTTGGCCGAGAGCCGCTCATCGATCGAGGCAAGGCTCTGCTCCTCGGACAGCGCGGTCTGTAGGCGGGTCTGATACGTGTCGGCACGAATGAAGCCGCGGTCCTTATACGGCGCGATCTCGTCGAAGAAGGCGCGCGCGCTCTGGGCGCGTTCGGCCTGGATGCCGCGCTGGCTCTCGAGCTGCGCAACCTCCGCTTTCAGCCCGCGCACCAGCGTTTCCAGGCGATCGCTCTCCGATTTTTCGTGCGCGCCCTCGTTGCGGATCTGATCTTCCAGGACTGAACGTTGTTGCTTGAGCGCTTCGAGGATCAAAGTGTCGGCGCCGACGCCGGAGACGCTGGTTTCTTCGGCAACGACGCGCAACAGCACCTGGTCCTCGGCGACGAGCTCGCCTTCGGTGACCAGCACTTCGGTGATGGTGCCGACGCGCGAGGCGACGACGCGAACTACGCCGCGGGAAGGGGAGATGAAACCCTGCACCGTCTCTTTGCGCGAATATCCAGCGAACGCGGCGTAAAGCAAAGCCAGCGTGATGATGCCAACCAGAAATGCCGTAAAGGCGGCGTGCGAGATCGGCACGATCCGCATGGTCTCGCCGATCGCCGCCTCGCTCTGGCGGCGCAGCACCTCCTGGCGGAATAATGCGGTCACGTTGCGCCCCTTATGCAGAAAACGAGGCCGCTGCGCCCCGTTTTCTTTCAGTTCCCCTCAAGCCAGTGCGACGCGCCTCTACACGCCCGCGATAACACAATGATGAAAGCGAGCCGAAGATTTCGACCAACGGCAAAGCGTTGTCATCACGGATGCCGGGGACTGGGTTTGTCGCAGTCGCAATTTGTAGTGAAGCGGCATGGGCAACCGCCGCTCACGGTTTCCAGTTCGTCGACCGTCAGGTCGCACATTGCGCCAGCGGTCGTTGGCTCTTTGTCGGGCAAATCACGGCCGGTCGGCATGTAAGCTTCTCCTTGTATGTGCTCTCTAAATCGCCTGACCAGAAACGGCTAAGAGAGAATAAATCCGCACGCATAGTAGAAATCGAGACACATATTCAGCTGCGCCGCGCCCGCTCCGGCAGCGCCGACGCCCGCCCCAGCACTGGCGAAGCCTCCACCGCTAACGCCTCCCAGTTCGCCGATGCTCAAATCGCGCATCTTGTCGATCTGCGCGGTTGCCTCGCTGTTCGGGTCACCCATCAGGTCGATCATCTTCCTCAGTCCTTATTATCGGGCTTGCAGCGGCTCAACACTTGGAAACAACTTCAGAACGGCTCGGCAAAATCAGGCGCAAATGCCGTCGCCGCAAAAGATCACGGGCGCCGGTTGGTAGATCTGGCCATAGTATAGGGTGAAGAAATCGACTTGCGCCGCGCCCGCTCCGACAGCACCGACGCCCGCCCCAGCACTGGCGAAGCCGCCGCCGCCAACGCTTTCCAGTTCATCGCCATCCAGTTCACGGAACCGACCAATCATTTGCTCTCCTCCTTATCGAACCCACTATGGTCGCTTTCTTCCATGCTACGGGCAACCGCAGCCGCACTTGTGGCAATTGGCGCCGCAATCGCCAGGCGGCAAAGTTGTTGGTGTTGCACCACCGTAGACGCTTTCCAGTTCGTCGATCGTCAGCTCGCGCAGGGTGTCGCTGGTCTTTTGGCCGAGGTCATGATCGTTGAGCATCACGGACTCCTACGGTGGTGTTTCGAGTTCGCAGACAGCAGTTTATTGAAGAGGACGGGTTTCGCTTTGCTCAACCCATCCTACGGAGATGTGGGGACGACGCTTACGCGTCTTTGCACATCTACATTCCGCAACCGCACGGGCATACGGATTTCGGCTTCGGCGCCTCGCCGGGAGGCGGCAAGACTGTTCCGCCGCTGACGCCTTCGAGTTCGTCGATGGTCAGCTCGCGCATTTGATTGCTGGTCTCGTGGTCGAAGTCAGGATCGTTGAGCATCACGGACTCCTACGGTGGTGTTCCGGGTTCGCACACGCGCCTCAATACAACCACAATACAACCGCGCCGTTGATTCCGATGGTGAGAAGATTTCAACGACTGGAGATTGCGCTTCACAACAGCCGTGCATCGGGACTGCCGATCAGCAATCGCAGAAAACGACGACAGGCATGTTGCGAATTGCGCGCGATCAACAAGCGCTCGGGCGCGCTCCGGCTCGTGGATAAAAAAAGCCGGCGGCGTCCCCCCGGTCGCCGCCGGCAAGCCCCGACACTCGCTCTAGCGTCTCGAACTGCCGCAATTTCGATCGCGTGTGCGGAGTATTGCACGCCGCGCACGAGCACTCTTTACAACAACACCATCTTCGATCCCGTGTGCGGCGCATTGCACGTCGCTCATGAGCACTCTTTACAACCACACCATCACCAAATGATCGAGTGTGGTTGTGATGAGAAGATCTCAAACCGCTCATGTTATGTTTCACGTCACAATTTCGCGCTCGGCGGCTGCTAAAAAGGTGTTGCAGCAGCGTCTTGCCAATCGCATCACGCGAACAAACAAAAAGAAAACGAGGCGCGAGGCCTCGTTTTCCGTGTTATTTCTGTCTTTAGCCGTGAGCGTGCTAAATCGATATCGCGATCCAATGGATGTAGACATACTCGCCACCCATCCCGTCGGATCTAATTTCTGGCACCGGAATAACCGCGCCCCCGCTAACTGTTTCCAGTTCGGCCGGCAACAGATCACGCATGTTTTTTACTTCGATCGTCGTGTCACGCATCAATGTCTCCCGTTTATTCCATCGTGCTCCGGTAACTCTCACTGGCAAGCCGCATTATAGCGGTCGTGGCTCTCTTTTTAGCGGCTGGCGAAGTGAAACTATTTCGGATCAGAAAGAGCGTTGCTCATTGTTCGGGTGGAGATTGATTGGGTGGGGTGTTTGCAAAACCGCAAACGAGGGCGCGCGGCCTCGTTTCTCTTTTAGTTTCCGAGTGGCCGGAAAGAATGCCGGAAAGAATCAAGTGCGGGAATGACCCTGGCGCCGTTGTTGCGCGCATCAGCCGTGGCAAGCTGCCATGACAACGGATTGAAGAATCCGGCCATTGCAATAACAAAGGCAGCAAGCAGCCGTGCGACTTTCGCCAAACCGCCCGCGAGACCCGCGGCAAAATACGCCGCAAACGGACCATCGCGTCCCCTTTACGCCCGGCCTAAAGCCGCCGAAAATGCCTGCCGTGGGGGAATAGTGTGCCTGGCGACACGGTTCTGGAGACGGAAGATCTGACCAAGGATTTTGCCGGCTTTGTCGCGGTGCGCTCGGTCTATCTGCGCGTCGCGCGCGGCAGCATTCATGCCATGATCGGCCCCAACGGCGCCGGCAAGACCACCTGCTTCAACCTCTTAAGCAAGTTCCTGACCCCAAGCCGCGGCCGCATTCTGTTCGACGGCCGCGACATCACCGCGCTGCGGCCGGCCGATATAGCGCGCCTCGGCATGGTGCGATCGTTCCAGATCTCCGCGGTGTTCCCGCACCTGACCGTAATCGAGAATGTGCGAATCGCGCTGCAGCGCCAGCGTGGCGGCTCGTTCGACTTCTGGCGTTCGAAAAGCGCGTTGCACGCACTCGACGAACGTGCGCTGGCGCTGATCGCCGATGTCGGACTATCGTCCTATGCCGATGTGCTCGCAGTTGAGCTGCCCTACGGTAACAAGCGTGCGCTCGAAATCGCGACGACGCTGGCGCTCGATCCGCAACTGTTATTGCTGGATGAGCCGACCGCCGGCATGGGCCACGAGGATATCGGCCGCATCAGCGCGCTGATCAAATCCGTTGCCGCCACGCGCACCGTCCTGCTGGTGGAGCACAATCTCAGCGTGGTGGCGGACTTGTGCGACCGCATTACCGTGCTTGCCCGCGGCCAGGTCCTGGCCGAAGGCGACTATGAGACAGTGTCGAAGGACCCCGCAGTGCGCGAAGCCTATCTGGGGACCGGTCATGCTTGAGAAGAACCCGTCCCCGTCGCCTATGCTGGCGGTCAAGGATCTCGAGGCCTGGTACGGCGAGTCGCATATTCTGCACGGCGTTACCTTTGACGTGCGCGCCGGCGAAGTGGTCACATTGTTGGGGCGCAACGGCGTCGGCAAGACCACGACGCTCAAGGCGATCATGGGCATTGCCGAGCAGCGCAAAGGCTCGGTGCGGCTCGAGGGCCGCGAACTGATCGGACTGTCGTCAGATGCGATCGCGCGCGCCGGCATCGCCTTCTGTCCGGAAGAGCGCGGAATTTTTTCCAGCCTTGACGTGCGGGAGAACCTGTTTTTGCCGCCGCAGGTGCGTCCCGGCGGACTGGAGATCGATCGGATCTTTGCGTTGTTCCCCAATTTGCGCGAACGGCTCAAGAGTCAAGGAACCAAATTGTCGGGCGGCGAACAGCAGATGCTGGCGATTGCCCGCATCCTGCGCACCGGAGCGCGGCTGTTGTTGCTGGACGAGCCGACCGAAGGCCTCGCGCCGGTAATTATTCAGCAAATTCGTGAGACCGTCGGTATGCTTAAAGCGCAAGGCTTTACCATACTTCTTGTCGAGCAGAACTTTCAGTTCGCCGCCACGGTGGCCGACCGGCACTATGTCATGGAACATGGCCGCGTGATCGACCAGTTCACGACCGCCGAATTAAAGGCGAACACCGAAAAACTCCACGACTATCTCGGAGTTTGATATAGGCTGGGGCCAAGGCCGGAAGGCCATTCCAGGGAGGTTAGTATGAGACTGGCAGCAAGTTTGGCCTTCGCGGCCGCCGCATTGCTCGGCACCGCGGCGCAGGCCGAGGACGTTACCGTCAAACTCGGCGTGCTCAACGATATGTCGAGCCTATACGCCGATATCGGGGGGAAGGGCTCGGTCACCGCGGCGAAGATGGCGGTCGAGGACTTCAATCCGGCCGCGCATGGCATGAAAGTTGAGATCATCAGCGGCGATCATCAGAACAAACCGGATGTCGGTTCCAACATCGCGCGGCAATGGATCGACGTCGACCACGTCGACGCCATCCTCGACGTGCCGACGTCGAGCGTGGCGCTGGCGGTGAGCGATGTTACGCGGGAAAAGAACAAGGTGTTCTTGATTTCGGGCGCTGCGAGTTCCGACCTGACCGGCCCCAAATGCACGCCGAACAATGTGCACTGGACTTATGACACCTGGATGCTCGCGCACGGCACCGGCACGGCGCTGGTGAAGACCGGCGGCGACACCTGGTTCTTCCTCACTGCCGATTATGCCTTCGGCCCCGCGCTCGCGCGCGACACCACGGCGGTGGGGGAGGCCCCCGGCGGCAAGGTCCTGGGCGCTGTGAAGCACCCGCTCAACACCCAGGACTTCTCGTCGTTCTTGCTCCAGGCGCAAGCGTCGAAGGCAAAGGTCATTGGCCTCGCCAATGCCGGCGGCGACACGATCAACGCGATCAAGCAGGGCGCCGAGTTCGGCATCACCGCGGGCGGGCAGCAATTTGCCGGCTTGCTGGTGTTCGTGACCGACGTCAACGCGCTGGGATTGAAAACGGCGCAGGGTCTGGTGCTCACCGAAACCTGGTACTGGGATATGAATGACGCCAACCGCGCCTGGACCAAGCGCTGGCAAGCCGAAAATTCCGGCAAATTCCCCTCCATGGTCGTTGCCGGCGTCTATGCAGAAACCCTGCACTACCTCAAAGCGGTCGCTGCGCTCAAAAGCGCCGCCGACGGCAAAGCGGTTGTTAATCAGATGAAGGCGTTGCCGACCGACGATCCGTTGTTCGGCAAAGGCTATATCCGTGCCGATGGCCGCAAGATTCATCCGGCCTATCTGTTTCAGGTGAAGAAACCTGAAGAGTCCAAATATCCGGGAGATGTCTACACCTTGCGCGCCACGATTCCGGCGGAAGAGGCGTTCCGCCCGATCAAGGACGGTAACTGCCCGATGGTCACCAACTGACGCTCCTGCCTCTCCCCGCTTCGCGCGGGGAGAGGTCTTTTCCGACCGCTCCCGATGTTTGAAGTCTTCGGTGTTCCCTCGCAGGCGCTTTTCGGGCAGCTTTTGTTGGGCCTGATCAACGGCTCATTCTACGCGCTGTTGAGCCTCGGGCTTGCGGTGATTTTCGGCATGCTCAACATCATCAATTTCACCCACGGCGCGCAGTACATGATGGGCGCCTTCGTCGCGTTCCTTTTGCTGCGCCACGTCGGGATCAGCTATTGGGCGGCGCTGATCGTGGTGCCGATCATCGTCGGCGCCACCGGGGTCGTCATTGAGCGGCTGTTCCTCAAGCGCATTCAGAAGCTCGACCATCTTTACGGCCTCATCCTCACATTCGGCCTTGCGCTGATCATCGAAGGGCTGTTTCGCAACTATTACGGCTCATCGGGCCAACCCTACGGTGTGCCGGAATCGCTGCAAGGCGGCCGCAATCTCGGTTTCATGTTTCTTCCCAACTACCGCGCCTGGGTGATCGCCTTCTCGCTGTTGGTGTGCCTCGGCACCTGGTTTGCGATCGAGCGGACGCGGCTTGGTTCATATCTGCGCGCGGCAACGGAAAATCCGTCTTTGGTGCGCGCCTTCGGCATCAACGTGCCGCGCATGGTGACGCTCACCTACGGGTTCGGCGTCGGGCTTGCCGGGCTCGCCGGCGTCATGGCGGCGCCGATTTATAACGTGTCGCCGCAGATGGGCTCCGACATCATCATCGTGGTGTTCGCGGTCGTCGTCATTGGCGGCATGGGCTCGATCATGGGCGCGATCGTCACCGGCTTTACGCTCGGCATCGTCGAGGGACTTACGAAAGTGTTCTTCCCGGAGGCATCGAACACGGTGATCTTCATGATCATGATTATCGTGCTGCTTGTTCGTCCCGCCGGGCTGTTCGGACGGGCCGCCTGATGGCAACCCTTGCAGCAGCAGCGCCGGTGCGGCGCGAAACCGAATGGAGCATCGCCGTCGCTGGCGCCGCGCTGGTCATTTTCCTTGGCCTGGCGCCGTTCGCGCTTTATCCGATCTTCATCATGAAGGCGCTGTGCTTTGCGCTGTTTGCCTGCGCCTTCAATCTCTTGATCGGCTATGTTGGCCTGGTGTCGTTCGGCCACGCCTTGTATTTCGGCTGGGCCGGATATCTCGCCGCGCATGCCGCGAAGGTCTGGGGATTGCCGCCAGAGCTTGCCGTGCTCACCGGCACCGCCACCGGAATGGCGCTGGGACTGATCGCGGGCGTCGTTGCGATCCGCCGCCAAGGCATCTATTTCGCGATGATCACGCTGGCGCTGGCGCAGATGATGTATCTGGTCGCGTTGCGGGTCAAAATGACCGGCGGTGAAGACGGCATTCAAGGCGTGCCGCGCGGCCGGCTGTTCGGTACCTTTGATCTCAGCAACGAGATGACGATGTACGTCTTTGTCGTCGTCGTCGTACTCGCCGCGTTTTTTCTGCTCTATCGGATCGTCAACTCGCCATTCGGCGAAGTCCTCAAGGCCATTCGCGAAAACGAACAGCGCGCCATTTCACTCGGCTACAAGACCGACGATTACAAGCTTGTCGCTTTCGTGCTCTCGGCTGCATTGGCGGGGCTCGCCGGATCGCTCAAGGCGCTGGTATTCCAGCTGGCGTCGTTGACCGACGTGCATTGGACCATGTCTGGCGAAGTCGTCTTGATGACGCTGGTCGGCGGGCTCGGCACGATCTTCGGCCCGATCGTCGGCGCTTTTTTGATCGTTGCCATGGAAAATTATTTGGCGCCGTTCGGCCAATGGGTGTTGGTCATTCAGGGCGCGGTGTTCGTCATCTGCGTGCTGGCGTTCCGCCACGGCATTGTCGGGGAATTGGCGGCGCGCTTGCGGGTACGGCTATAGGTCACAATCGCGCAGGAGGAGATCATGGGTGCGGATGCACGCTTGAAGGAGCTCGGCATCGTACTGCCGGAGCTTGGCAAGCCGGTCGCCAATTATCTGCCGTACCGGCTCGCCGGAAACATTCTCTATCTCGCCGGGCAGGGACCGCGCGATGCCAATGGCAAGCAGCTCACTGGCAAGCTTGGCGTCGACGTCAGCGTCGACGAGGGCTATCGGCGTGCGCGTCTGGTCGGATTGGGCCTGCTTGCCGCCATGCGCGATGCGCTCGGCTCGCTCGACCGCGTCGACTTCATCGTCAAGCTTTTGGGCATGGTCAATGCCGCGCCGGACTTCAACGATTCGCCCAAGGTCATCAACGGCTGCTCCGATTTGTTTGTCGAGGTGTTCGGCGACGCCGGCCGCCATGCCCGCTCGGCGGTCGGCAATGTCATGTTGCCTAATCAGATTTCGGTCGAGATCGAGGGCATCGTCGCGGTCAAATCGTGATATCCGATCAATCAGGCAATCAAACTCCGCTCATTCCCGCGTAAGCGGGAATCCAGATGAGTCTTGCTGTTGACGCAAACCCCTGCTCCGGTCCTCGCTTTCGCGGGGACGCGCGGCCTTTTAGTCGATTGGATTGAATTGCTTTCACCTGTTCGAATCGATTTGCCCGCACTATCAACAAACAAAAAGTCAACAAATAGTCGGTTTGAGGCTGCATTCATTTTTGTTGCTCGAATCGGCGCCGTGCGCTGATTATCCACAGGCGCCGATTCCACGGCGTTTCTGGCTTCCTTCATGTCGGAACGGCAACAAAGTCCGTACGACAGTACCGCCGGCAGATGGCTCGCTTTGATCGAGCGTCGGCAACGGAATTTCATCGAACTTTGCAATACCGGGCGCTGGCGGCGCTACTATACGCATGCGCAAGTTCTCGAGGAGATGCGCAAAGTGCTGCGGCTTCGCAATCAATGGGCGCAGCTTGCCGGCCTGCCGGTCAGCGAGCAAATAGACTTTGAACAAATTGATTTGCAACAAGACGTCAAGCAGAGCGATCGCCACAAGCAAGGCGCCACCGCACAGGTAACGCCATCGCCGCATAGCAGGGCAGGGCAGCGGCGGCGTCCGGCTTCCGCGATTTTGGCCGCCGTCGCGGGCCGTCTCTGACGCGCTGGACTTAGCGGCGCCAAGTCCTTATCCAAGTCCTTATCCAAGGGTCCTGTTCAAAAACAAGGCTCCACGAAAGCGCCGTTGTGCGCTTGAATGATCCGTCCTTAGGCCCATTCCTCACACCATGTGACGACCGATGCCGAGCGCGCTGTTCTCGCCGATCAAGCTTGCCGACCTGACGCTTGCGAACCGCATCGTGGTGTCGCCGATGTGCCAGTACAGCGCCAATGATGGTGTCGCCAATGATTGGCACCTGACGCATCTCGGCATGCTGGCCAATTCGGGCGCCGGTTTGCTCGTGGTCGAAGCCACCCATGTCGAACGGCATGGCCGCATCACCCACGGCTGCCTCGGGCTCTATTCCGACGCCTGCGAAGATGCGCTCGCGCATATCGTTGCGCACTGCCGGCGCGTCGGAACTGCGAAGCTTGGAATTCAGCTCGCGCATGCCGGACGTAAAGCCTCCGCGCAGCGGCCGTGGGAAGGCGCCAAGGCGCTGTCGTCGAGCGAAGATCCGTGGCCGACCATCGCGCCATCGGCGCTGCCGTTCGGCCCCGGCTGGCACACGCCGCGCGCGATGAACGAAGACGACATGGCGCGGGTGCGTACCGATTTTGCCGACGCCGCCAAGCGCGCGGTGAGGCTCGGCTTCGATGCCATCGAGCTGCACTTCGCACATGGTTATTTGCTGCATAGTTTCGTCTCGCCGCTGTCGAACAAGCGCAACGACGAGTTCGGCGGCTCGTTCGACGGTCGCATGCGATTTCCGCTTGAAGTGGTGCGCGACACCCGCGCGGCGGTGCCGCGCGGCATTGCGCTCGGCGCCCGCATCACCGGCACCGATTGGGTCGACGGCGGGCTCACCGGGGACGACGCGGTCAAAATGGCGAAGGCGCTCAAAGGTGCCGGCATCGACTATGTCGATATTTCTTCGGCCAACATCACTCCGGAAAGCCGATGGCCCAACGATCCCGGATTCAATGTCCCGATTGCCGAGCGCGTACGGCGCGAAGCCGGCCTGCCGGTTCGAGTGGTCGGCATGATCGTCAATGCCAAGCAGGCGGAAGCGATCGTTGCCGAGGGCAAGGCCGACATGATCGCGATGGCGCGCGCTTTTCTCGATGATCCGCATTGGGCCTGGCATGCCGCGCAGACGCTGGGTGCAGACGTCGCTCGCCCGCCGCAATATGCGCGCGTTGGGCCGGCACTATGGTCCGGCGCGGCTCTGCGCGGGTGAAGGCGGGCTCCGGCGGTACGCCAGCGCCAGGCGCGCCGGCGTGGCGCCGAGATAATAGGCAAGCCGCAGCCCCCACATCAGCGCGATGGTGCGCCATAGCCCGTAGTGGTCCCAGCGTCGGCCCGAGGTCACGGCCGGCGCTGCGATGCAGACCGGCCGGCACAGCCGCTTGAGCTTTTGCGACAGCGCGATGTCTTCCATCAGCGGCAAATCGGGAAAGCCGCCGACTGACCCAAATGCCTTGCGGGCGACAAAAATCGCCTGGTCGCCGGTGGCGATCCCGGTGAGCCGCGAGCGCCAATTGATCATCCGGGCGACGAGTGCGAGCAGCGGATGGCGGCCGGCGATGCGCAAGTCGAAACGTCCCCAACAGCTGCGCATTAGTGCGCCAGCGATCAGGCGATCCGCATCAACGGGCAACGCGGTATCGGCGTGGAGGAAGAGGAGAATGTCGCCGCCGCCAAGCGCCACCCCGGCATTCATCGCCGCGCCGCGGTTGTGCGGACCCGCGATCACGCGATCGGCCAAGGGGCGGGCCAGCGACGCGGTGTCATCGCTGCTGCCACCATCGACCACAATCACTTCG
>JBQCCX010000037.1:0-4028 GCA_051961815.1 Xanthobacteraceae bacterium
ACTTCCAAACTTTACTTTGCAAGCTTTACTAGCGAGCTTTACTTGCAAGTTTACTTGAACGTGTCGCGGAAGCGATGCCCGGGATAGACGCCGAGAATTTTCAGCGATTTCGGCTGCGACACGAATTCCAGCTCTTCCAGCGCCAGTTCGAGCGCCCGCTGTTTTGGGTGGCCCTGGACATCGACATAAAACTGCGTCGCGGCGAAGCTACCGTTGACCATGTAGCTTTCCAGCTTGGTCATGTTGACGCCGTTAGTGGCGAATCCGCCCAGCGCCTTGTAAAGCGCCGCGGGGATGTTGCGCACCTGAAAAACAAACGTGGTGATGACCCGCTTTTCCTTGCGGCCTGCCCATTTCGGCTCGCGCGCCAATACCACAAACCGCGTGGTGTTATGCTTGGCGTCGGCGACGTCCTTTTTGAGAGTGCGAAGCCCGTAGATCTTGGCGGCCAGCTTGGTCGCGAGCGCCGCGCGGCTGACGTCGCCGGCTTCGGCGACTTCGCGCGCGGCGCCGGCAGTGTCGGCCGCCACCACTGGCTTGACGCCAAGCTTGCGGATCACATTACGGCATTGGCCGAGCGCGTGCACGTGACTTTCGACCGTCTCGATCGTTCGCAGCGTGGCGCGGCGCGGCGCCACCAGCTGATGCTGCACCGGCAGAAACCATTCGGAGACGATGTGCAGCTGCGAGGCCGGCATCAGGTGGTGAATATCGGCCACGCGCCCGGCCACCGAGTTGTCGATCGGGATCATCGCAAGCGCGGCGCGACCGCTTCGCACCGCAGCAAAGGCATCTTCGAAGGTGGCGCAAGCAAGCGGCTCGTAATCCGGATAGGCCTGTTTGCAAGCGATATGCGAGTTGGCGCCCGGCTCGCCCTGGAAAGCGATCTTGCCGCGTTTCTTCGCCTTGCCCGATTTTTTGGCCTGCGTCTTCTTGGTCATGATCGTTTCGTTAGCATGGTGCGGGCCTTTTCCAAATCGGCCGGCGTGTCGACACCGAGCGGCACGGTATCGACCAGCGCCACATCAATGCGCATTCCAGCCTCCAGCGCGCGCAGCTGTTCGAGCCGCTCGCGCCGCTCGAGCGTCGACGGCGGCAGTTTGACGAAGCTCTCGAGCGCGGCGCGGCGGAACGCATAGAGGCCGATGTGATGATAGAGCGGCCCCTCGCCGGCCGGCGCCGTGGCGCGGGTAAAATAGAGCGCCCGCAACCGCCCGGGCGCGATCGGCGTACCAACCACTTTCACCACATTCGGATCGCTGCGTTCCTCGTCTGAACGGATCTCGGCCGCGATGGTCGCGATATCCACGGCCGGATCGCGAAGCGGGGTCACCGCCGTGGCAATCGCGGCCGGATCGAGCGTCGGCAGATCGCCCTGCAAATTGACGATGATTTTGGCGCCGCCATCGGCATCGATCTGCTGCAGCGCCTCGAAGATGCGATCCGACCCGGAAACGTGATCGGCGCGCGTGAGCGCCGCTCGGCCGCCGGCCTTGGCGACGGCGGCCGCGATGGCCTCGGAATCCGTGGCGACCACGACGGGGCCGATGGCGGCCTCCTGCGCGCGGCGCAATACATGGACGATCATCGGCACGCCGCTGATGTCGGCGAGCGGCTTGCCCGGCAACCGGCTCGCTGCCATGCGGGCGGGAATCAAAATGACGCTCTCGGCCATGGTGGCCCTCTGAAAAAGGGGCTTATACGGGTTGCAACCGGCGCGGCAAACCGGCTAATTGTGCGCCGCCCACCACGGCCCCTATTGACGGGCTCACCACGCCGCGTCTGCGGAGCGATCAGCGATGAATTCGTTCGAGCTTAACAAGATCCTTGGCGCTCTGCTGGGCACCTGCCTGATCCTCGTTGCCATGCATATCGCGGCGGGGGCGATTTTTACCCCGGAGAGACCAGCCAAGCCGGGTTATGAGGTTGCCGTTAAAGAGGAGCAGCCGCAGGGCGGCGCGGCGCCGGCGGCGCCCGCAGCTGTGCCGATCGACACCCTGTTGGCGAGCGCGTCGTCGGAACGTGGCTCCCAGGTCGCCAAGCAATGCCAGGCCTGCCATAATTTCCAGGAGGGCCAGGGGCCGAAGATCGGGCCGGATCTGTACAATGTAGTCGGCCGCAAGATCGCGTCTGCGCCGGGCTTCAACTATTCATCCGCCCTGAAATCGAAGAACGGTAATTGGGATTTCAACGCGCTGAACGCTTGGCTGACCAAGCCGAACACCTTTGCGCCCGGCACCGCGATGACCTTTGCCGGTTTGTCGAACGACAAGCAGCGCGCCGACATGATCGCGTATCTCGATTCGCTGTCCCCTAATCCGGTGCCGCTGCCGAAACCCCAGAACGCCGGCGCCGCGCCGCCGTCAGCCAATGGCGCCGGCTCGAATGTCCCCCCTGGTGCCAATCCCGCCCCTGGCGGCGCGGCCGCGCCCGCGAACGGCTCCGCACCCGCCAACCACTAGGGTCACACGCCAACCAGGGCCGGCGTCCTTATTCTGTTCACGGGCGGGGCAGATCCGTCCTTTTCTCGCGGTGCACACCGGCATGCTGGTGTCATCGTTCAAAAGGCACAATAATGTCACGCAACATACCTTTGGCCATTCGGGGAGCATCCGGTGAACCGCCGATCCGTGCTGAAATCTGCGCTACTTGCGATGGCCGCACGGCGGCTGAGTTCGTCCGGTTGGGTCGGCGCAGCGCAGGCGCAAACCCAGGATAAGACCTGGCGCCACGGCCTGTCGCTCTACGGCGAGCTAAAATACCAGCCAGGCTTCAAGCAATTTGAATATGTCAATGCCGCGGCTCCCAAAGGTGGGACCGCCCGGCAGATCGCAATCGGCACCTTCGACAACTTCAACACCGCGATCGCCGGCGTAAAAGGCGCGCTCGCTGCGGGGGTCGACTTTATTTATGAAACTCTCTCGGTCTCGGCGCTCGATGAAGTCTCGGCGGAGTATGGGCTCGTCGCCGAGGCGGTGAGCTTTCCTCCCGATTTCTCTTCGGTCTCGTACCGGCTGCGGCCGCAAGCCAGGTGGCACGACGGCAAACCGATCACAGCCGAGGATGTGATCTTTTCGTTCAATTCGCTCAAACAATACAGCCCGCAGATGTCGGCCTATTATCGGCACGTCACCAAAGCCGAAAAAACCGGCGACCGCGAAGTGACCTTCGTTTTCGATGCGCCGGGCAATCGCGAGCTGCCGCAGATCATCGGCCAGATCACCGTCTTCCCGAAGCACTGGTGGGAAGGAGCCGACAAAAACGGCAAGCAGCGCAATATCGGCGAGACCACGCTCGAGCCGCCGCTCGGCAGCGGAGCCTACCGGATCAAGGACTTTTCCGCCGGTCGCAATATCGTCTACGAGCGCGTGAAGGATCACTGGGCGCGCGATCTGAACGTCAGCGTCGGACAACACAACTTCGACGAACTGCAATTCCTTTATTTCCGCGACACCACGGTGGCGTTGGAAGCGTTCAAGGCCGACAACGTCGATTGGCGCAACGAAAACAGCGCAAAGAACTGGGCGACGGCTTACGATTTCCCGGCGGTATCGGACAAACGCGTCCTGCTCGAGGAATTTCCGATCAGGAATACCGGTGTGATGCAGGCCTTCTCCTTCAACATCCGGCGGCCAAAATTCCAGGATCCCCGGTTGCGGCTTGCCTTCAACTGCGCGTTCGATTTTGAGGAAATGAACAAGCAGATTTTTTATAACCAGTACAAACGCATCACCAGCTACTTCGAAGGCACCGAGCTCGCCTCTAGCGGGCTACCGAGCGGGCGCGAACTCGAACTGCTTGAAACTGTGCGCGATAAAATCCCGCCTGAAGTATTCAAGAAGCCCTACACCAATCCGGTCAACGGCACTCCCGAACAGATCCGGGCTAATTTGCGCGAGGCGCTGCATCTGTTGAAGGACGCCGGCTACGAGGTGCGCGATCAACAGCTCGTCAATGTCAAAACCGGAGAGCCTTATTCGGTCGAACTCCTTGCCGCCGATCCGAGCTTCGAACGCGTGTTTCTGTTC
>JBQCCX010000038.1:0-3065 GCA_051961815.1 Xanthobacteraceae bacterium
CGATGAAGACGATGGCGTGGTTCGACAGATTTTCGCCGACCGCGGGCAAATCGGCGCGCGGCTTAATTCCCAGCTCGCGCAACGAGCCCGCCGGCCCAATGCACGCGCGCATCAGCAAGGCCGGCGAATGGATACCGCCCAATGCGACGATGATCTCGCCGGCAAAGAACTCCTTGTCCTCGGCGCCGATCCTGTTCCGCACGCCAACGGCGCGCCGGCCGTCGAACAAAAGCTCGGTCACGAAAGCGTTGCAGATGATCCGCAGATTGGCGCGGCGCCGCACATTGGCATCGAGGTAGCAAATTGCGGCCGATGCCCGCCGCCGCGGCCAGTTGCTCATCGGCACCGCGCCATAACCGTCGCGAAAGTCGCCGTTCATGTCGGCGATGAACGCGATCTGACGCTCCTGCGCGAAAGCATGCACCGCTTTAGCGAGCGGCGCCCATTGCTGCTGTCCGGTACGCCGGATCGGCACCGGACCCGCTCCGCCGTGCAGCGCCCCGTCGAAATCCCAGTCGTGTTCCAGCTTGCGGTAGTAGGGAAGAACACTATCCCAACCCCAGCCTGTCGCGCCGAGCGCTTCCCATTCGGCGTAGTCGTCAGGGGTGCCGCGATGGGCCACCATCCCCATCACCGTCGAGCCGCCGCCGATGACGCGGCCTTGCGAAAAACCGACCGGCGGCGAGTTGTCCCGTCGCCGCCAATGCACTTTGAGGTCGGGCCAGAAATATGCGTCGTTGTAATAAGACCGCGGGTAGGAATCGAGCACGTCGGCCGGCTCGCCACCCGGCGGCGTGTCACGCCCGGCTTCAAGCAACAACACGCGCGTGGCGGACCGGGCCGACAGCCGGTTGGCCAAGACGCAGCCGGCCGCGCCGGCGCCGACAATGATGACGTCGAATGCCGCTGTCATGGCAGAGCTCCTGCGAGCGCCGATGCGGACGCGATCCGATTGAACAAGGCCGCCTCATGCTTTACTTGGTCAACCGAGACAAGCTAGGCGAATAACGGCGCTAGGATCGAGACCATGGCGGGCAAGCTTGAGGAGGCGCGACCGGACCTTCGCGGCGTGATCGCCGCGATAGCGACCGCTGTCGATGATAGCGGCGAGCCCGACGCTGCGCGCTCCATCGGCTTGGCGCGATTTCTTCTGGCCAATGGCTGCGATGGCCTCAACGTGCTTGGCACCACGGGCGAGGCCACGTCGTTCTCGCTCGATCAGCGTCGCCGGGTGATGGCGGCCTATGCCGCGAGCGGTTTGCCGCTCGATCGGATGATGGTCGGCACCGGCGCCGCCGCGCTCGCCGACGCCATCGCGCTGACCAAGCACGCCGCCGAGCACGGCTTTGCCGGCGCGCTCGTGCTGCCGCCCTTCTATTACAAGGGCGTGCCCGATGACGGTCTGGTGGCGGTCATCGAGGCTATTCTGTCAGCGACTGCCGCGCGGCCCATTCCGCTTTACCTCTATCATTTTCCCAGCCAATCCGGTTTGGCCTGGCACGTCGGCCTGGTGCGCCGGCTGCTGCAGAGGTTCGGCGACCGCATTGTCGGCCTCAAAGATTCCTCCGGCGACATGGCCTATGCCCGCGAGGCGGCCGCCATTGCGCCCGAGTTCAAGGTGTTTCCGTCCACCGAAGCGGCGCTGCCGGAAGCGCGCTCGGGCCCGTTTGCCGGCTGCATTTCGGCGACCGCCAACCTCAATGCCGATCTTTGCGCACGCGCTTACCGCTCTGGCGACGCCGCGGCTCTGTCCGAGGCGGTGGCGATCCGCAAATTGTTCGATTGCAAACCCCTGGTGCCGGGCGTCAAGGCGCTGCTCGCGCATATTCATGACGACCCGCAATGGGCGCGCGTGCAGCCGCCATTGTTCGGCTACCCTGGCGCTGACCGCGCCGCTGCAATTGCCGGCTACGACGCGCTACGCGCCAAACGCGTCGCCTGAGCGGCGCGCCGGCTGAGCGCCCCCGATCGCCCGCCGCCGCCGCGGTGGCCGGCGTTGACGGTATCGCGCCAGGACCCTATAAGCCCCGCTCGCTTTGTCACCATCTCTTGTGTGCAGCACGTATGGCCAATACCAAATCAGCACGGAAAGCCGCCCGGCAGGCGGCGCGCCGAACCGTCGTTAATAAATCCCGGCGTTCGCGCATGCGTTCGGCGATCCGCAAGGTCGAGGAGGCCATTGCCTCCGGCGATCGCAGCCGCGCATCGGCCGCCTTGGCGGAAGCCGAACCGGCTTTGATCCGCGCGGCTCAAAAGGGCATCGTGCATCGCAATTCGGCGCGCCGAAAAGTGTCTCGGCTCTCGCACCAGATTGCCAAACTCGAAAAGAAATAAATTTCCTCAACGCCGACGCAGACGATGCCCGCAATCCGAATTGTGGATTGCCATCAATCTGTGGCATTATTGTCACGCGGCTCCGGAAACATCCCCAGGCGTGATCGCGGCACGAGTTGCACGCGATGATGACGGAGATTCTTGTTTGCTCCGCCTCGTCGCGGCGACGGGTACCCCGTTCCCGCGCGCAGAAGAATTCATGCACGATTAAAGGGTTATCGCACATAGCGTGGCACGGACTTTGAGTTTGCGCCGTGACATTGTGGGTTTTTTTATTAGTTGCTTTGCTGCATCAGAGCGCTTTCGCGCGCGTGTCACATATTGCAGAAATGTGAATCGCTAAATTGACTCAATATCTTGCTCGCTCGATGGCGGCGCAGGCTGCGCTGCGCTGTCGCCACGCAATGCAGAAAGTCCAATGTTGACGCGGTTTTTGCGGTTGCGGGCCGAAAATCGCATGCTAGCCTTCTAACTCCCTTCCGTTCTGAAGGTCTTCAAAAACGAGGCGGGCGGAAACCCATCGAGAATGGGCGCGGGAGAGGTGTGTCTGATTTGTAGTTGAGCCGCAGCGTATTGGTGTAGCGGAATCCTACAGCCGCAGTTTACAAAGCGGCTGACCACAGAGAGAAAGGAAGCGGGTCTCGTTGCGAGACGTCCTGGCAGGTGCCGCGACGTTGAGGGTGATACGAGCCTGCGAGCGGTGGAGGTGGGGGGCTATGACAACTGCAATT
>JBQCCX010000039.1:0-29291 GCA_051961815.1 Xanthobacteraceae bacterium
CGCCGGCGATTACAAACCGAAGCCGCGCGTCTATCTCGCCGCCGCGGAAGCGCTCAGCCTCGATCCTGAAGCTTGCATGATGGTGGCGGCGCATTCCAGCGATCTCGCCGCCGCCGCGGCGCTTGGTTTGCGCACCGCACACGTGGCGCGCCCGAACGAACATGGGCCGGGCCGCGGCGAAGCGGCGCCCACGATCGCAGTCGATTTTGCGGTGAAAAGTGTCGAGGACCTCGCGGCCAAGCTCGGAGTTTGAAATCTGCGCTTGGTGTCGCTGCCGGCCTGCAGAAAGTCGAAGCCTCTTTTAAATCCGGAAGTTCGATGATTTCTCAGGCGGTGCGGCCGCCGAAATAGTGCTGCCGTTCGCAGATTTTCCGCGCGACGCGCTGCATCTGGGACTCGAACATTTCGTTCGTGATCCGGCTCAAGAAGTTCAGGGTGGCGGTCATGGTGTGCTCCCTGTCGCTGCGGCCCCATTAACCATGATGGTTACATACAGCTTGCGCGCCAAGGAAGACGTGATCGCAATCACAACAATTCGTTTTCCATGTAACTATTTGACCAAAAACGATAATCTGACGCGATCTAACCGCCAATCGGGGGATAATCGGTGTAGCCGGCTGCCGCCCCGCCATAGAATGTCTTGCGGTCCGGCGGATTGAACGGGCCGCCGCGGCGGAAACGATTCGGCAAATCGGGATTGGCCAGAAAAAGAACTGCGAAGGACACCAGGTCCGCAGCGCCAGCCTGGATGACCGCATTGGCGCGATCGAGGCCGTAGCCCTTGTTGCCGATCAGGGCGCCGCGCCACCGATCGCGAAAAAAGCGGATGTCCGGTGCTTCACCGTGACCCACCGGATCGCTCGCGGCCGGCTCGACCACGTGCAGATAGGCGAGACCGAAACGATTGAGTTCGTCGACCACGGTAGTGAACGTCGCGGCTGGATTGCTGTCAGCCATATCGTTGAAAGGATTGGTCGGCGACAACCGCACGCCAACGCGCTCGGCGCCCCATTCGACGACGAGAACTTCCATGACTTCGATGAGAAAGCGCGCGCGGTTTTGCGCGGTACCGCCATAGCGATCGGTCCGCCGGTTGCTGCCGTCGCGGAGAAATTGGTCGATCAAGTAGCCATTGGCGGCGTGCAGTTCGACTCCGTCGAATCCGGCATTGCGCGCGTTATGCGCCGCGCGCCGGTAATCCGCGACAATGCCGGCGATGTCTTTGATATCGAGCGCGCGCGGGGTGACAAACGGCTTCATGCCGTCGAGCGTCATTGCCTGGCCGGCGGGAGCGATCGCCGAAGGGGCGACCGGAAGTGCGCCGTCGGGCTGCAGTGATGGATGCGAGATGCGGCCGACATGCCAAAGCTGGAGGAAAATCCGCCCGCCGGCTGCGTGCACGGCATCGGTGACGCCCTTCCACCCGGCGATTTGCTCGGCGCTGTGAATACCGGGCGTGCCCGGATAACCGAGACCCTGCGGCGAGATTTGCGTGGCTTCGCTCACGATCAAAGCGGCGCTGGCCCGCTGGGCGTAATAGGTGGCATTGAGCGGTCCGGGCGCGTTGCCGGGGCCGGCGCGATTGCGCGTCATCGGCGCCATCACGACGCGGTTGGGCAGTTGTAATGGACCGAGTTGAAATGGCGAGAGCAGATCGGCGGTGCTCATTGCGGCATGGGATTGGCGCGGTACCGGTTCATTTACTCGGTGAATGACGGCAGCTAGGGTGCCGCGTCAAGACTTTTGCCGACGCCTTAAAGGAGCGCTCATGAGCGCAAGTTCGACCGCCGTAGAACCCGCGATGCGCGGCACCGGCGCGGCGACGCGTCTGATCGTCGCCTCGTCGGTCGGCAATGCACTCGAGTTCTATGAAATTCTGGTCTACGGCTATTTCGCGGTGGTCATTTCCAAGGTGTTTTTTCCTGCTGCTAACGACGCGGTCTCGCTCCTTGTCACGTTCGGCACTTTTGGTATTTCGTTTCTGGCGCGCCCGGTGGGCGCGATTTTTCTTGGCGCCTATGGCGACAAGAAAGGGCGCAAGCGGGCGTTGACGCTATCGATACTATTGATGACGATTGGCACCGGCTTGATGACGGTCATGCCGAGCTATGCTTCGGTTGGCCTGCTGGCGCCGATCCTGGTGATCGCGGCGCGGCTCTTACAAGGATTTTCCGTCGGCGGCGAGTTCGCGAGCTCGACCGCGTTTCTGGTCGAGCATCGGCCCGACCGCGCCGGCTTTTTCGCGAGCTGGCAATGGTCGAGCCAAGGCCTCGCGGCGCTCGTTGCGACCGGCTTGGGTGTGTTGCTGACGACCAGCATGTCGGCCGAGACGTTGCAGTCGTGGGGCTGGCGGATCCCGTTCGCGGTTGGGCTCTTGATCGGACCGGTTGGCTATTACATCCGCAATCAACTCGGCGAAACGCCGGAGTTCATCGAAGCCGGCGAGGCGCACAGTCCGTTACGCGATCTGTTCGTCGGCCACTGGGATCGGCTTTTATTGTTGATCGGCGCCATCGCCGCTTCGACCAGTTCGCAATACATCCTGGTCTACATGCCGACCTACGCGATACGCGAACTCCATCTGCCGGCATCGATCGGGTTCACAGCCGCCGTCAGCGCCGCGGCGCTGCAGACGCTGGCGGTGCCATTCGTCGGGCTCTGGGTCGACAAAGTCGGCCAGACGCGGGTGATGATCGGCGCAGCGATCCTGTTCATCGTGACCGCCTATCCGGCCTTCCTGCTGCTCGGCGCAGCGCCTTCGCTCGGGGTTCTGATCGGCATGGTCTGCTGGATCGGGCTTTTGAAATCGTTTTTCTCGGGCGCGCTGCCGTCATTAATGGCCAAGGCTTTTCCGGTCGCGACGCGGGTTTCCGGAATGTCGCTGAGCTACAACATTTCGGTTCCGATCTTCGGGGGCTTCGCGCCGTTTTTCGCGCAATCGCTGATCGATCTGACCGGCAGCAAGTTGGCGCCGAGCTACTACATGATCGCGACTGCGGCTTTGAGCCTGGCGGCGCTGCTAGTATTGCGCTGGCGCTATCGGCTGTAGGGCAGACGACGGATGGCAAACGACGAAATTATCTGGCGTTCGTCCTGCGTCCTCTGAGATCAGCGCCAGCCCTTCATCGGCAATTCCGCCTTGCCGGTCGCGAGATTGGTCGGCCAAATCGAGACGTATTGTTTGCCCTGAAGCTGAATTAAGAACGTCGAAGCCAGTGTGTTTTGGCCAGTCTCGTCGAACTTGACGCCCTGATAACCAATCATCAGCTGATCGGCCTTGAGATCCGTTGCCTTTAGCGCCGCCTGGATCTTGTCCGGTTCGGTCGATCCGGCACGGTTGATCGCATCCGCGAGTACGAGGAAGCCCTGCATCCAACGTGCGCTGGTGTCGTCGAGATCGCGCCCGTATTTGGCTTTGAACATCTCATTGACGATGTAGCTGTTGCTGCCGGGTTTGCCGATATCGTAAGCGCTGCGATTGACGGCACCCTGCGCCAGATCGCCGACATTGGGGATGAAAGTCGGATCGGAGAATCCGGCATCGTCGCCGATGATCATGGGCGGCAAGTAATCGAGATTCTTCATTGTCCTGAAATAGAGGATGGTGTCGGCGGTGTAGCTTATGAAGATCACAACGTCGGGCTGCAGCGTCTTGAGCTGAATAACTTGAGCCGAAACGTCAGAGCCGTTGGCGTTGTACGGGATTTGTGCGGCAACATTGATGTTCGCGGCTTTGGCGGCTTCGAGAATACTGGCCGCGACTGACGTGCCGTAATCGGTGTTCTCGTTGACGACCGCGATTTTCTCGATCTTCCTGCCGCTGTTTTTCAGGTC
Organism: Xanthobacteraceae bacterium; assembly: GCA_051961815.1. Taxonomy (GTDB): domain Bacteria; phylum Pseudomonadota; class Alphaproteobacteria; order Rhizobiales; family Xanthobacteraceae; genus BOG-931. Next base: position 3,835 of record JBQCCX010000039.1, read on the forward strand.
GGTGAGAAAGCCGGCATAGGCCTTGGCGAAATCGGTGGCGATCGGACCGCTGCGGAAAGTCCATTTGAAGCCACGCCCGGTGATATTCAAGGCCACTGAATCGGCGACCAGATATGGAATGCCTTGCCGCTCGGCGACCGCCGTTGCCACCAACGAGACCGACGAATGGTACGAGCCGAGCATGGCGACGACGTGGTCCTGGGTGATCAAGCGGACGGTTTGCTGCTGGCCGACCTGAGGATTGCCTTGATGATCGGCCTCATCCAGTTCGATCTTGGCGCCGCCCAAATTCGGCAGCCCCGCGGTCGCCCCGAGCGGCAGTGATTTGAGATCGGGATGGGCGGTGTTGACGATTTCGGCGCCGAGGTTCACCGCATCCTTGGCCGATTGGCCGGCGCTCGCCGCATTGCCGGTGAGCGGGTAAATCACGCCAATCTTGACGTTCTCGGCCGCCTCGGCTCGGCCCGCGGCAAGGAGCGCCGCCAGAAACAAGGCGACCGACAGGATGCAGAACTTTTTCATCGTTTCCTCCCGAAAATATTGATGCGATTGATGGTAATAATGGCGGTCAAGTCAATTCCCTTGCCGCACCGCGCCAGGCAGCGAGACAAACAGAGCATGAGAGGCTGACTGTGCACGCTCCTTCGCCGTCGTCGAATGCGCGCCTTGCCATGCATGGGGACAACAAGCTGCAAATCGGCTTGTTCGGCGCCAATTGTTCCTCCGGCCGTGCTGTGACGCTCGTTTCCGAACGCTGGTCGGGCAGCTGGCCCGATAACAGGAAACTGGCGGTGATGGCCGACCAGGCGGGCATCGATTTTCTCCTCCCGATCGGCCGCTGGAAGGGCTATGGCGGAACGACCGACTATCAGGGCACGACGCTCGAAACTGTTACCTGGGCCACGGCGCTACTCGCCGTCACCAAGCGCATCACGGTGTTCGGCACGGTCCACGCGCCGATTTTCAATCCGGTCGTGGCGGCAAAAGAAATGGTCACCGCCGATCACGTCGGCGAGGGTCGCTTCGGATTGAACATCGTGGTCGGCTGGAACGAGGGCGAGTTCGACATGTTCGGCGTCGAGCAGCGCGCCCATGAGCAGCGCTACGAATATGCGCAGGAATGGATCGACGTCATCAAGATGATCTGGTCGGATCGTGAAGATTTCGACTTTCACGGCAAATATCTCGACATGAAAGGCATTCGCGGCAAGCCCAAACCCTATGGCGGCACTCGCCCGGTGATCATGAATGCCGGAGCATCGCCGACCGGGCAGGCTTTTGCAGTGAAGAATTGCGATGCATTCTTTTTGCAGGCATCGCGCACTTCGCTTCAGGAAAGTGCGCAACGCGTTCGCCGCGCCAAAGACGCCGCGCGCGCGCAGGGGCGCGAAATCGGTTGCTACACCGTCGGCGTCGTCACTTGCCGGCCGACCAAGAAAGAAGCCGAAGACTATTTCCATCATTGCATCGTGGAGCGCGCCGACTGGGCGGCAGTGGACGGCATTCTGGCGCTGAAGAATATTTCGCCGCAAACCGTGCCGATGCAGGAATACCTCACCCAACGCAGTCACTATGCGCAAGGCATGGGCGGATTGCCGATCGTCGGCGACCCGGACCACGTCGCGGCGCAGATCGCCGATCTTAGCAAAGCCGGTCTCACCGGCATTGCCATCTCGCTGGTGAATTACCTCGAAGAAATGCCGTATTTTATCGACGCGGTGATCGGCCGTCTCGAGCGAATGGGACTGAGAGAGAGGGTAAGAGGTTGATCATCCTTCCCGCTTCGCGGCGCGCAGGATGAACTATCGTTTGCTCACGATCGGCGTGCCACGTTTTTTATTGTAGCGGTGGATCGTCACGCGCTCCCACACCCCGTTGCGATGATAAGGATCGCTGCGCGTGAATGCATCGACGGCGGCGCGGTCGGCGGCGTCGATCACGAAAATGCTGCCGACCGGCGTTTCGCCATCCTCATCAACCAATGTGCCCGCCGTCACGACGTCGACCGCATGATCCTCGGCCCGGTCGAGGTGAATGCGGTGGTCGCGGTAGTGCTTGGCGCGGGTCGGCAGAATGTCTTTTTTGTCGAGCGCGTGGACGACGAACAGCATGCACCCAGTTTAATCCTCCCGCGCGGAGCGGGGGAGGGCCTTTGCGTTCGGCCCGGCGAAGACCTGCATCAATTCAATTCCGCCGGCGGGAAATGACGTAGGATTCATCGAAGAACCACAAGCCGCCGCGCTCGCGCAGCACCGAGCGGGTCGCATCGATATAACGGTTGCCGATGTCGGCCAGCCGGTCGTCCTCCACCTGCGCCACGTAAATGGCGGCGTTCCACGCAGCGAACAATGTCGAGGTGCCGATCGACTCGGAGATTTCTGACGGCAGCGTGTGCATCACATAGCGGAACAGGGCGCGATTATCGGCGTAAGCATTGAAGTTGAGCTCGCGGCCGGCGGGGCCCAGTTCGTGCTTCACCGCTTTGAGGATCTGATGGCGGTCGTGGACAAATGGGTGATCTTCCGGCCAGACCTTTTGGATGATTTCCATGCCGGGATCGTTGCCATGGGAATGAATGGCGACGAGGCGGCCGCCGGGACCGAGCGCCCGCGCCAGCGGCGCAACAACGCGCCTCGCCTTGAATTCAAGCGGCGCGCGCGCGCGATATGGCTGTGATGCGATCACCAGGTCGTAATTGGCCTGCGTGCCGCCCGGCCTGGGAATAATCGGGTCCAGCAGGAAGCGATGATCCTCACGGTAGAGCACCAACACGACCGGACGCTCGTAGATCGGATTGCCGGTGCGCGCGCTCACCGTCGCTTTCCAGTTTTCGCCGAGGAACGGCTCGAGGCTGATGATCTGTTTCTCGAACTGGTGCGCCGAATTACCCAATAGCGGCAGCTCGTGCCAGACCAGGCTCGAGGCGGCATTGATCGATTTGACCGCGAGCCACGGCGCGTCGGCATAAGCCAGATTGGTGAGCACCAGAACCGTGGCCGGATGTTCGAAGAACCGATCGGACATCTTTTGTAGCGTCAACCGGATGTCTTCGAGACTGATCTCCTTGCCGACCATATAGAATGGCATGTGCGGAAAACGATCGTGCATCGCCCGCATCACCCGCACCAGCACGGTGCCGTCGCCGACGCCGGCATCGAATACTCGTACTGCCGGCGGCCGCGGATGGATGTGGGCGAGCTCTTCCGAAACCCGATGAGCGACCTCCCACTTTTCGCTGCAGGTATTGACGAACAGAAGATACTTCTGGCGATTGTCGAAGAACCGGAAGTTGCGCTGCGGATCGCCCGTTTTCGCGGGCGCCGGCGGCGGCGGCGAACCAGGCCGACCGTCCCGCGCGCGCTCGATGATCGCCGGCCGATCGCCATGCGCCGGATGCGCCGCCATGAAGCCGTGAATGCGGTCGAGCGTATCGGTGGTGATGCGGCCGCCGTTGCGCAGCCGCGCTGTCAGCTTGCCGTCATTGACGGCGCGCCGGCCGAAGGTGGATTCCGCAAGGCCGGTCCGCCGGCAATAATCGGAAATTTCCTGGAGCAGCTGCTGTGCGTTCATTGCCCATCGCCGGCCATGAGCGCCGGCCCCTCGAAGCCTTCCCACCTGCGCCTCTGTTGTAAAATTCCGGGCGCTCGGCCGACTCTAGCGAAGCAAGCCGTTGGGCCATGGTCAACCACAATCATGCCCATTCCTGGCGTGGGCGAGATGGTGGGCAGATAGGTGAGGCCGCCTTCGATCCGGAAAGCAGAAGTGGGCGCGCCTGCCTTGCCGAAGTCGCGAGCGTGGCGGCCGCCGCCGGCATCGGGCAAAATCGGACGCCACCATTGAGCCGCGACGGAGTCCTCATGCGCCTCGAAGGCAAGATCGCGCTTGTGACCGGCGCCGGTTCGGGCATCGGTCAATGCGTTGCCCAGACCTACGCGCGCGAGGGCGCGCGCGTCGCGCTCGCCGACATCAATGCCGATGCGGCCAAATCCTCCGCTCGCGCCATTGGCAACAGCGCCATCGCGCTCCGCTGCGACGTGAGCAAAAAAGCCGATGTTGACGGCGTGGTCGAGGAGACAGTCGCCGCCTTCGGCGCCCTCGACGTCCTTGTCAACAATGCCGGCGTTACGCACATCAACAAGCCGGTGCAGGAGATAAACGAGGCGGAATACGACCGGATCTTCGCCGTCAACGTAAAGGGTGTTTTTCTGGCCTGTCAGGCGGCTATCCCGGCAATGCGCAAGCGGGGCGGGGGCGTCATCATCAATATCGGATCGACCGCCGGACTGCGTCCGCGCCCGGGGCTCTCGGCGTATAATGCCACCAAAGGCGCCGTCCACGTCCTGACCAAATCGCTGGCGGTCGAGCTCGCCCCCGACCGTATCCGGGTCTGCGCCATCGCTCCTGTTGCCACCGAAACGCCGCTGCTGCCGTCATTCCTCGGTTCTGCGCCCGGCATGCGGGAAAAGTTCGTCGCCACAATCCCGATGGGTCGGCTCGCCGTACCGCAGGATATCGCCGATGCGGCTTTGTTCCTGGCCTCCGCCGAGGCCAAATTCCTTACCGGCAATATCATGGAGGTCGATGGCGGCCGCGGTGTCTAGGATTCCGTCCCGAGAGGTCTTGGTGTATCGTCCGGACAGCAGGTGTGGACGGCATGTGGGGTCGTAAACCGAAAGAGCCCGCGGCGGCAGACACGCAATCGCCTTCCCAGTTGAAGGAGGCGATCCACCAGGCGCGCGTCGAAGCAGCCGAACGCACCAATGTCATCGTCGATTTGTGCGACGCCGAATTGGCGCGGCTTGAGCTTCTCAATGAGGCGCTCAACCCGCTATTCGCGGACGTGCCGCCGGATGTCGACCTGTTTGATCGCGGCATCAGCCGGGGCGAGGCGCCGCGGTTGTGGATCGACTCGGTCGCCCATGTCGCGATGGGTCGCGACAAGCGCCTTTATCGCTTTCTGCATGACAGCCGGATAGGACGCGGCGTGCTCGCGGAGTCTCATGAAATACCGGACGTGGTGCAGGCGGTGACCACCTATGTGGCGCGCCGTCTGGTCGAGCGGCAGCGCGCACTTGAGGCTGATCCGGATCTGCTCGCGCGCATTTCAAACAAAATGGCGCGGCATTACCGCTGGCGGCGGCGCTGGCGAACACTGGCGATCTTGGCACTCGGGTTTATCGTCGGCGTGGCGACGCTGTTCGTCGTGGCGGCGATATTGTCGCCAGGCTGATTGGCGCGGCCCTCAATAGATTCGGAAACGGCCGCATTCACGTATCGCGCCGTCGTCGCCACGCTGATACGAAACCGTCTCGCAGCGCCAGCTACCCGACGAGCCATCGATTCGAAAAATGTTGTAACCCGCGGGATCTTCGTCGCCATGTTTGGCATGGGCCGAAGCCGACGGCACTCCAATCGCCGGAATTTTCTTGTTTCCAGCGCCCTCCAGCCAAACCAGCGCTCGGCGGTGATCGTGGCCATGAAGCAAAAGCTCCGCGCCTTTCGCCGCCAGTACTCCGCGCAAATCCGCAGCATCGATCAGACGCCGAAAAAACCGGCGTGCCGGGCTGAGCGGCGGGTGATGGATCAGCACGGTGCGGAAGCTTCCTTGCGTCTGCTCGAGCGCCTCGGCGAGCCGTGCGAGCTGCCGGTCGCTAAGCCGTCCGGTGGCCAGAAACGGTCCGGTCGGCACGCCGGTCGAAACCGCAATCAGCGCCACCTCGCCACGCCGGCGGACGAACGGAAATCGATCGAGCCCGTCATCGCCGCGCATGTAGTCACCCCAGAATTTTCCTGGCAATTCCTCCGAGCTGCGAACGTAAACGTCGTGGTTGCCGGGAACTACGGTGACATCGCTGGGCCGCCCGATCGATTCCAGCCATCGCCGCGCCCAGGCATATTCGCCAGGCAGGGAAAAATTGGTGAGATCGCCGGTGACGGCGACATGGTCGGCCGATCGCGTCTGCAAATCGCGCGTGATCGCGGTCAGCACATCGGGACGATGGATGTATTTACGCTTGCGTTGCCAATTGATGTAGCCGAGCCCCCGCTTACTGGCGAGCTCGGCCGCCTTCGGCACCAATGCCAGGTGCAGGTCCGACAGATGCGCTAGCGTGAACATCGGGGGGCCTCGGCGGCGATGATCGCGGCCGCGATCGCCGACACGGTATGAGTGGTCACGAACTGCCGATCAGGATGCCGACAGCGAAGACCAGCACGCCGCCCACTACTACCTGAAACACCGCCTGAAGAAAGGGCGTGTCCATATAATGTGTTCTGATCCAGGCAATGACCGCGAGCTCGATCGCCACCACCGCGCATGCGAGCGACGTCGCGACATAAAAGTGCGGTATGAGATAGGGCAGGGCGTGGCCGACCCCGCCAATCGCCGTCATTGCCCCGGTCACTGCGCCGCGGACCACCGGCGCACCGCGCCCGGTGAGCGAGCCGTCGTCCGACAATGCTTCGGCAAAGGCCATCGAAATGCCGGCGCCAAGCGCCGCGGCCAGTCCGACCAGGAATGTCGACCAGGTATTGCGCGTGGCGAATGCGGCGGCGAATAGCGGCGCCAAAGTGGAAACTGAGCCGTCCATGAGCCCGGCGAGGCCGGGTTGGACATATTGCAGCACGAACATCCGCCGGGCGGTGCTATCTTCCGCTGCCCGCGCTCTGGGCGTGATCTTCTCGCCGAGCTCATGGGCGAGGGATTCGTGCTTGTCCTCGGCCGCGGCGAGCTGGCGCAAAAGATGCCGAACCGAATCGTCGCGAGCGGTTTCGGCGGCGCGCCTATAGAACCGCGCGGTCTCATATTCCATTTCCTCGGCAAATTTGCGGGTCGCATCGATGCTGAGCGTCCGGTTTAGCCAGATCGGCCGGCGGGCGACAAAGCCCTTCACGTCCTGGCGGCGGATCAGCGGCATGAAGTCGCCGAATTTCTTGCGATGGAGCTCAAGCAGCATGTCGCGATGGTTGATCTCTTCGACCGCCATTTTGTCGTACATTTCGGCGGTGTCGGCATAACTGCCGCGCAGCCGGTCGGCGAACGAGCGGTAAATCCGGCTGTCCTCGTCCTCATTGGATATGGCGAGCGCGAGAATTTCCTGCTCATTGAGATCGGCAAAGCGTTTCAAGGGATTTCCCCGCGGGCAATGTGTTTTGACGAATGGTCAGTTATTTTAGAGCCATTCTAATTGATGAAGCCAGCCCGGATCGCACCATGGCCTTCAGTCTCGTCCGCCGCCGGTTGGAGCCGCTTATGCGCGCGCTTTTCCACGCTTATTGGCGATTCTCCCGAGGGCTGACCGTCGGTGTGCGCGGCCTCGTTCTGGACGGTGACGGCCGGGTGTTCCTGGTCAAGCACTCCTATGTCGCCGGTTGGCATTTGCCGGGTGGCGGCGTCGAGAAGGGCGAGACACTGCTCGACGCGCTGGCGCGCGAATTACGCGAAGAAGGCAATATCGAGTTGAACGCCACACCGGTTTTGCATGCAATCTATTTCAATCGTCACATGTCATCGCGCGACCATGTTGCGCTTTATGTAGTGCGGTCGTTTGCGCAGCCGGCGCCACCGCGACCCAATCACGAAATCGTCGCACACGGTTTTTTTGCTGCGCGAGATTTGCCGCCTGACACGTCACGCGCGACGCGGGAGCGTATTGCGGAGGTTCTGACCGGCCGCGCCACGTCCGCAACCTGGTGACCGCCGGCAACCGCAGCCGGCCGCCCGCAAACGTCGAGGATGCAACCGGCGTCGAGAAATCTCAGCCGAAACGATTGCGGTCATGCGGCGCGGCAAAGTCGATTGCGGGCCCGATGGGCACTATGCCGGTCGGATTCACCTGCCGTTGGCTGCCATAGTAGTGCCGCTTGATGTGGTCGATGCTCACGGTCTCGGCGATACCCGGGATCTGATAAAGTTCGCGTGTGTAATTCCACAGATTGGCATAGTCGGCGATCCGCCGCAGATTGCACTTGAAGTGGCTGTAGTAGACGCTGTCGAACCGCACCAGCGTCGTAAATAGCCGCCAGTCCGCCTCGGTCGTCTGCGTTCCCGCTAAATAGCGCTGGCGCGACAGCCGCGCCTCGATCTGGTCGAGCGTCTCGAAAATACCACGGGCGGCTTCCTGATAGGCTTCCTGGCTGGTTGCGAAACCGGCGCGATAAACGCCGTTGTTGATGTTGGGATAGATGATCTCGTTGATGGCATCGATTTCGCCGCGCAGTGCGGCGGGATAGTAATCGGTGCGCACATCGGTGAAGGCGTCGAACGCCGAATTGAGCATGCGAATGATCTCGGATGATTCATTGTTGACGATCGTTCGCTGTTGCTTGTCCCATAGCACCGGCACCGAAACCCGGCCGGTATACTGCGGATCGGCGATGAGATAGATCTCCGCCAGGGTTGGCTTGCCGTTTACGCTAGCGTGCGTGCCGGCCGCCGCGCTGCCGAACTCCCAGCCGGTCTTGCCATAGAGCGGTTGCGTGATTGAGACCGAAATGACCGGTTCTAGCTTCTTTAACGCGCGGAAGATCAGGGTGCGGTGGGCCCATGGGCAGGCGAGCGAAACGTAGAGGTGATAGCGCCCGGGTTCGGCGGCAAAACCACCGCGTCCCGAGGGACCTGGACGGCCGTCGCGCGTCACGAAATTACGGAAAACCGGCGCTGGCCTGATAAAACGGCCTTCTTTGGTGCGGGAAATGTCTTCTTGCCAGGCGCCGTTAACGAGCAAACCCATCGGTCTCTCCAATTCTCAACAAGCAATGTAATGGCTATCGGCGATCGCGATAGCCCGCCGTGATAACTGGACCTTAGCGAAGCGGAATGCTAGGCGGCGTCGCGATGAATGACATTTCGGTGAGCATCCAGCCCGAGGCGGCGGACGACGCGGTCGCGATCGAGCGCCTGCACGAACGTACTTTCGGCCCGGGGCGCCACGCCAAGACGGCATACCGGCTGCGCGAGCAGGCCGACCACATCCGTGAACTGTCGTTCACGGCGCGCATCGGCACTCTACTGATTGGCTCGGTCTGGCTTTCGCCTATTCGCATCGGCGAGGCCAAGGGGCTGTTGCTCGGTCCGGTCACAGTCGAGCCGGCATTTCGCGATCGCGGTGTCGGGCAAGCCTTGATCGAACGCGCGCTCAAAGAGGCGAAGGACAAAGGGCATCGCCTCGTCGTTCTGGTCGGCGACGAAGCGTATTATGAGAAGTGCGGCTTCAAACGCATTCCGCGCGGACGCGCGATCATGCCCGGTCCGGTCGATCCGGCCCGTTTGTTGCTTGCGGAACTGGCCGAAGGCGCTTTCGAAGGCGTATCCGGCCCAATACGGCCGGACTGAGTGGCTAGCGGCCCTCGCGCACCCAAGTGCCGGCGAGGCTACCGAGCAGCAGGAGCAAGCCGAGCAGGCCGGCGAAGACCGGCAGAACGCCGACACCGCGGACGACGCTGGCATTGCTCATTTTCAGGCCGAGCCAATCGTCACCCTTGTAAATATCAGCCAGGCGCACCGGCAGGATGCGCGGCACATTCAATCCGCCGCCGTCGTCGAGCCGCCGCGCGTCGCCGCCGGTTGCATTGACCAGCGGCGCCAGCACCTGCGTGGTTGAGGTTACCTCGGCATATTCGCGCGGATTTGCCGGACCGACATTGATCAGAGCGTTGAGCTTGCCATCGCTGGCACGCCACAGGCCGAGCTCGTTGGCGCTCAGGGTCGATTCCCAGACGCCGGGCTTTTTGCGGTCGAGCATAACCGTCCGTGTTGCACTCGAAGGCGAGGTCACCGTCACGTCTGCGACTTGATCGGCCATGGTTTGCCGGTGCACCAGAAGATCGTGACCGCTGACGCTAAGCCGCAGCGCTTCCTCTTCCAGGTCGGGCTCTTTCATCAGCCAATGCGACAGGCGGCGTAACAGATCGAGATGCGGACCGCCGCCCTCGAAGCCGCGCGCCCAAAGCCAGATGTGATCCGACAAGAGCAACGCGACACGACCTTCGCCCTCACGTGAGAGGACGAGCAGCGGTTTTGCTTCCGGCCCCTGCATGATCGTGGTGCCGGTTGCGCTGCGGGTGTCGACAACGCGAAACCATTCGCTCCAGTGCGGCGGCTTGTTTTCAGACCCGTCAAGGCCGCGGGTGACCGGATGACGCTGGCCGAGATCGGTGAGCTCCGGACGGAATGCCTGATTGGTGACATTGCCGCTCGGCTCGGCCGGCAAGATCGCGTCAAGCGGCGTGCGCCAGATGCTGGTCGAGCTCGCATAATCGGGGCCGGCGGCAACCAGCACCGCGCCGCCGTCGCGGACATAGCGGGTGATGTTGTCGAAATAGATGATCGGGAGGACACCTTGGCGCGCATACCGGTCGAAGATGATGAGCTGGAAATCGTCGATCTTTTGCTGAAACAGCTCGCGCGTGGGGAATGCGATGAGCGACAGTTCGTTGATCGGCGTGCCGTCCTGCTTTTCCGGCGGACGCAGAATGGTGAAGTGCACCAGATCGACCGAGGGGTCGGATTTGAGCAGGTTGCGCCAGGTCCGCTCGCCGGCGTGAGGTTCGCCGGAGACGAGGAGAACGCGCAGCTTGTCGCGCACGCCATCAATGCTCACGACCACGCGATTGTTGACCTGCGTGAGTTCGCCTGGAAGGGGTGATGCCTCGATCTCGACGATGTTTTGTCCGCCGTGAGGAATCGGCACGGTAACGCTCTGTGCAGTCCCGACCGGGACGCTGCGTGTCTCGACGAGGTCGCCGTCGCGCCGCACGGTCACCTGCGCAGTGCTTTCGCGGCCGCCCTGGTCCTCCACCCGATAGGTGATCGTCTGCGGCTGGCCAACGATACCAAAGCGCGGCGCCGTGATCAGCGCGACGCGGCGGTCGCGTTCGTCCGGGTGACCGGTGACGAGCGCGTGCACAGGCGCGGAAAATCCCAGTGATGCAGCGTCCGCCGGTACGTCATGCACCCGGCCATCGGTGATCATGATCACGCCGGCAAATCGATCGGAAGGAACATCGGCGAGCGTGGAATTAAGCGCCGTGAACAACCGCGTGCCGTCGGTCTCGCCGTCGGCTTCTCCGGCTTCGATCACGCGCACCTCCAAACCCGGAATCCGGTGCAGCGTTTCCACGATCTTCGCCCGGGCGGCTTCGGTTTGCTGCAGGCGGTCGCCGAAATTCTGGCTCGGGCTTTTATCGATGACGACCACAGCCACGGAGGTCAGCGGATCGCGATCTTCGCGCGTGACCGATGGATTGGCCAGCGCCAGCGCGATCAAAGCCAAGGCGATGCTGCGCACGGCGGCGCCGCGGCTGCGCGATGCAAACAGAACGAGCGCCAACAGGGCAGCTGCGGCGATGACGACCCACAGGATCTGCGTGGCGACTAGAGGAGCGAACGCAATACCGATGTTCACGATCCTCTCCGACCGACCTTATTGGCCCAGGCGCTCAAGCAGCGCCGGCACGTGGACCTGATCGGCTTTGTAATTGCCGGTCAGCGTATACATCACGATGTTCACGCCGGCGCGAAACGCGAGCTCGCGCTGGCGTGGCTGTCCGTCGACCATCGGCAACATCGGTTGGCCGTCTGGCCGCGTCGCCCAGGCGCCGGCGAAATCATTCGAGGTGATGATGATTGACGACACGCCGTCGCCGCCACGCGCAGGGCGGCCCGCGGCTTCCTGCTCGCTTTCCGACGGCAAGGCCTCAACCCAGAGCTGGCCGCCGTCAAAGCGGCCGGGAAAGTCGCGCAGCAGATAAAACGTTTTGGTCAAAACGTGATCGCGCGGGACCGGCTCGAGTTCGGGAATATCGAGCGAGGAGAGGATTTTCCGCAGTTCGAGCATCCCCGGACTGCGGGTTTCACCGCCCTGGCCCGCCGGCGCGACGACCGCGTCGCGGGTGTCGAACAGCACGGTGCCGCCGTCTTTCATGTAAGCATCGATGCGCTTGAGCACGGCATCGGAGGGCCGCGCCGCACCAGGCACAATTGGCCAATAGATCAGCGGATAAAACACAAGCTCGTCGTGCGCGATGTCGAGCCCGATCGGATCGCCGGGCTCGAGCGCGGTGCGCTGTGCGAGAAACAGCGTCAGTCCGGAAAGCCCGGCTTTGCTGATAGCGTCCACTTCGGCATTGCCGGTGATCACGTAGGCAAGCTTGGTCTCGAGCGCCGATTGCGGCGCATTCGTCGCGGCTTGTTGGGCATAAGCGCTCGCGTAGCTGAGTGCGACAGTGGCGGCGACGAGAAGCGCCGCCGATGCCGCCGGCACGCGACGTGGCAGCAGACGCTGTATGCCGCCGCCCAGGAACAGGACGACGATCGAATCGAGCAGCAGCAAAGCGATGGCCGCGAGCAAAACCGGTCCGCGCAAATCCTGCGGTTCGCTGGTGCGATAGACTTCGCGACTGGCATTGCCCAGCGGCGAGAAATCCAGCGCGGCGAGGCGGTCGCCGCCGGTTAAAGTGTTAACGGCCAGAAGATTGTCGGCCGGGCCATAAAATCCCGGCGGATGCTCTCGCGTTGCGCTACCGACAAAATCTTCCGCTACCGGCCGTGCGGTCGGGGGCGGCGCGACAAAGGTGCCGAAGCCGTCCAGGATGTGGCTCGGCGCGGCCATGGTGCGCGGATTCTTGCGCGAGGCGGCGTTGCCTTCGGTCGCGACCGTCGTGCCGGAGAGCGCGACAATCCGCTTGAGCATATCGACAAAGGCGCCGGACAGCGGCAGGTCAGACCAGCGCGTGTCGCCGGTAACATGAAACAGCACGAGCAGGCCCTTGCCGCGATGCGCCGCAGTGACCAGCGGCGTGCCGTCGGCGAGCGTCGCCCAGGTGCTGTCGCCGAGCGTCGCATCCGGCTCGGCCAGGACTTGGCGGGTGACGGTCACGTCATTGGGCACCGGCAGTCCGGCGAACGGGCCCTCGCGCGAGAATGTAGCCAGCGGCTGCGGCTTGTCCCAGCTCAGGCTGCCGCCGAGAACGCGGCCGCCGCGGCGCAACCGGACCGGCACAAGATCATCCTCGGATGCCGCAAGCCGCGGACCTGCGAACCGCACCAGAACGCCGCCGTCTTCGATCCAATGGGCAAGGCGATCATGCGCGTCGCCGACATTGCCGACATCGGCGAGGACCAGCATCGGCAGGTTCTGGTCAATAAAATGCGTCACCGCGTCGGCCGGCGATTCCCCTTGCGTAAGGCGCACATCGGCGAACGGCTCGAGCGCGCGCTGCAGGTAGTAGCTTGACGACAGTAGCGGCTCGGCGACGTCGGCGTTCGCGCCCGAGACGATACCGACAGTGCGGCGGCGCGAGCGTTTATCCAAAAGCTGGACCGCGCCCGCAGATCGTTCGGCGGCAATTTCCAGCCGCGCGATCTCATTGCGTAATTCGACCGGCAGTTCAAAACGCGCTCCGGTCTCGAGATCGGCAGGATTGAAAGTAAATTGCGCTTCGCCCAGCGGCAGTCCCTTCAGATCGAGCGCCCGCACCGTTCCGCTGTCGTTGCCGCCGCCGGTTGCGCGCAAGACCTTTACCGCCAACGCGCCCGCGGCATTCTCCGCGCCGTTGAGCGCCCGCGGCTGCGGGACCCCGCCGGTCACGATGGTGAGCGGATGCTGACCGATTGTTTGCTCCAGGCCGCTGACGAAGGCGGCGCCATTGCCGAGATCGATTCCATCAGAAAGCCAGACCAGTTCGATTTCGGGATTGCTCGATAGAAAGCGCGATAGCGATGGCAGCATCTCGGCGCGGTCCAGGCGATATGAAACCGGCTTGATCTGCTGCATCCGCACCCGCGCCGATTCGGCGGTCTCAAGCGAAATATCGCGCGATCCCTGCGACAGGGGCACCAGCGCCACTGCACGGCGGTCATCGGCCGCCCGCATGATGATGTCGTCGGCGGTGCGTAGCCGCGCCTCCCACGTGCTCGCCGCCGTCCAGCCGTCGTCAAGCAGGATCGCAAGCGGCGCTTGCGTCTTGGTCGCCGCCAGCGGCGGATGCCAAAGCGGACCGGCGGCGGCGATAATGATCGTCGCGGCAAGCGCGAGGCGCAGCACCGTGAGCCACCATGGCGTGCGCGCCGGCGTTTCCTCCCGCGGCGCGATCGCAAACAAAAGCCGGGTCGGGGGAAAGTCGATGCGACGCGGACGCGGCGGGATTAGCCGCAACAACCACCACAGCGCCGGCAAGGTAAGCAGGCCTGTGAGCACGAGCGGCTGAGTAAAGCCGAGCGAAAGAGCGCTCATCATGCTGGCACCGCCGATCGTGGGGATGCCTGCACTTGCATGCGATCGTAGACTGCGCCAGTGCCGATGCGGGCATGCAACGCGAGCAGAAGCTCGGTGGCGGCCCGGTCGGTGCGGTGGATGCTGAAGCTCCAGCCGAGCCGGTCGCTCTCGCTGCGAATGGCGGCGCGGTGCTGGGCGATTTGCGCGGCGTAATCGGTGCGCCAGTTCTCGGCGCGTCCCGCGGTGATCCGTCTGCCGTCTTCAGGCTCGATGAATTCGATGCGCCCCCAATAGGGAAACGTCTCCTCGGCCGGGTCCACGATCTGCACGATATGGCCTTGGGTCCCGCCGCCAGAGAGCTGGGCGATGGTCCGCCGTACGTCGGCAATATCGCTCCACAGATCCGAGAGCAAAACCACCTCGGCGAGCGGGGAGGGCGCGAAATTCGGCGGCAGGCTGGTGCGCTCGTCGTGGTCCACGACAATGGCTTGGGCAATCCGCTCGATAACGTTGCGGCTGCCCGTCGGTCGCGTCAAACCCGGAATTCCGACGCGCTCACCGCCTTCGACCAAAACTTCGGCAAGGGCGAGCGCGATAACGAGTGTCCGATAGAGCTTGCTGTCGCGTGCAAGCGAGGAGGTAAAATGCATCGAGGGCGAGCGATCGGGCCAGATCCAGACCGTATGCGCCGCCTCCCACTCCTGCTCGCGCACATACAGATGGTCATCGCGCGCCGAACGGCGCCAATCGACTCGTGATGCTGGCTCGCCCGAGACAAAACGGCGATATTGCCAGAAATTCTCGCCTGGCCCGGCGCGGCGGCGTCCGTGCAAGCCATGAATCACTGTCGCCGCGACGCGGCGGGCTTCCAGAATGAGCCGCGGCATGCTTGCGGCCAGCGTGCGGCCTTCGCCGGACGCTCGGGCGACCGCCGCACCGTCGGGGTATGTGCGCTGTGGCGCGCGCGAAAGTGGAGACGAGGTCTCCGTTGCCATCGGCTATCCGATCCGAGCCTTAAGTCGTCCGATGACGGCTTCGATGGTTTCGCCCTCCGCGCGCGCCGTAAATGTTAGCGCCATCCTGTGCTTGAGAATGGGTTCGGCGAGTTCGACAACGTCGTCGATGGAAGGAGCGAGCCGGGCATCGAGCAAGGCACGGGCGCGCACCGCGAGCATCAGCGCCTGGCTTGCGCGCGGGCTCGGCCCCCAGGCAATCAATTTCGCATCGCCGCCATCGGCGCCCGGACGCGCGGATCGTACCAGCGCCAGAATGGCCTCGACGACGGAATCGCCGACCGGAAGCCGGCGCACCAGGCGCTGCGCCGCCATCAAATCGTCAGCCGTCATCGCCGGCTTGGGCCGGGTTTCTTCCGAGCCGGTAGTTTCAAACAGAATACGCCGCTCGGCGTCGCGGTCGGGATAGTCAACATCGATTTCCATCAGAAAGCGATCAAGCTGGGCTTCCGGCAACGGATAGGTGCCTTCCTGCTCGAGCGGGTTTTGCGTGGCGAGCACATGGAATGGTTTCGGCAAATCGTGTCGAGTGCCGGCGACGGTCACATGCTGCTCCTGCATCGCCTGTAACAGCGCCGATTGGGTGCGCGGGCTGGCGCGATTGATCTCGTCGGCCATCAGAAGCTGCGCGAATACCGGGCCGGAGATGAAGCGAAAGCTGCGTTTGCCGGTCTGGCTCTCCTCCAGGACTTCGGTACCGAGAATGTCCGAAGGCATGAGATCGGGCGTGAACTGAATTCGCCGCGCGTCAAGGCCGAGCACGGTGCCCATCGTGTCGACGAGCTTCGTCTTCGCCAAACCCGGTACACCAAGGAGCAGGGCATGGCCGCCGGACAGTATGGTCACAAGCGCCTGCTCGAGGACCTTGTCCTGACCGAAAATGACCGTGCCGATGGCTGCCTTGGCGGCGCGCACATGTGCCGCAGTCGATTCCGCTGCCCGCACGATCATGTCTTCGATCTTTTCGAGCCCTTCTCCGCCAGCAGCGGACATGGCCAACTCCTTGCTTTTAAGCGTTGTATCGGATCAGATTCACGTCACATGAATGCATAACAACGCATTTGTAGCCGCTTTCGGCTGTATGAGATGCAACATATGCGCCATCCGCCCGGTGCAGATTTTGCGCTGATTCGTACGCCGCCGGAACACAACTGAGGTTTAGCTGCTGTCCCAACGGCGATGGGCAAAGTCGAAGCCACACTGACCTTGCCACCGCCAATGTCCTGAGCAGTCAAAGTCACGGCAAACCATGGCGAAGGAAGGGCAATTCGGCCTGGACTCGATCACAGGAGCGCTAGCGGAAGCGGGCCGCGGGCCGCCCCCGGTTGAGTTATGGGACCCGCCATTCTGCGGTAACCTTGATATGCGCATCGCGGCGGATGGCACCTGGTACTATCTCAAGACGCCGATTGGCCGTCCGGCGCTGGTCAAGTTGTTCGCTTCCGTACTCAAGCGTGAAGGCGACGACTACTTCCTGGTCACGCCGGTGGAGAAATGCGGTATCCAAGTGGATGACGCGCCGTTTGTCGCCGTCGAGCTGCAAGTGGCAAGCGGCGATGCCGGACCGGTGCTCAATTTTCGGACCAATGTCGATGAGTGGATCGCCTGCGGATCGGCGCATGAATTGCGCTTCGAGCCCGAGCGGGGGACCGGCGGCTTGAAACCGTATCTGCATGTGCGCCGCGGCTTGTGGGCCAAGGTGACACGGTCGCTGTTCTTTGATCTTGTCGCGCTCGGCGAAGAGCGCACCATCGCCGAGCAGGCGATGTTTGGCGTCATATCCATGGGCGCATTTTTCCCGATGGCGCCGGCCGATCAGGTGAAGGACTTGGCGTGAAGGAGCAAGCCGACAGCGCGAACATCGCCGCAGTCGGCGATTTCTTCGATCGCGCGCGCGAGCGGCTCACGCTCGCCGTGCCGCCGGGTCTGACCGATCCGGCCGCCGCGGGAGCGCGTGGCGATCTCGATCTCAATCCGGACATTTGGCTGCGTGCCGGCGTCAAGGCGACCCGCCCCGCCGCGGTGCTCGTTCCGATCATCGACCGTCGCGAACCGACCGTGCTTCTCACATTGCGGACTGCGGAGCTTGCGAGCCATGCCGGCCAGGTCGCCTTTCCAGGCGGCAAGATCGACCCGGCAGACGAAAGCCCGGTCGCGGCGGCATTGCGCGAGGCGCGCGAAGAAACCGGTCTTGCGCCAACACTGATCGAGCCGATCGGCTATCTCGACCTTTATCTGACTTTCTCCGGGTTTCGCATTCTCCCGACCGTGGCTCGGGTGAGGGCGGATTTCACCTTGGCGCCCAATCCGCAGGAAGTGACGGAAACCTTCGAAGTGCCGCTGCAATTTGTGATGACGCCCGCCAATCACCAGCGCAAAACGCGCGACTGGAACGGTTTTGCCCGGGATTATTATGCCATCCCTTATCAGAACCGCTACATTTGGGGCATCACCGCGGGTATTCTGCGAAACCTCTATGAGCGGGTTTATGGCGCATGATCCGGCCGATATTGATTGAGATCGGATTGTTCATTGCGCCGTTCGTCATTTATGCCGCCCTGCTTGTCGTGACGCGCAAAGGCATGCTGCAGCCATCGGCTTGGAGCATCCGCCGCCTCGCTGCGCTGGGGATCGCGGGCTTTGTTCTGATGCTCGGCAGCTTTGTCTTGTTCGCGCAGTTTTCCGGCGCCCCGCCAGGCTCGACTTACATTCCAGCGCATATTGAAAACGGCAAGTTCGTGCCGGGGACGACGCGGTGAGCGAGCTTCAATCTCTGGACGACGCCGGCTGGCTCGTGCGCGGCGAGGCGGCGCCGCTCCTCAAAGTGCTCGATGGCAGCGGGGAAGAAGCGCGGATCGTCGGCGGCGCCGTGCGCAACGCGTTGCTGCGCTTGCCGGTCCAGGAAATTGATATTGCGACCACGGCCCCACCCGATGAGGTGGTGCGGCGCGTCGAAGCCGCAGGCTGGAAGACCGTTCCTACCGGCATCGACCATGGCACTGTTACCGTCTTGATTGCCGGCAAAGCATTCGAAGTGACCACGCTGCGGCGCGATGTCGAAACATTTGGCCGCAAAGCCAGGGTCGTCTTCGGCCGGGACTGGCTCGCGGATGCCGCGCGGCGCGATTTCACGATTAACGCGCTGTCGCTTTCA
The DNA here is from genome assembly GCA_051961815.1 of Xanthobacteraceae bacterium. Lineage (GTDB taxonomy): Bacteria > Pseudomonadota > Alphaproteobacteria > Rhizobiales > Xanthobacteraceae > BOG-931. The sequence goes on from JBQCCX010000039.1 coordinate 22,218, forward strand.
GCAGACGGCCGGTTGCACGATTATGTCGGGGGCGTTGCCGACCTCGCCGTTCACCGGGTTCGCTTCATTGGCGATCCGGCGCAGCGCATCGCCGAAGATTTTCTGCGCATCCTTCGCTTCTTCCGCTTTCACGCCTGGTATGGCGTGGGGACGCCCGATGCCGATGGATTGCAGGCTTGCATTCGCGGACTGGCCGGAATCGAGCAGCTGTCACGGGAACGGATAAGAAGCGAATTATTGAAATTGTTGCTCGCGCCGCACGCCACGCCGACGCTCGCGCTGATGTCCGAGATCGGTTTGCTCGGCAATGTCCTCGGTGGGATCGCGCTATTGGCGAGCTTCGAAAACATGGTGAAAGTCGAGGCGGCTGCCGCAATAGAATCCGATGCGGTGCGGCGCCTCGGCGCGCTTGCCGTGCGGGTTGCCGAAGACGCGGAGCGGATTGCGCAGCGGCTGCGGCTATCCAATGCCGAGGCCGAGAGATTGATCGCGCTGGAGCGATGGTGGCAGGTGACGCCCGCGCTGGGGGGCATGCCGGCGCGTGCGCGGCTTTATCACCTCGGTGCCCGGCATTTCGTCGACCAAGTCCTCGTGGCGTGGTCGCGTTCTTCTGCGGGCGCGGCGGATCCCGCCTGGCGCGCGCTGGCGGAACTGCCGCGGACCTGGAATGCGCCGGAATTTCCGCTCAAGGCCGCCGATTTCATGGCTCGGGGCCTTGCCGCAGGTCCGGCTTTGGGTGCGGCGATGCGGGCGGCCGAGCAGGCCTGGATCGCGGCCGACTTTCCGGGGGATGCGGCGACCATCCAGGCTATTGCTGACCTCGCGGCGCGCGAAGCGCGCCGGCCGCATTAGGTCGCGGCTTTCAAGACGCTCGCGGCCGCAATGCTCGCAGGCGTTTTCGACCGATCGCTGCGAGCTCCTGCAGACGCGGCCGCAACGGGGCCGGCACTTGCATCGGCCGCATGCGCTCCACCTGCATGGCGTTGCCGCGCCAGACGAAATCATTGCCGCGCAGTGCGGCGATGAACAGTGCGGGCAGCATGAGATCGCGGAGCAATCCATAGAGCGGGTGGAATGGCGAGACATGCCACCGGCAGGTGGCCGCGAGCAGCATTTCGCTGCCGTACCAAGACAGCGCGAAGATTGCGACCAGCGGCAATTCCGGCCAGCCCCGAGCGTGAGCCAAGATGGCCGCGCACAGCATCGGCAGCACGCCGCCGGAGAGAATTTCGGGCAGGAAATAAATCAAAACGCGGGCGCGGCGCAGCCGCGCCCAACGCAATTGACGATTCCAGACCTCGCTGGCGCTGCGCCGGCCGAGCGGTTGCGCCAGCGGACGGTCCACCAGCCGTACATGGAGTCCCGCCCCACGCACAATTTTGGTGGCCGCGGCATCTTCCGCGACTTCCCGGCCGAGCGCCTCGATGCCGCCGGCGCGCTCGAGATCGGCGCGCCGCCACAGCATGGTTTTGCCCTGGGCGAAGCCATTGCCGATAGCATCGACGATATATTGCCAACGCGCTTGATAGGTGTTGAGGAAAGCGCATTCGATCTCGGCCCAAAATCCCCGCGGGTGCGAGCCGATCGGCGGCGAGGCGACAAGTCCGGTATCGGCGCGCCAACTGGCGAACAAGCGGCCGATATAGTCGCGCGGCATCAGCACATTGCTGTCGGCGATGACGATCCAATCCTGCGTGGCGGCGCGCCAGCCCTTGACGACGTTGTTGAGTTTGGGATTGGGGCTGAGACGGTCATCGCCGATCAATAAGCGCGCGTCGACCTCCGGGTAGGCGGCCATTAAATCCTTGACCAGCGGCACGACCGGATCGTTTGCGGCGGCGACACAAAATAATATTTCGCAACGCGGGTGATCGAGCTCGAATGTGGAGCGCAGTGTCTCGGCGGCGAAATTGTCGAGTCCGCAGAGCGGACGCACCAGGCTGACCGGCGGGTAGTCGCCGAACTGAGCCGGCGCCTTGCGGCACAATCTGACCATTGCGATTGCAATGCTGGCGATCTGAACCGCAACAAAGAGACTGCAGAAGATCGCGGCAATGAGAATCGGGATAGCCATCGCGGCGAGTGGTAGTGAGACGCCATGACAGGCTTGTGACTCGCCAGGCTTGTGACTCGCCGCGCTCGTGATTCCTGACGCCCGACAGCCGGACTCAGCGAAGCTGATAACGCGCGTTAACGATTGAGGGCCAACGCATTAACGACTGCTGTCATGCTTCTGCAATGGAGCGACTCTATAAGCTCGATTCGATTTGAAACCACGCGCGAGAATTCGGTCGGTGACATCCGAGCAGGGTACAACAAAATTCCGCACTCTGTTTATCTCGGACGTACATCTCGGCGCTCGCGGCTGCCAGGCCGGACAGCTTCTTCAGTTTTTGCGTTATCACGATGCCGAGACCATTTATCTGGTCGGCGATATCGTCGACGGCTGGCAGCTGCGCTCCGGCTGGTTCTGGCCGCAACATCATAACGACGTCGTGCAGAAACTCCTGCGCAAGGCGCGCAAGGGTTCACGAATCATTTATTTGCCCGGCAACCACGACGAGTTTCTGCGCGACTACTATGGAACACATTTCGGCGGCATCGAAGTCGTCGAGACCGCCATCCATGAAGCCGCCGATGCGCGGCGCTATCTCGTGGTGCACGGCGACGTATTCGACATGGTGGTCAAGCATGCGCGCTGGCTGGCGCTTCTCGGGGACACCGCTTACGACTTTGCGATCTTCGTCAATCGTTATTTCAATGCCGTTCGCCGCCGACTCGGTTTCCGCTATTGGTCACTGTCGCAATGGGCCAAACACAAGGTCAAGAACGCGGTGAACTATATCGGCGCATTCGAGCAGACCTTGGCCGAAGAAGCGCGGCGTCGTCGCGTCGATGGCGTGATCTGCGGCCATATTCACCACGCGGCGATTCATGAGAATTTCGGCATTCGCTACATGAATTGCGGTGACTGGGTCGAAAGTTGCACCGCGCTGGCCGAGCACGCCGACGGCCGTTTCGAAATCATCACCTGGTCGGAGCACGCCGAGCTGCCGCCGCCGGTCGACGAGGAGGACGAGCCGCTCTCGGCCTTCGAGCAGCGCGCCGGGATCGCGGCCTGAGCGGGTCGGCTCGCGAGGGCTGAGCGCCACGGAAGTTGCGGGCGCTCGCCGGTCGGGCCCGCAGGCGCGTATAATCCATCGCATGAATTTGACCGTTCGCATCGAGCGCTGGCCGCTGGCGCGCGCCTTCACGATCAGCCGCGGCAGCAAGACCGAAGCCGTGGTCGTGATCGCAGAGCTTCAGCGCGGCGAGCACCGCGGCCGCGGCGAGGGGGTTCCGTATCTGCGCTATGGCGAAACGCCGGAAGGTGTCGCCGCGGCGATCAAGGCGATGGGCCCTGCGCTGCGCAACGGGCTCGACCGCGCCGCCCTGCAGAGCGCGATGCGGGCCGGCGCGGCGCGCAATGCGCTGGACTGTGCGTTTTGGGATATTGAGTCGAAACAAGGCGGCCGATCCGCTTATAATTTGGCGGCGCTGCCGGCGCCAAAACCGGTGGTGACCGCCTATACCGTCTCGCTCGATACGCCACAGGCCATGGCAGAGGCGGCGGCAAGCGCCGCAAGCCGGCCATTGCTCAAAGTAAAACTCGGCGGCGGCGGTGACGACGCCGGGCGCATTGCCGCCGTACGGGTTGCCGCGCCGGCGGCCGAACTCATTGTCGACGCCAACGAGGGATGGAGCGAACACGAGCTTGAGCGCAATCTTGCCGCCTGCGCGCAGGCCGGCGTGACGCTGATCGAGCAACCGTTGCCGCAGGGCCGCGATGCGGCGCTGGCGCGGATCAGACGGCCGATTCCGGTCTGCGCCGACGAGAGCGTCCACGATCGCGCTTCGCTCGATGCGATCAGCGGCAAATATGACGCAATCAACGTCAAGCTTGACAAAGCCGGAGGCTTGACCGAGGCGCTCGCGCTCGCCGCGGAAGCCGAGCGGCGCGGCTTCGGCATCATGGTCGGATGCATGGTGGCGACATCGCTTGCCATGGCGCCGGCAATGCTTGTGGCGCAGCAAGCTCGCGTCGTCGACTTGGACGGGCCGCTCCTTCTTGCTCACGATCGCCCGCACGGGCTGCGCTATGTAAACAGTACGGTTTATCCGGCCGAGCCGGTGTTGTGGGGGTGAGTCGTGAGCGGCTCGGGATTTTGACGAAAACGCGGCGTGATTTTCGCACGATTGCACAGCTTCGCTGACGACGCGACTGTTCGGTTGAGCCGCTCTGCCTTATACTTGGTGAGTCGCTCAAGAGGGGATGGCAACGTTCGGCGCGTTGCGTTCGAGTCGGACGAGACTGCACGGCCTGACGTTGTGGATGACGAGGCCTTGCGCATGGCGGCGGCTTACAACGGAAGCGGCCGCCCGCTTTAAAATTTGCATTCTCCGACAGCGACAGATCGGCGAAAACACCGATCGGTGTGTCGCGTGATTGAGCAATAGCTCATCGCCTCGTGTGCCAGCGCCTGCGTTGCGGCGGGAAACTTTGGCGGCGGTTCGCGTTTAGCTGTCATTGAAAGACTCGAGTGCTCGAATTGTCGCGTGTCAAACACAGCGCTCAAGTTGCTGCAACGTTTTCACAATTAGTCAGCAACACAGTTCAGGCGAGGTGCAGGCGATGTGCTGAGTTCTCCGGGTCTGCCGGGCCCTGATGTGAGGTCCGTTATGCGATCATCTGGAGGCCAGCTATGCACAGGCTTACCGCTTTTGCTTTGATTTCAGTGGCGTTGTGCATGTTTGTGTCGGCTGCCGGCGTCTCGGCGCGCGACGACGGACGCTACGCGGCCTCTCCCCTGAAACCCTGGTTCGACCAGCTTGCCAGCAAAAAAGGTCTGTGCTGCTCGTTCGCTGATGGCGTCAAAGTCGAGAATGTCGATTGGGACAGCCAGGACGGGCGTTATCGCGTCCGGGTCGACGGACAGTGGGTCGTGGTCCCGGAGTCAGCGCTGATCACCGAGCCCAATCGCTTCGGCCCGGCGGTGGTTTGGCCGTATCGCGATGCCGATGGCTCAACTCAGATTCGCTGCTTCATGCCGGGAGCGGGAGCTTAAGCCGCGGTAGCGGTCAAGCGACGAGCCGCGAAAAGACCTCGGGATCGACATTGCCGCCGGACAGAACGGCGACAGCAACCTTATTCGCGACATCGACTTTGCCGTGCATCACCGCCGCCAGCGCGACTGCGCCGCCCGGCTCGACCACCAGCTTCAATTCGGCGAAAGCAAAAGCGACGGCCGCGGCGACTTCATTGTCGCTCACCGCGACGCCGGCCCCGACCAGCGAGTGATTGATCGCAAAAGTGAGCTTGCCTGGCATGCGCGCCATCAGCGCGTCGCAAATCGTGCCGGTCAGGCTGGCATTCTCCTCGCGGCGGCCGCTGCGAAATGAGCGCGCGTGATCGTCGAAGCCTTGTGGTTCGGCCGTGTAGAGCAGGGCGGACGGCACGCGCGACTTGATCGCCAATGCGATGCCGGCAGTGAGTCCGCCGCCGGAGGCGGTCACGACCACAATTTCCGGGACAAGACCGATCGCGCCGAGATCGTCCACGATCTCACGACCCGCGGTCCCCTGGCCGGCGATGATCAATGCATCATCATAGGGCGGCACCAGGATCGCGCCGCGGCGCGCGGCGATTTCAGCCGCAATCGTCTCGCGGTCGTCGCGCAGGCGATCGTAAAGCACGATTTCGGCGCCGAATGCCGCCGTGCGCTCGCGTTTGGCGCGCGGCGCGTCCCGCGGCATCACGATCACACACGGCATGCCGAGAAGCTGCGCCGCTGCCGCGACGCCTTGTGCATGATTACCGGAGGAATATGCCACTACGCCGCCGGTCCGCTGATCGGGCGGGATTGCTGCGAGTTTGTTGTAGGCGCCGCGAAACTTGAACGAACCCGTGCGCTGGAGCGTCTCAGCCTTCAGAAAAACACGGCCGCCGGTCATTGCGTCGAGCGCGGTCGAGGTCAAAAGCGGCGTGTGCAGGGCGACACCCGCGAGCCGGCGAGCGGCCGCATCGACATCGGCGGCGGTCGGCAATGTGGGCGAGGCATCAACGGCGCTCATCGAGCCCAACGGTAGCGCCGCAATCGCACCGCAAGCAAGTGCGTTCGGCGTGCGCCGGTGGCGCCGCCGGGACGCTGCGCGGCCTAGTCGAACCGGCCAGCGGCGTGCGCCAGCATGGTGTAGACCTTGCCGGTGTCGGAGGTCAGATAATTGCGGGCCACGGTCGGGCCGCGCTCGCCGCGCGAGACGTCATCAAGCAGCCGTTCGAACTCATGAATGTAGTGTTCTACGGTCTGCCGAAAATCGGCGTCCGAGCGGTATTTGCCGCGTATCTCTTCGAACGCCCGTTGCCCTTGAGCGGTGTAGAGGCGCTTGGTGAAAGCGCCGCGCTCGCCGCGTTTATAGCGTTCCCACAGGTCGGCTGCCGCGTCGTTGTCGATCATCCGGGCGATGTCGACTGAAAGCGCGTCAAGCGAATCGACGCTGTCGCGCGCTGCGGCCGCCTCGGCGTTCGCAGTCTCGCCAGGCGGGGCGGCCGCCGGACCTGGTTCGCGGGAGGCGCGGGTCAGCAGTTCGGAAAGCCAGCCGCCATTGCGGGTTTTGCTGTCGTCCTTGCCGCCGGGAACGGGGCTGAGCGTGGGTGGGCCTCCGCGCCGCGTCGGCGCGCCGGTAATGTCGCGCGGCGGCGTCTGCTGCTGCGTGGCGCTATCGGCCCGCACCGGCCGGGCTTGTGCGCGGCCGCCACCGGCGGCGTAAAGCGGTTCGACGTCGCGGCGCAGGGGCTCGACGGCATCCAGCGCCCGGCCGTGGCGGGCGACGATCCGGTTGAGTTCGGCCAGCGCTTCGATCTGATCGACGATCACGCGGCGCATCTGCGCCGTGCTCTCGGCGGTTTCCTGCGGCAGTTCGAGGACACCGCGCCGCAATTGCTCGCGCGTAGACTCGAGTTCCTGCTGCATTTCCACCGCCATCTGCTTCATGCCGTGCATGACTTCGCTGAAACGGGCAGTGGACTCGGTGAAG
>JBQCCX010000040.1:0-14796 GCA_051961815.1 Xanthobacteraceae bacterium
TTCGTGAACTACGCGACCCTCGGCTATGGCGACGTGCTTCCGGTGGAACGCTGGCGGCTGCTTGGCCCTCTAACCGCGATGAACGGTATGTTGTTGTTTGGATGGTCGACCGCGGTCATATTTGAGGTCCTCAGGCGAACGTTGGTGCGCACCCTCGATATCAAATGAATGTCCGCTTTTGGCACTAGGTCCGATTCTGTAGCGAAGCGGACATTGGGGTCGCCGTCACAACTCCCGGCTGTCGAGATTTAGCTGTTCACCCTTCTCACCAGGCGTATAGTTCAACCAGCACCGGCAACGGCTCTGCCAAGCGTCGATGGCTGAGAGACCAGTTGCCCTCCCGCCTGCGCGGCAATACAGGAGCGCAGCATGGCTCAATCCCTCCACGCCACGCTTGCAATGATTAACCGCCATATCGTGGCCAGCGAGCGGAACATAGCCGAACAGCGTATTCGTATTCGGCAGGCAGAGCGAAACGGTGTGGATGCCACCCTTTCGCGCTCCATCTTGGGGAATCTGGAGGACTCACTACTCCTGCACCTTGAACATCGCCAAATACTCCTCCGCGATCTGGCAACGTAAACTGGCGGTTGGTCGTGTCATGTTGAAAAATTTGAGTGACGAAATCCGTCAGTGCTACTGGCACGGAGGATTGTGCGTGCGGGGCAGCCGCCGGTGAACCCTCGCCTGGCGGCGTGAAGAAATCGGGTACACGGTCCGATTTCGATCTGATCGATCCTGGGCACGGATTGAGAGAGGGTTGTTCGCGTTCCATTGACCAGGCGGAGACCACGCCAATGCCCCTCGAAACCTTGGATAAGATCAACAAGTGTCTTGCGCGTGCTGCAGAGTTACGCGAACGCGCTAGCGGCGAGGCCGATCCCGCGTTGAAGGCCGAGCTACACGATCTGGAACTGCAGTGGCTGGGCATCGTTGAGAGTTACAAGGTGGCGGAGCAATCCAACCGCTTCCTGAAAGAAATCCGCGCTTGACGATTTGCCCTCAACGAAAAGTTAGAGCAGCCAGAGGGTGTGAATCGGGCCAACGGCAGGGGCATCGAGGCTTTCCCCGCCCGGAATGGCGCATCGCTTGCTGGCCAGCTCGAGGTCCTTGTTCGCACGGCCATTGAGCACGCCGACGGCAAAGCCAGGGCGGCGTTCTACTTGGCCGATGCCGCAGCAATCAAATTCAGCCTGCACCGGTTCCGCAAACTCCCCATTGCACGGCTGGTTCCTGTCATTAGGCTGCACAAACTTGTGATGTCAGGAGGGGTATGGTCCAGGGACGCTCGGGTGCTTAATGGCAGTCATGGCAGACGGCGCTCCAGTAGAAAACTCCGATTATTGGCGCAAGCGAGCCGAAGAAGCTCGCACTATGTCCGAGCGGATGATCGACGGTCATACCAGGGTTCTGATGTTGGGGATCGCCGAAGGTTACGAACGGATCGCAGAAAGCTACGACCTGATCGCCGCGTCCTTTTTTCGGCAATCCCTCGACACAAAATAACGTCATACGCGTTGCGATCGCGTTTTATAGCGTGCGGCCCCGTCCGCGCCTGAACTAATCAACTCATCAAGATCATTGGCACGACGTCCGCTAAACAACGTCCGACCGATTGGCCGTTCGCACCGCCGCCGCGCCTTTATTTTTCATCCGCGGCGCCGAGCACTTTGCCGGTCTTTGGGTTCACACGATGCACTTGCTTGCAGGCAAGGCAAGTCACCGGCTCATAGCCGTCGTGATCGCTCGATATCGTTTCATCGGCTGTGTAACCCTGAACACGAAAGCCGGTGTTGGGGCAGTGATAGAGGACCGTCGCCATCCTGTCGGCGTAACGCGGATCACTGGAAATAGATCGGCGCGGTAACGGACACAGGCGGGATATTTGTTACGCTCCTGATTGGGGTCGGGAGCGCAGATCGGCGGCGAAACCTCAGGTGCAAAGCGACCCGATGTCCGCTTTAGACCCAAAGCGGACATTGTAATGACCTCTGCGGCTGGCCGTTAGCGGACTTTCGGTGTCGGGCTCGGTCTTGGCGCGTCGCGCGCTACACGATCCTCGACCCGATCGGCGAGCTTGTCGTAATCGTTCGCCAGCTTGAGCATCAACGTTCGGGCTTCAAAGTCTTTCATTTCAAGGGAGAGCGCGCGCATTTCCGCCGCGCGGTCGCGCCACTCGCCACGGCCATGCCGCGCTTCGCGACGACGATTCCGCTCGCCCATATTCGGAGCAAGAGTCGTGCGGTTGTGCGCTATGGCTTGACGATGACAACCGAAATCCGACGGTACCAAGCGACGGGTCCGGCCTGACGACGCGCCTCGTTTTCCCTTGGGGGGAGCGGTTTGTTGGGCCAATATGAGAGCGGCTTCGGCCAAAAGCACCTTGGAGCTGGCGATCATCCTTTTGGTATCGGCGACCATCCCGTCCATTTCGCATCGTGTCTCGACCGCCCACGAACTGGCCGCGCTACGAAAACTCGGGTCGCGAGCGCTTAACTCAAATAGCGGATGAATAATGTGCTGCTGGGCCACAGCCGTGCTCCCTTCCTATTGCAGGCGGGAGCGCAACGGGTCTCTCAGCCACCGACGCCTGTAGCCAGGGGCCGCCGTCGGTGATGATGTGAGGGTACGCCTGCCGGGGGCGGCTTACGAGTCGATTTGGGGCCGCTCGGCTTTGGTACGCGGACATCCTGAATGATTGCGGCATGCCGCGAGCCACAATTAACGCATTCAGTCTCGCGAGAGTGTGCGGCCGCCGACATAGGCGGGATCGCGGGATATCCGGCTTCCCTCGCATAGAACCGTGCGAAAGGAGAAGGCCGTTCGATGAAACGGATGCAATCGTTTGCCGGCGCAATCGTTTGCCGGCGCCGGACTTGCCGCGAAGCACTGAAGGCTGGAACTTCCATGTGCTCGCGCTGGCGGGGCAAATAAGCGCCGCGGAGCATGGCTCAGTGCGGCTGATCGACAGGCATCCATCCTCACCAAAACAGCGACCATCGTTTGTGAACCGGGCGATGCTCGTCAGCCATCGTCTCAGGCAGGCACTCGGCAGGTAGGCGCGCCCAATTTGTAATCAGACATCGAGTACCGACTTCTGTCGTCGTCGGGCGAAGATCGGCCCTTGGCGCGATCAAGATAGGTCATCCCGCCTGTAACGCGTCTTCAATGGTGGGCGCACAAGGACTCGAACCTTGGACCCGCTGATTAAGAGTCAGCTGCTCTACCAACTGAGCTATGCGCCCTAACCAAGCGAAGGTCAGGCACTTCCACCAAATTCGCCGAAGGAGCGCCGGCGAAAAACCCGACGCCACCAGCGATATCGCACCCGATATAGCGGTCCGCTTCGGAGCGGGCAAGACGCCGGCATGCGCCCATTATTGTGCGATCTCGAAGCCCACCGTGACCCGCGCCGTCAGCGTGTCCTCGCCGCTTTCGATTGGCACCGGCGGCGCCGAAGCCATTTTCGACCGCGCCACGCCCATCGGGAGAATTGGCTGCAAATCCGAGCCCTCGGTGATAAAGGCGACGCGCCCAAGTGTGACACCCGCGGCCTGCGCATAGAGCTCGGCTTTGTGCCGGGCATTGGCCATCGCGGACTCGCGCGCCTGGTCGAGCGCTTTTTCGCGTTCGGACACAACAAAAGCGAGGTTGCCAATGTCGGTCGCACCGGCTTTCACGAGACCATCGAGTATGTCAGCGACTTGCGATATCTGACGAATGATCACATTGACGTGGTTCGCGACGCGGAAGCCGGAGAGTTTTGGCGGGCCGTTCGGGCCGTCCGTCGAAAATTTTGAAGATGGTGATGTGTAAACCGGCTCGATTGAAAATTCCGACGTCTGGACGTCTTTCTTTGCGATGCCGGCGTCCGCAAGCGCCGCTATCATAGCGGCGATAACTTTCGAATTGCTGTCGCTGGTCTCTTTCACCGTCTTGCCAGTCGTGGTGACACCGCTTCTGAGACGGACATAGTCCGGCGCCATCGTGATGCTGCCTTCGCCGATCACGATCACCCGCGCTTCCGCTGCCGGTTTGGGCTCCACGGTCTGCGCTTGAACGGGCAACGCCGAAAGCGCGGCGACCACCAAAGCAGCAACCGGTGAAATCGCCCGTTGTGTTGTGGCAAGCAATCTAGACGCGGCCATTTGGATTCCTTTCGTTTAATTGAAACGACGAGCTACGGGTCAATTTGCAGCGGAACGGTGGCTGCGGCGGTTCATTCGATGCTGCCGTGGTGCTGCCTTGGCGCCGCCTTGCGCAGCTGCGGAAAGACGCGGCGCGGCGCCGGCGTCAGCTCGCCAGCATCGACGGCGACGGTATGACCGGATTGAGCGCGTCGTGGATCACGCGTCCGAGCGTCGAGATCTGATAGGGCTTGCGTAGGACCGGGAATTCGGGATCGGCGTCGAACACCTTGGTGTAGCCGGTCGTGAGCACCACCGGAATCTGCGGATAACGCTCGGCGAGCGCTCGCCCCAAAGCCAGACCGTCGGCTGCGCCGGGCAGAACCACGTCGCTGAACACCAGGTCGACGTGTTTGCCCGAGAAGACAATGTCGAGTGCGGCCGCAGCGGTTTCCACCTCGATGGTGCGGTAGCCGAGCTGTTCGAGCAGCGAAACCGCGACGCGACGCACGTCGGCATTGTCTTCCACGACCAGAATGGTGCGCCGGTCGAGCGTGGCATAATCGGCATCGTCCGGCGGCGACGGCGTCGGCAGCGCCGCGTGACTGCGCGGCAGATAGACGGTCGCCTTGGTGCCGCGGCCGAGCTCGCTTGCGATCGCGACAGTTCCGTCGGATCGGCGCGCGAAGCCGTAGACCTGGGAGAGGCCGAGGCCGGTGCCCTTATTCGGCGCCTTGGTGGTGAAGAACGGCTCGACGACGCGTGACACCAGCTCCGGCGGGATGCCGCTGCCGGTATCGGTCACGCTCAACGCCACGAAATCACCGCCGATGTCCTCCGGCAGATCGCCGGCACGGACGTGAACATTCTCCGCCGCGATGGTGATCCGGCCGCCCTCGGGCATGGCGTCGCGGGCGTTGACGGCGAGATTCACCAGCGCCAGTTCGAGCTCGGATTTGTCGACGCGAACCGGCCAGGTCGATTTCGGCACCTCGATCGTGAACTGAATATTGACGTGCATGGAGCCTACCAGCACATCGCGAATGGCGTGAATCGCTTCCGCCGGATTGATCACCGTCGGGCTCAAGGGCAGCGTGCGCGAGAACGACAGCAATTGCCGGGTCAGGTTCTCGCCGCGTGCCGCCGCCATTTCGATTGCCTGCAAGGCGCGGACGTCCTTGGCGTCCTTGAGCCGCTTCTTCAGGCTCTGGGCATGGCCGCTGACGATCATCAACAGATTGTTGAAATCGTGGGCGACGCCGCCGGTCAATTGGCCGATCGCATCCATTTTTTGCAGATGCGCGGTCTGCCGCTGCGCGCGTTCCAGCGCCGCGGCGGCTTCCTTCTCGGCGGTGACATGGCGGCCGGCGACATAGAGCAGCCCCTTGCTCGCGGTCATGGTCCATTGCAGCCAGCGCCAAGATCCATCCTTGTGCCGGAAACGGTTTTCCATGCGCACGGTGGTCGCGCCATGCGCAAGCTGCGCACGGGCGGCGATCGAGGCCGCGGAGTCCTCGGGATAGCGCAACTCGCTCACATGCATGGATTTGATTTCGTCCTCGGTCCAGCCCAGGAGCCGCGTCCAGGCCGGATTGATGGACAGAAAGTAGCCCTCGAAATTTGACACCGCCAACAGATCTTCCGAGACATTCCAGATGCGATCGCGCTCGAGCGTACGGCGTTCGACCTCCTCCTCGAGCCGTTCGCTCAGCATGCGCAGTTCGGCCTGAATGCTTAAGCGCGCCTGCTCGGCGCGCATGCGTTCGATGGCGAAGCCGAGCTGGCGCGCCAGCGTCAGCGCCAGTTCGAGCGCTTCGCCGTCGAACGCGCGCGGCGTGTCGTAATAGACCATGAATTTGCCGACCAGCCGGCCTTCGGCCATCAGCGGGATGAATGCGAGCGCGCCGATACCTTCCTGCTTGACGATGCTCTTGAGCGGCTGATCGAGCTCGGCGCCATCGATATCGGCGATGCAGACCGGCTCCGGATTGGCGTCGTCGAGGGACCACGGCGAATGCCCGGTGGTGGCGCGCCGGTAGCCCTCGGACAGGCCGCGCCAGGCGACGAACCGCATGATCCCGTCGGTGTCGCAGCGCAGGATCGAGGCGCGGGTGCAGTGCATGGCGTCGACAATTGCGTCGAGCGCGGCATCATAGATGTCCTTGAGCGACTCCGCTCGATAAAGCCGGTTGGTGAACCGATAGAGCGCCGCCTGCTCGTCGGCGCGCATGGCCACCACAGTTTCGGCGCGCTTGCGCGCCGTCACGTCGCGCGCGATTTTCGATGCGCCGATGATTGTGCCGTGCTCATCGCGCATCGGCGAGACGGTCAGCGAAACATCAACCAGCCGCCCGTCCTTGCAGCACCGAGTCGTCTCGTAGTGCTCGATCCGCGCGCCCGCCCTGATGCGCTGCAGGATCTGCGGCTCCTCGCCTTTGAGATGATCGGGAATGATCGTGATGATCGACTTGCCGATCATTTCGTCGGCGGAATATCCGAACAGGCGCTCGGCCCCGGGATTCCAGCTGATGATGCGCCCGGTGAGATCCTTGCTGATGATTGCGTCGTCGGAGGATTCGACGATGTTGGCGAGCTGCCGGCGCGCCTCTTCGCCGCTGCGCTGCTCGGTAATATCGAGGAGCGAGGCGATCCAGCCCTCGACCTCGCCGGCGGGATCGAGCTCGGGCCGGTAAGCGATGGCAAGTCTTCGCATCCCGCTATGTGGAAATTCCAGGTCGCATTCGAAGTTGACCGACTCGCCGGCCAGAACCAAGTCGATATAGGGCTGCAGTGTCTTGAGACCGCGCGCGCCAATCACTTCATCGACGGTCTTGCCGAGGACCTCGTCGCGCCCGCGGTCGATGAGATGCGCGTAAGCTTCGCTGACGAACCGGTAGCGCAGATCGCGGCCGCAGCGCACCAGCATGAACGGAGTGCGATTAATGACCGATTGCAGCTCAGCCTCGCTGGCGCGCAGCGCCTCTTCGGCGCGTTTGCGCTCGGTCAATTCCTGGAAGCTGCAGATCGCGCCGTCGATGCGCCCTGCGGCGTCGGTCAGCGGCGCGGCGTTCATAAGCACCGAGACTCGCGAACCGTCCGGCCGCTCGATCAAGAGCTCGACGCCGCGCACCGGGATGCCGCTGCGCAGCGCCACCGCGACCGGCGTCGCGGCGAACGGCAGCCGCACCCCCTGCGCCGTATAACGGCGGAAATGCGTTTCCGAAAATTCGCCGGTGTCGCCGAGCTGCGGGGTGCGACCCCACAGCTCCGCCGCGCGCTTGTTGTAACGGATCAGGGCGCCGTCGGCACGGCAGACGCAAAAGCCCGTCGGGATTGCGTCCAGCACGGCTTGGTCAATCGCGCTGAAGGCTCCGAGGCCCTGCTGTGTTGTGGCGATGTGTGCGCCTTGACCACGCATTTACCAGTTCTCCGCAGCGGCAGACCATCGCGGACGCGGAAAGTTCCGCGAAACTCAAGGACTTACGCCTTAACCCGCGGGGCGAAGCTGCCGCTGCCGTCTAACCCGGCTGAGATATTTTCACGCCAAGGTTAAAACTACAGCCGCCTCATGGGCCAGCATTAATTGCGCCGCACCGGCGCCGCCGGTGCCGCACACTGCCGACAATTCATCGGCAGCTTAAGGCACGCGGCCGGCAGAGTCTGTGCGGCACCGCATGCAGTCAGACAAACATGGCGATTTTTCAGAAAACCTTCAGCAGCCGGCATTGTCCGGCCGTGACTTGGGATTTGGCCGTGACTTGGGATTTGGCCGCCGCGCTATTGACGCGCGATCCTTCGCGCGGGATGAAGGCCGCACAAAGCCGCACACCGGATGGCCGAAGAGGAAAAACCCAAAGCGCCGCACAGCTTGGCCGATCATCTCTACGGCCGGGATGTTGCGCATGTGCATGCCGCCGACGCCGATCACGATCACGACCACGATTTCGATGAAGATGTCCCGCTCGAGGACAATCCGCTGTGGCAGCAGGATAACGTCGCGCTGACCACCGTCGGCATCGATATCGGCTCGTCGGGCACGCAAGTCATCTTCTCGCGGGTGCACTTGCGGCGTCTGGCCGAGGACCTGACCAGCCGTTATTACGTGATCGCGCGCGAGACGCTGTTTCAATCGCAGGTAGCACTGACGCCCTATCAGGACGAAGAACGCATCGACGCCGCCAGGCTTGGCGCAATCATCGATGACGCCTATGCGGCGGCGGAATTGGGCCCGCCGGCCATCGATACCGGCGTCGTTATCCTCACCGGCGAGGCGCTGCGCCGCGAGAACGCGCAAAGGATCGCCGCGATCGTTTCCGAAAAAGGCGGCGACTTCGTCACCGCTACCGCCGGACATCACATGGAGGCGATGCTCGCCGCCTATGGCTCGGGCGCCGCGCGCGTCTCGAGTGACCGGGCAAAACGCATTCTCAATGTCGATATCGGCGGCGGCACCACCAAGCTTGGCCTGGTCGAGAATGGCAAGGTCATCGCCACCGCGGCGATCCATATCGGCGGACGGCTGCAGGTGGTCGAGCACGGCCGGATCGTGCGGCTCGATCCGGCGGGACAGCATCACGCCGCGCGGGCCGGTTTCTCCTGGCGCCGCGGCAACGTGGTTGATCCGGCCGATTTGCAGAAAGTCGCCGAGGGGATGGCGGATGCGCTGGTTGAGGCGGTCCGCACGCGGCCACTGCCGGACGATGTTGCGCGGCTTTATCTGACCGATCCGATCGCCGATCTCGGCCACCTCGACGGGGTGATGTTTTCCGGCGGCGTCGCCGAATACGTCTATCGCCGCGAAGAGCGCGATTTCGACGATCTCGGCCACCGCCTCGGCGCTGCCATCCGCGCCCGCATCGATGGCGGGGCGCTACCCTGGCCAGTGCTGCCGGCCGGCGAGTGCATTCGCGCCACCGCGCTTGGCGCCTCCGAATACAGCGTCCAGCTCTCCGGCAATACCAGCTATATTTCCGCGCCTGGCAAGTTGTTGCCGCGCCGCAATCTGCAGGTGCTGCTGCCGCCATTTGTTTGTGCGGAGCGGATCGACCCGGATGAGCTGGCGCGCGCGATCCGCAATCACATCGCCGCCTTCGAGCTTGCCGACACCGATCGCGATATCGCGCTGGCGCTGCGCTGGAGCGGCCAACCGTCCCATGCGCGGCTCGCCGCCTTCGCCGAAGGCATCAAGCGCGGGCTCGCCGAGCGGATCGCCAAGCGACTGCCGCTCTACATTATGCTTGATGGCGACGTGGCGCACACGCTGGGCCATCTCCTTCGCGACGAGTGCCACATTGCCAGCGATCTTCTGGTCATCGACGGCGTGATGCTGTGGGATTTCGACTACATCGATCTCGGCCGCATCCGCATGCCGTCCTATACCGTGCCGGTCACGATCAAATCGCTGGTGTTCAGCGAAGACCCGCGCGGACCGCGGCCGCGGCAGCGCCTGCACCATCGCGAGCACGATCATGCGCATGGTCATGAACATGACCGCGACCATCCGCATCAGCACGGCCACGATCACGAGCATCATCACGATCATACGCATCGCAAGCATAAGCTTTAGGAGCCATCTGGATTTCGCGGCCAATCTGCGCGATTTTAGATCGACACAAATAAGGACTAGCCAATGGCCGAGACTGCCAAAAAGACTGCGCTCGTTTCCGACGAGCTGGCCAACAAGTTCAAGACCGAAAAGGAAACGCCCTATACGCGCTGGGTCAAAGCCGAAGGGCCCGACATTATTCCGTCGTTCTATGTCCGCAATCTGCGCACCGTGGCGTTAAAGCCGTGGGCTCGCCGCGGCGGCAACGCGATTTTTCTCAACCACGACGCGTCGCGCACTTCGAACGATTGTTACGTGATGGAGATTCCGCCCGGCAAGAGCCTGGCGCCGCACCGGCAACTCTACGAAGAGATGGTCCTGGTGCTCAGTGGCCGCGGCTCGACCACGGTGTGGAACGATGCCGGCGCGCGCATCACCTTCGAATGGAAGGAGGGCGCGCTGTTTGCGATCCCGCTGAATTGTCATCATCAGCATTTTAACGGATCGGGACGCGAGCCGGCGCGCTATGTGGCGGTGACCAATGCGCCGCCGGTAATCAACCTGTACGAGGATCTCGATTTCATCTTCAACACCAAATACGACTTCAAGGACCGTTTCGCCGGCGAGCCGGACTATTTTTCCTCCAAGGGCGAACAGAAAGGTTTTCTGCTGACCACGAATTTCGTGCCAGACGCCGTCAATATTCCGCTGATCACCGCGACCGAGCGCGGCGCCGGCGGCGGCCACATCCGCTTCAACATGGCCAAGGGCTCGATGAACAGTCACATTTCGCAATTTCCGATCGGCACGTACAAAAAGGGACATGCCCATGGTCCAGGCGCGCATGTCATCGTGCTCTCGGGCGACGGCTATTCCCTGATGTGGCCGGAAGGCGAGGAGCCGCAACGCTACGACTGGGAAGTCGGCACGCTGATCGTGCCGCCGAATATGTGGTTTCATCAGCACTTCAACGCCGGAGCGACCCCGGCGCGTTATCTTGCGTTCAAGCATGAGGGCGTCGCCATCCGCAACGCCCAAGGCGTGCCCAAAGCGTGGATCAGCCGCCGCGGCGGCGGCGATCAGATCGACTATATCGACGAGAAACCGGAAATCCGCCGCATCTTCGCGGCCGAACTGGCCAAACACGGTATCGCGCCACGCATGGATGCCGCCTACGCCAAAGAAATGGCGGAGCTCGGCGTCAAGACGGCATAAGATGTCACGCCTTTTTCAATTGTCATTGCCGGATTTGATCCGGCAATCCATGCTGCGTCGCGGGCCCGGCGGTGACGACTCAGAAAGCCTCAGATGAGCGACGGTTCGATCTCCGATACGCCGTTCTGGCGCTACTCGCTGAACTTCTATCGCCAAGCCGGAGTCGCCGAAGCCTGCATCGCGCTGCAGGACGATTGCGGCGTCGACGTCAATCTCATGCTGTTTCTGTTGTGGTTGGCCGCTGGCGGACGGCAATTGTCGATGCAGGCTGTCAAAGATTTGGACGACGCGGTGCGCAGCTGGCGCGAGCTCACCATCATTCCGATCCGCGATATCCGCCGCGCGCTCAAAGGCGCGCCGACGCTCGTCGAAGCCGGCAAGCAGGAAGCATATCGCACCAGGGTCAAGGCGCTCGAACTTGAAGCGGAGCGCCTGCAGCAGGAAGCGCTCTATGGACGCAGCCGCTCGCTGCCGCAGAGCAGCGAGGCGCCGCCGCCGGCCGCGGCGCGGGCCAATCTCGCGGCTTATGAGGAGCTGCTTGGCACACGCCTGCCCGAAGCCGCGGTGGATCGTCTTCTCCGCGCATTCGCCGGCGTCAAATTCGACGATTTCGCCGCGCCCTGAACCCTACTGGCACCGCATGGCGGGCCATGGCACAACCCTTCGGCGAGCGAAACGAGGTTGGCATGGCCAAGGCTGCCGCGCGGCTGATTGTGGGGATTTCCGGCGCCTCGGGCACCGTCTACGGCGTGCGGCTACTTGAAATGTTGCGCAAAGCCGAGATCGAAACCCACCTGGTCATGAGCCGATCGGCGGAAATGACGCTCGCCTACGAGACCGATTACAAGCCGAAAGATGTCCGCGCGCTCGCCGCGGTGCATTACCCGGTCACCGATATCGGCGCGGCGATTTCTTCCGGCTCGTTTCCGACCATGGGCATGATCATCGCGCCGTGCTCGATCCGCACCATGAGCGAGATCGCAAGCGGCGTTACCGCTTCGCTGTTGTCGCGCGCCGCCGATGTGGTGCTCAAGGAAAAACGCCGGCTGGTGCTCGCGATCCGCGAGACGCCGCTGCATGTCGGCCATCTGCGCAGCATGACGGTGCTCGCCGAGATCGGCGCGGTGATCGCGCCGATCGTTCCGGCCTTCTACAACCGGCCGCGCACGGTCGATGACATCGTCAACCACACCTGCGGCCGGCTGCTCGATTTGTTCGGCATCGATATTGGCACGGTCAAGCGCTGGAAGGGCGGAGCGGAGGAGTGATCGATTCCCCCTCCCCCGTCACTTAACAATTTTTAGAAATGAAAGGAAAAACCATGGACCAAAAACGCTACGAGATCGGGCTGGCCAAGCGCCGCAAGGTGTTGGGTGAGGCTTATGTCGATCGCGCACTGCAAAACGTCGACGATTTCAATCGCGACTTCCAGCGACTGTTGACCGAATATTGCTGGGGCGAGACCTGGGGCGACGAAACTTTGACGCCGCGCGAACGTTCCATACTCAATCTCGGCATGATCGCCGCGCTCGGCAAAATGGAAGAATTCGCCACCCATGTTCGCGGCGCGCTCAATAACGGGCTGACGCCGAACGAGATCCGCGCCGCGCTGACACAGGTCCTGATCTATTGCGGTGCGCCGATCGGCGTCGATTGCTTCCGCGTGGCGCGTCCGATCATCGCCGAGCACCAGAAAGCGAAATAGACTAAAGCGATGCTCGACAAGCGCGCAGCGCAAGCAGCAGCGATCAAAGCGAACGGCCCGCCGCTCGATCTCCAGGAGCATTTGCGCCGGCTCGAAGCCGAAGGTCTGCTCCTTCGCATCGACCGGCCGATCGACAAGGACAGCGAGCTGCACCCGCTGGTGCGCTGGCAATTCCAGGGCGGGCTACGCGAGGACGAACGGCGCGCTTTCTTGTTCACCAATGTGGTCGACGGCAGCGGCCGCCGCTACGACGTTCCGGTCGCGGTCGGCGCGCTCGCGGCCTCGGCGCGCATTTACGCGATCGGGATGGGCCGGCCGGTTGATGAGATCGGCGACGCCTGGCTGCGCGCAATCGCCAATCCGATTGCACCGGTGCGCGTGATCGATGCCGCGTGCCAGGAGGTGGTCATCACCGGCGACGCCCTGCGCCGACCGGACGGCGGCTTCAAACTCTTGCCGGTGCCGATTTCGACGCCGGGCTTCGATGCCGCCCCCTATCTGACCGCGACCCTGTGCATCACGCGCGATCCCGAAACCGGGGTGCGCAACATGGGGACTTACCGGGCGCAGCTCAAAGCCACCGACCGGCTCGGCGTGCGGATGGCGGCCCGGCCCGGCGGCGCCGGCGGTTATCTGCATTGGCAGAAATACCGCAAGCGCAAGGAACCGATGCCGATCGCGATCGTGGTCGGCTGCGCGCCGGTGGTGATGTTCACCGGACCGCAGAAGTTGCCGATCGATTGCGACGAGATGGCGGTCGCCGGCGCGCTTGCCGGCGCGCCGATCCGCACCGCCAAGGCGCTCACCGTCGATCTCGATTTGCCGGCCGATGCCGAATTCGTCGTCGAAGGCCTGATCGACCCCGAACTCCTTGAGCCGGAAGGGCCGTTCGGCGAAAGCCACGGCCATGTCGCCCTTGAGGGCTACAACATGTCGATGCAGGTGACCGCCATCTCCCATCGGCGCAATCCGGTCTGGCTTTCGATCTTAAGCGAGGTGACGCCGAGCGAGTCGAGCGTGATGAAGCGGGTTGCCTACGAGCCCCGCTATCTGGCGCATCTGCGCGACACATTGGCGATCAAAGGCGTTCGCCGCGTCGCCATGCACGAGGCCTTGAGCAACCTGCGCAAGATCCTGTTCGTGCAGTTCGCGCCGGCGGTGCCGCGCACCGAGATCTGGCGCGCGCTCCATGGCGCGGCGACGCTGCAAGCCGACATCGGCAAATACGTGATCGGCATCAGCGAGGATATCGATCCCGACAATCTCGATGCCGTGTTCTGGTCGCTGGCCTATCGCGCCAATCCGGTCGAGGACGTGCACATTGCGCCGTACCGCTCGGCCGGGCACGGGCCGAAATCGGAAGGCGGCGGCGTGGAATCGACGATGCTGATCGACGCCACGCTCAAAGGCGCTGACCCGCCGATTTCGCTGCCCAAACGCGAATTCATGGAACGCGCGCGGACGATATGGGAGGAGCTGAAGCTGCCGCCGCTCACCGCGCGAGCGCCGTGGCACGGCTATTCGCTCGGCGACTGGGACGCGGTGTGGGACACTTTCGCCGAGCGCGCGGTGTCAGGCCAGTGGGAACAGACCGGCCGCGAGAGCCTGCAACGCCGGCGCGGCGGACTTATCCCCGAGACACCGGTGAAAAGTGTGGACGAATGACCGCGCAGCGATCATTCGCGTTCCGGCAAAAAGCTTAGTCCACCGACACGCCGCTCGCCTTGATTGGCACCGACCACTTTTCGATTTCGCTGCTGACGAAGCGCTTGAGATAATCGGTGCCGGTCCGATCGGGCGTGACCAAATCGGTGCCGATCGTCTCCATGCGAATGCGCAGCGCCGGCACGTTCATGGCCTGGATGGTCGCGTCATGCAGCTTGCGGACGATCGGTTCCGGCGTCTTGCGCGGGAAGAACAGGCCGATCCAGTTATTGGCTTCGAAGCCCGAAAGCCCCTGCTCTTGCGCGGTGGGCACTTGCGGCAGCACCGCTGCCCTGTGGCGCGCGAGCACCGCGAGCGGCTTGACCGTTCCGGCCTTGATCTGCGGCAAAGCCGTGGAGACGGCATCGCACAGGTAATTGATGCGGCCGGCGACCAGATCCTGCAAGGCAGGCGCCGAACCGCGATACGGCACATGCTGCACGTTGACCGCGATCGCGCTGTTGAGCAGCACGCAGCCGAGATGCGTGGCAGAGCCGCTG
>JBQCCX010000041.1:0-3138 GCA_051961815.1 Xanthobacteraceae bacterium
AGCGCTGGCCGGCGCGCGTGCTCGCCATGCTGATCGACGGCTGGAAGAACCGCGGGCTCACGCCGGAGCAGGTGCCGGGCTGCGAGGCCGCGGTGTTCGCCAACGGCAAGGGGCTCAAGCTCTACAGCGCCTATCAGGAGCGGCTGAAAATCCTCAACGCCGCCGATTTCGGCGACCTACTTCTGGAAAACATCCGGCTGTTTCGCGAGCAGCCGGACGTCTTGCGCCAATACCAGGGGCGCTTTCGCTACATTTTGGTGGATGAATATCAGGACACCCATGTCGCGCCGTATCTGTGGTTGCGGTTACTGGCGCAGCGGACTGCCGTCATTGCGGATCGCCGCGAAGCGGCGACCTTCGAAACCGTTGCCACCGCCGCTGACAGCGGGCCCCGGAATGACGCGGCGCCGCAACCCAAAAACATCTGCTGCGTCGGCGACGACGATCAGTCGATCTACGGCTGGCGCGGGGCCGAAGTCGACAACATCCTGCGCTTCGAGCACGATTTTCCCGGCGCCAAAGTGATCCGGCTCGAGCGCAATTACCGCTCCACTGGCCACATCCTCGCCGCCGCCTCGCACCTGATCGCGTATAACGAGGGCCGGCTCGGCAAGACCTTGCGCACCGAGGATGAGCTCGGTGAAAAAGTCTCGGTCACCGGCGCCTGGGATTCCGAGGAGGAAGCCCGCGCCATCGGCGAGGAGATCGAGCAGCTGCAGCGCGGCGGTGAGAGCGGGCAAAAACATGCGCTCAACGAGATCGCCATTCTGGTGCGCGCCTCGTTCCAGATGCGCGAATTCGAAGATCGCTTCGTCACGCTTGGTTTGCCGTACCGCGTGATCGGCGGCCCGCGGTTCTACGAGCGCGCCGAGATCCGCGATGCGCTCGCTTATCTGCGCCTGATCAATTCGCCGGCCGACGATCTCGCCTTCGAGCGCATTGTCAATGTGCCGAAGCGCGGATTGGGCGATGCAACGGTGCAACTTCTGCACGATCACGCCCGCAAGCGCCGCGTGCCGATGCTCGAGGCGGCACGCGCGATGGTCGCGACCGACGAGCTCAAGCCCAAGCCGCGCGGCGCGCTGCGCGGCCTGATCGAGGCGCTGGATCGTTGGCGTCATCAGCGCGAGACTCTGCCGCATACCGAGCTTGCGGAAATCGTGCTCGATGAATCCGGCTATACGGAAATGTGGCAGAAGGACCGTTCCGCCGACGCCGCCGGGCGGCTGGAGAATCTGAAAGAGCTGATCCGCTCGATGGAGGACTTCGAAAATCTCCAGGGCTTCCTCGAGCACATCTCATTGGTGATGGACAACGAGAAGGCCGCCGAGGCCGACGCCGTCAATATTATGACCTTGCATTCCGCCAAGGGACTCGAATTCGACACCGTGTTTCTGCCGGGCTGGGAGGAGGGGCTGTTCCCCCACCAGCGCACGCTCGACGATTCCGGCCGCGCCGGGCTCGAAGAGGAGCGCCGGCTCGCCCATGTCGGCTTAACGCGCGCGCGCAAGCGGGCGAAGATCTATTTCGCCACGAACCGCCGCATGCACGGGCTGTGGCAGACCAATATTCCGTCGCGTTTCCTCGACGAATTGCCCGAGTGCAATGTCGAGGTCACCGAACCGCAAGGCGGCTTCGCCGGCTATGGCGGCTACGGCACCTCGCGCTTCGACGCCGCGACTTCGTTCGGATCCAATTACGGCACCCCCGGCTGGCAGCGCGCGCAAGCGGCGAAAGATTCGCAGCGCGGCGCCGGCGGCTTTGCCGAGGACGATTCGCGCTACGCGCTGGACGAGGACGAAGAGCTGCATCACCTCGCCCCGTTGCGGCGCGAGCCGCCGTTGCGCGGGCGAGTCCAGACCAAGCGCGTGCCGCTCACCATCGAAGGCGAGCTGGTCGCCAAATCGACCGGCACGATGTCGCCGTTCTCCCTTGGCGACCGCGTCTTCCATCAGAAATTCGGCAACGGCAACATCACCGCGATCGACGGCAACAAGCTCACGATCCAGTTCGACCGCGCCGGCGAGAAGCGCGTGGTGGAGAGTTTTGTCGAGCGGGTGGCCCAGCGATGACGGAACTCATAGAAGCCGAGCAGGGTACGGACGGGCAGCAATAAAAAATCAAATGCCAAAGCTATGCCCGCGTCGCGGGCTGGTTAGCCGAAATCGGGACAGGTAGTGTGATCGTGCTCTCCCTTTTAGTTTGCTTCCCTAATCCGAACGGGCCATAATTCATTATGAGCACCAGGCGCACAGTTTTGTTGCCATGGCACGATGGCAAGTCTTGGCGCGTTCAAATAGCATGGCCGAATGGTTCCTTGCACTATTTTGGGCGGTTCGCTTCTAAACGCGATGCAATCGCGTGGATTTCCGCCCATTCTTGGCTCACGGAACCCGCTTTAGAAAAAAATACAATTGAGGCGCTTGTCGTAGAACAACGGTAATTTACCCAACTCTTCGGCTTCACGTCCAAAAGCCAGCGCGTTGTTTGCGGAAGGGTCGCGCTGCTCTTTTGTCTATTGGCGGTTACTGCGCGATCCCTCTTGCGCGGCAGAGCAAAGGAGGAGACTAATTGCGTGCCGCCCACCCAGTTGAAGGTGACGGTGTCGCCATTCAATCTGGGCGACATCGGAAGTTCGGGACGCAGCATCACCGCGATCGACGGCACAAGCTCATGATCCAACCGCGCCGGCGAAAGCCCGTGGCGGGTAGTTTTGAAGAGAGCGTGTGAGGTAAAATCGAACCACTGGAAAATTGCCGCAATGTCACCAAACGCAACATCGTGGTCGCCGTTCTCGTCATGGTCCTGCTTCTTCTGGTGCCGACATTTTTCTCGGCTCCGCTCCTGTTGGGCGTTCTGCAACGCGTGCGGCCATTGTTCTCCAAGTAGGTCCACTGAACGTCAACAAGTTTGGCCATGCCGCGTCGTCGTACAGGACTCCGCGTCATGATTCGCAAGCTCACGTCCGGAAAGTATACCTGCGCGCCGCCGCGCTGAAGCACGAGCGCGCCATACAGTATTTCAAGCGGCACTGAGCTGCCGCACTGGCGACATGCCCTTAAGAGTGTGTGGCGCGCGGCGGCTGTTGAAGCGGCAGTGGCGGCTCTTTCATTCAGGTTGACTATCGCACCTATTCTC
>JBQCCX010000042.1:0-6223 GCA_051961815.1 Xanthobacteraceae bacterium
CGCCGACAGTTCACGCTGAGACAATCCGTCGGCGGTCCATAACACGCGCAAAAAGTACCATTGCCCGCGGGTAACCCCGTACGGCGCGATCCGCCGCTCCAGGAGCCGCTGAAAGGCGCGGTGCGCGTCGCGCACCAGATAGCCGGAGGACAGCCGCGGCGGCAGGATGTCGACGGTTCGTGACGCCTTTGCGTTCGATCGTTTGGCTTTTCGTGAACGCTTGGTTTTTCTAAAATGGCGCGGCGGCATCGGCGTTGACCCTGAGGCAGGGCGCCGATAATACTTAGCTTTCTATGCAATAGGGAAGTTCCATGCAGCAAACGGCGCGCAGCAAGGACGATGTCAGCAAAGGTTCGCGCGGCGGGCCGCACGGCGCAGCGATGCCGAACCAGGCCTTCGATCTGCGCAGCACGCTGGAATGGCTTCGCGCTTCCGGCGAACTGATCGAGACCGACAAGGAGGTCGATCCGGACCTTCAGGTCACCGGTCTGCAGAAGCACATGGACGGCGGCTGCCCGGTTCTGTTCAACACCGTCAAGGGCAAGCCGAACCATCGCGTCATCACCAATCTGTTCGGCGATATGGCGATCATCAATCGGATGTTCGGCTGGAAGGACGATGCCGAACGCGTGCGCAAGCTTGCTTACGCCCTATCGCATCCGATTCCGCCGGTGGAAATTCCGCAGAGCGAAGCCCCGTGCCAGGAGCACGTGATCGAGAACCCGCGCGACGTCAACGAGTGGATGGTGCCGATTCGCCACACCACCTACGAGCCGGAACTCACCGTCGGATCCGGCATTCGCTGCGTCACCGGCCCGCAATTCGAGGGCGGCTCCGACCTCGGCTACAACCGCATGAACTTCCGCTGGGGCAATGTCGGGACGTTCCAGATCTCGCCCGGCTCCCACATGTGGCAGGTGGTCAACAAATATTACAAAGAGGATCAGCCGGTGCCGATCACGGTGTGTTTCGGCGTGCCGCCGGCGTGCACGCTCCTTGCCGGCGCTGGTTTCGATTACGCCATCCTGCCGATGGGCTGCGACGAAATCGGCATCGCCTCTGCGGTGCAGGGCGCGCCGGTGCGGCTCGTCAAGGCGCGCACCGTCGATGCCATGGCACTGGCCGATTGCGAAATCGTGCTCGAAGGCTATGTCAATCCGCGCGACCGCCGCTTCGAGACCAAGGAAGCGGAAGAGGCCGGGGTGCAGGGCCGTTACCATTTCCATCCCGAATGGGCCGGCTATATGGGCAAGTCTTACAAGGCGCCGACCCTCCACGTCACCGCCATCACCATGCGCAAACCGGCGTCAAAGCCGATCATTTTCGCGCTCGGCGTGCACATGCTCGACGACCACAATATCGACACCACGGTGCGCGAGGCGGCGATCTATGAACTGTGCAACCGGCTGCAGCCGGGCATCGTGCAGAACGTCGTGATCCCGTACTGCATGACCGACTGGGGTGGCTGCGTCATCCAGGTGAAAAAGCGCCACCAGATCGACGAGGGCTGGCAGCGCAATTTCCTCGCCGCGGCGTTATCGTGTTCGCAGGGCATGCGTCTTGCGATCGCGGTCTCTGAAGATGTCGATCCCTATTCGATGGACGACGTGATGTGGTGCCTGACCACCCGCGTCAATCCGCGCACCGACATCCTCAATCCGATCCCGGGCGGCCGCGGCCAGACCTTCATGCCGGCCGAGCGCATGACCGCCGGCGAAAAGCAATGGACGGCGTCGAACACCCAGTTCGAGGGTGGCATGGGCATCGATGCCACTGTTCCTTTTGGTTACGAGAGCGATTTCCTCCGCCCGGTCTATCCGGTCGACAAAGTGCGCCCGGAGGATTTCTTCTCCAAGGACGATATCGCCAACGCCAAGAAGCGCATGCAGGGTTGGGTGCACTCACTGGCGCGGAGCGGGCGGTAACCCTCCGACCAAGTATTAGCAGGCTTTCTTACCCCACCGCTCCGCCAGTGCCTTGCGATCGAGCTTGCCGCGCTCGGTCTTTGGCAGCGCGGTCGCGAGCACGATCTGCTTCGGCGCTTTGAACGCAGGGAGCGCCGCCGTGCAGTGCCGCAATATCGCTTCGCCATCGAGCGTCGCGCCGGGGCGGGGCACCACATAGCTCACCACTTCCTCGCCATAGATCGGGTCGGGAACGCCGACCGTGGCCGCTTCGATCACATCGGCGCATTGCATCAGGCAGGCATCGATCTCGAGCGGCGAGATCTTGGCGCCGCCGCGGATGATCAAATCTTTTTCCCGTCCGGTGAGCAGTAAAAATCCATCGGCGTCGAGGCAGCCGATATCGCCAGTGCGGATGCGGCCGCGGGCATGGACTCTGATTGCGCCGTCTTCGTCGAGATAACGGAACGGATGGTCGGGCCAGCCGCCGACCTCGACCGAACCGATCTCGCCGGCCGGCAGGCGGCGGCCTTCGCCATCGACAATGGCAAAGTCATGATAGGCAAATGGCCGGCCCACGGTGCCGAGGCGGCGCGCTTCCCCCGAGATGGCGGCGATCCAGTTGGCCTCGCTGGCGCCATAGCCCTGGGCGACGCGAATGCCGAATGTCCGTTCGAAGCGCTTCCATTCGTCAAGGAGAAGCGGCGCCGAGCTCGAGGTGACAAAGCGCAGCTTCGGCAGCGCGCCGGGTTCAACTTGCAGCTCGCTGTTGAGGAGGATGTTCAGCGTGGTCGGATTGCCGGTGGCGACCGTCACGTCATGCGCGCGCAAATGGCCGAAGAACCGGCTCGCCGAGAATTTTTCCGCGACCACCAGGGTGGCGCCGCGATTGACCGGGACGAGCGCGCCGAGAAGCTGCGCCGAAGCCCAGCTGAAGGGACGGAAATCATAGAGCCGATCGTGCGCGGTGATGCCGAAGCTTTCGGCGACCGGATCGATATTGGACAGAAACTCACGAAAATTCAGAACTACGCCTTTCGGCTTGGCGCTGGTTCCGGAGGTGAACAGGATGACCGCGTCGTGGTCCGGCTGCGCGGCTATCTCCGGCTCGCCCGGCGCGCAGCGGGCCAGTTCGCCAAACAGCGTATCGGCGCTGGGTGAGTCGTAACGTCCAATCGCAAGCCGCGGCGCGGGCGCTGACGTCAGAAACTCGTCCAGCCGCAATCCATCTTGATAGAGAATGAGCTTCGGCTTGAGCCGGTCGAGAATGCCGCCGAGCTGGTTGCGATTCATCTCGACGTGAACGGTGCAAACCGTCGCACCGGCCGCCATGACGCCGAAGTAACAGAGCAATTGCTCGATCGAATTGTCCGCAAGCAGCACGACCCGGTCGTTCGGTCCAATGCCGCGGCGCTTGAGCAAAGTGGCGAAACGGCCGGCAAAGTCGCGCAGGCGCGCGTAGTCGACCGCCCGCCCGTCCTCGGCCGCAATGACCCAGGGCTTCTGCGGCCCACGCGCCGCCGCCCGCCCGATCCAGTTTTGCAAAAGCTTTGAGCCGGTCTGGTCGTGCATGCTAGGATGAAGTGACCAATTGCTTAGTATTATAAGCATTCTTGTTCACGGGAGAAAGTCACGTGGCTGCCGGCGCAGATTCGCGATGGCCCGATCTGCCATTTGCCGCCTGGCGCGACACCTGCGACACCCTGGTTTTGTGGACTCAGATCGTCGGCAAGGTGCGGATCGCCTGCACGCCCCTGATCAATCATTGGTGGAATGCGACCTTCGACGTCACCTCGCGCGGATTATTAGCGGCGGCAATGCCGTACGGCGGACGCACGTTCGACATCGTGTTTGATTTTGCCGCACACCAACTGCGCATCGAGACGAGCGACGGCCGCGCGCAACTGCTGGCGCTGCAACCCATGCCGGTTGCCGATTTCTACGCCGCCGTCATGGCGGCGCTGCACCGGCTCGATATTGATGTCCATATCTGGACCATGCCGAGCGAGATCGAAGGCGCGATTGCGTTCGAAGAGGATCGCACGCACGCGCAATACGATCGCGTTTATGCGGAGCGATTCTGGCAAGCGCTGGTGCAGGTCAACCGCGTGTTCACCGAATTCCGCGCCCGTTTTATCGGCAAGGTCAGCCCGGTGCACTTTTTCTGGGGCGGCCTCGATCTGGCCGTTACCCGCTTTTCCGGCCGTACCGCGCCGCCGCTGAAAGGGCAGACGCCGAACGTTGCGAAATGGGTGATGGACGAGGCCTATTCGCACGAAGTCTCGAGCTGCGGCTTCTGGCCGGGCAATGGCGGCTATGGCCGCGCCGCATTTTACGTCTACGCCTATCCGGAGCCGGATGGTTACGGCGCCTCCGGGCTGAAGACGGCGCAAGCCGCTTACGACCGCAATATCGGGCAATTCATTTTGCCGTACGACGCCGTGCGCAACGCACGCGATCCCGACGGACTGCTGCTCGGCTTTTTGCAGGAAACCTATGAGGCTGCTGCGGATCTCGCCAAATGGGACCGCAAGGCGCTGGAGCGGCAGACAGCGGGGACGGTGTGATAGAGTAGGCTGGGATCGGTGAGATGGATCGGTGGCATGGGACATCGCACGCAGCGCTGCACGACAGTCGGCGCCATGATCGTAGTGCTGACAATGACGCTAGCCGAGGCGCTGGCGCCGGGCGCGAGTGCGCAGACATTGATCGAGCCCAGTGCGAAGCCGAAAACTCAGCCGCCGGGATCGGCGAAACCGCACCCCGCGCTGCGGACCAAAGCCTGCAGCGGTTTTGGCGCCGGATTGTGCAACTTCCGGGCACCGACACGTGCGTCAAGATTGGCGGCTATGTAACGATCGACGGCGGCGTCAATCGCGGCCGTTGAGAGAGGCCACTGAGATCGGTCCGAAACGGATATGACAGGCGGCACCGTAGGGGCTGCAAGATTTCCCGCCAGGCTTAGTGCCCGCCCAGCTCGCGCCGGAGCAGCGCCGCGCCCTCGGCCATGGCTTTCATTTTGCCAAAGGCAACGGCGCGAGGCAGGTATTTCATCCCGCAGTCCGGCGCCACCACGATGCGTTCCGGCGGCACAATGTCGAGCGCGCGACGGATTCGGTCGGCAACGACATGCGGGGTTTCGATAGCCATATCGCCAAGATCGATGACCCCCAGCACGATGGTTTTCGAAGGCAGCGCGTTGAGAATTTTAAGATCGAGCTTCGGCTGCGCCGCTTCGATCGAAATCTGCTGCGCCCGGCATTGCTCCAATTCCGGCAGGAAGGAGTAGCCGGACGGCTTGTCGCGCACCACCGCGGCATAGCCGAAGCACAGATGCACAGCGACGGTGCCGCGCACACCTTCGAGCGCGCGATCGAGCGCCTTGACGCCGTAACGCCGAGCCTTGTCGGGATGCTGCTGCATCCACGGCTCGTCGATTTGCACCACGTCGGCGCCGGCGGCGAACAGGTCTTTGATCTCGGCATTAACGGCTTCGGCATAGGCCAGCGCGACTGCTTCTTCGTCGCCGTAATAATCGTCCTGCGCTTGACGCCCCATCGTGAATGGGCCCGGCACCGTGGCCTTGATCTTGCGGTCGGTATTGGCGCGCAGCACTCTGAGGTCGCGCAATTCGACCGGCTGCCGCCGCCGGATCGGGCCGGCGATGCGCGGCACCGGAATCGGCCGGCCGTTGCGATTAATAACCGTGCCGGGATTGTCGATGTCGATTCCGTCGAGCGCGGTGGCGAAGCGGTTGGAATAGCTCTCGCGGCGCTGCTCGCCGTCGGTGATGATATCGAGCCCGGCGCGCTCCTGGTCGCGGATGGCAAGGACCGTGGCGTCGTCTTGCGCCGCTTCGCGCTTGTCCGGCGCGACCAGCCAAAGATCGTCCGCGCGGATCCGCGGCACCTGCTTGGACAGCTTGTCGCGGTCGATCAGCCATTCCGGCTGCGGGTAGGAGCCGACGAGCGAGGTCGGGAACAGCATTCATACGCCTTAAAAATAGTCCGGGCGCAGCGCATCACGTCCGCTGCGCCCGGCGCAAATGGCAGATCGAAAGCTACGACGTCTTGGCTCGCGCGTAGGGCCAGATCACATCGCCGGTCTTAAGGTCGGACGGTGTGAGCACGGTCTGATAGCCCATGCCACGCCACACATCGAGACCGGCGCCTTGTTTGATGTCGTGATACTGCACCTGCATCATCCGCGACTGGGTGAACTCACCGTCTTTGTTGTAGGTGATGTCGCCCATGATCGTCGGCATGGAATGGCTGTGCAGGTATTCGGCGATCTTGTCGTCGTTGAGGCTCTTGGTGCCG
>JBQCCX010000043.1:0-42361 GCA_051961815.1 Xanthobacteraceae bacterium
TGGTCGGGGCAGCAGGATTTGAACCTGCGACCTTCTGCTCCCAAAGCAGACGCGCTACCAGACTGCGCTATACCCCGGGCCGGTCGCGGAACCGGATAAACGTTTCGGCGCCGGCCGGCAAGCGAGGCCAGAAAACCCCTAGCGGGTATTGCCCTTGCCGAAAAACGCTCCCGTGACGCGATCGCCGGCGCCGATGCCGAATTTGCGCGCGGTGCCGGCAATGACTTCCAGCACCGCCCGTGCCGGGCGCCCGGATGGAATCAAATCGTCCGACATCGGCTTGGCGTCGTGGGCAACGTGCACCACACGCCCGTCGCCAGCGATGAAGATCATGTCGAGCGGAATATAGGTGTTGTGCATCCAGAACTGGACCGGCTGGTCGGTGTGGAAATCAAACAGCATGCCGCGGCCTTCCGGCAGTTCCTTGCGGTACATGAGCCCGACCGCGCGCTCGGCGGTATTGGTGGCGAGTTCGACCGAAAAGGCATGGACGCCGGTCTTCGTGACGATCTCGATCGTATCCTGCCCGGCGGCGCGGGCGGGCGGCGCGGCGGCGGCAAGAGCCCAGCAGGCCACCAGGACCGCCGTGGCGATCCGCAGAATGCGATCGAGTGCTTTGCCAAGCGGCCGCCGGGGCGGTCCTAATGCGATGCCGGACCGAGCGGGCCGCTCTCCGGCCGCACCTCCGCGGCCATCAGGCCCTTGGGGCCCGGGCCGTAACGCACCAGCACGAATTGGCCGGGGCGCAATTCTGTCATCCCGTAGCGGCGCAGAGTTTCCATGTGCACGAAAATATCGGGGGTTCCCTCCCCGCGCGTCACGAAGCCAAAGCCGCGAAGCCGATTGAACCATTTGACCTGTGCCCGTTCGAGGCCGCTCGTCGGCGCGACCGTAACATGGGTCCGCGGCGGCGGCATCTGCGCCGGATGGATTGCAGTGGATTCATCCATGGAAGTGATGCGGAAGGCCTGCAGCCCCTTGGGCCCCGCGAGCACTTCGCAAGCAACGCGCGACCCCTCATAAGCGGTCTGATAACCGTCGCGGCGCAAACAGGTGACGTGCAGCAGCACGTCCGCCATGCCGTTATCCGGAACGATGAAGCCGTAGCCTTTGGCGACGTCAAACCATTTGATGACGCCCGCCACCTCGACGACACCGGCGGATGCCTCGTCGCCGAGAGCGGATGCGGGCGCGACACCCGGTTTCGCAGATTTTGGTTCGATCCCGTCCGACGCCATGACCGAGTGGCCGCCGCCGCTTCTGTGCTGGCGCCCGACGGGCGCATCACGAATCTTTCGGAATCGAAGATAACACCGGCATACCGACGCGAAAGGACAAAAATGCAACACTGTGCCAAAAGCGTCATGGCCTGTGTACAAGGCGCACTACGCTGCCGAGGGCGCGGCGACGAAAGGTTCTAGTACTGTTCCTATGTCTTCGCGCACGACAAGGTCGGCGAGATCGTCGAAATCGGTCGGTTCACGATTGATGATGACGAGCATAGCTCCGCTCCGCTTGGCCAGCAGCGGAAGTCCGGCAGCGGGCCACACCACAAGCGACGACCCGATTGAGACCAAGAGATCGCAGGACTGCGCGAGATCCTGCGCGCGCCGTACTGCCACATCGGGCATGGCCTGGCCGAACGAGATCGTCGCCGTCTTGATATAGCCGCCGCATTTGGGACAATCGGGCGCGCAGCCATTACCCGCATCCATGCGCTGGCGCACCCATTCCAACTCGAAGCGATCGCTGCAGTCGAGGCAGTGCGCAAAGGTCGTATTGCCGTGGAGCTCGACGACGTGTTCCGCCGGAATTCCCGAGGCTTGGTGCAAATTGTCGATGTTCTGGGTGACTACGGCAGGAACCTTGCCGGCGCGATAAAGATTGGCGATGGCGCGATGACCGCGGCCTGGCCTCGCCCCGGCAAACTGCTGTTCCATGGCGAAACGCCGGCGCCAGGATTCATTGCGGGCCTCCTGGCTGGATACGAATTCATCGAACGGTATCGGCCGGTACTTGGTCCACAAGCCGCCCGGCGACCGAAAATCGGGGATCCCGCACTCGGTAGAAATGCCTGCCCCGGTAAACGGCACCACGCTGCTGGCGCCGTGGACCAGGTCCTGCAGGCGCGCTATGGCACTGGTGTCCCGATTCCGGAGTTCGTCATGCATTTGCGGCTCGTTCATACGAACTTCGGGATCGATAAGGACACCGGCAAGTCTATCCTATAGTGCCGCTCTCGAACCCGAAGTTCGCATCGAGGGTTCCGCAAAAACAGTGCGAACTTCGGGTTCGGGGCACGCTCGAGGTTTGGCGCGATCATGCGCTCTGTCTTACTTAATCGGCCATCATTGGGCCAGCGGAGGTCTTCCAATGCGGTATCTGCATACAATGCTGCGCGTGCGCAATCTCGACGCGGCGCTCGATTTTTACTGCAACAAGCTCGGGCTCAAGGAGGTCCGTCGCCGCGTCGACGATAAAGCCAAGTACACCTTGGTGTTTCTGGCGGCTCCCGGCGATGATGGCCTGGTTGCCCAAGGACCTGCGACGCGCCAGGCGCCGCTCGTCGAATTGACCTACAATTGGGACAGCGAAGATTACGGCGAGGCGCGCTATTTCGGTCACCTCGCCTATGAGGTCGACGACATCTACGCGGTTTGCGAGAAGCTGATGAAAGCCGGCGTGACGATCAATCGCCCGCCGCGCGACGGCAACATGGCGTTCGTCCGCTCGCCGGACAAGCACTCGATCGAACTGTTGCAGAAGGGCAACCCGCTGCCCGCCAAAGAGCCGTGGGTTTCGATGCCGAATAGCGGGAAGTGGTGACAAGGCGCAGGTTGTACTCTGCGCCACATCCGAAAAACCGGCCCAGTTGTTTCCTTGCCGCTCGCGCGAAAGCTCTCTATATCTCGCGCACTTTACGGCTTTATTGCCGATCCATTGCGCCCTTCGTCTAGCGGTCCAGGACATCGCCCTTTCACGGCGGAAACACGGGTTCGATTCCCGTAGGGCGCGCCATCTGCGCGGTGTACTGCCACGTACGAGCCGCGCCACCGATCGTTGCAGGTGCCCTAAAAGGCACATACTGATTGAACTGGAATCACACAACGTCGTTGCCATCTGCGCATATGCGAAACTGCCGCGAAGCCTACGCTTCGCGGCAGTTCATTGATCGGTCATTCCGATCAAACGCGAGCCAAATGACGCTGACGAATCTCGTCAGTGTACTGATCGGCCTGACTCACGGATGAGGCAAGGGCAACCCGTCCGGATAGGATCTCGGATACTGCGCACCGCCAGCGACGGCTTCGACTTCCCCCACGCTCAATTCGCGCATGCGCTCACTGATGTTCTCGCTCACAATTACCCCTCTGGAATTTTGGAAGTTGCAGAACTTTGTTAGCTCCGACATTCGCTCAGAAAAGTGACAGCCAAACCACTGAAAGCGCAATGAATTGCATTCATCTAAACGCGCCTTTGGACAACTCTCGATGCGGATTCCAAGCCGCGCAGGCCGCGGCAGGCCGCGCAAAATTTCGGAACCGGCAGTTCAGGCTGAAGGCTTCCTTAACCTTTGATTAACCATGCACGCCCACGCTCGGATGCATGGATACCGATTCTCCGCATCCGCACTGCCCATTCTGCGGTTTGCCAATGCAGATTATGCGCCCCGGGGGCGATGCACGCGCCCACAGTTTTCTGCACTCGTTCGACTGCAAGTGGTGCGGCGTAGTGCTCAATGTCTCGCCGCGCGCTGAGGTCGTGCAACTGGCGGCGCCAGCGCTCTCGCGCAACTAGTCGCTGATAACCGCTGCGCTAAGCGGCGCGGCGACGTTTGGCGAAGATGGGACGTTCGAATCTGATTTTTTGAACAGTCTCCACGCCGGGGCCGTCGTGCTTTTGGGCTCGCAACAAACCTTCCCAGCGATGGGCCAAGCGCAGCCAAAATTCGCGATCGTTTTTGTCGCTGGCATCCGTGGCCAGCTTTCTGCACTGCTTGACTTGGTCCTGGAAGAAATCGGTCGTTTCAAGCATTCGATCACCCAAATCAAAACGCCCCGCTCGCCGGGGCTTCTACGCATCCCATAACGCAGCGGACCGGACTTGGTTCCGGCAGCGGAGCAAATCCGCCCTGAAATGCCTTCTTCTGCCTTCAGTCATGTGACTGGCGATTGCAGATCAATGGAGTTCGACCTGCGGTCGCGGGTGCGCGGCAGCTTGTCTACAAGTTGTTGGAACTTCGGGTCAGTACGGATAACCATACGGCCGGCGTGGGTGCGGACCGGGCGGTGGCACGTATTGTGTGTTCCGGACACAGAACTTGCCCAGTCCGCTCGCCGTGGCCATGCACTGCTCGTAGGTGACGAAACCGCAATTCGTTCCGCCGCCCACGCCGCCTCCATTGTAGATCGCGCACCAGGGATAATTCTGTGCGCCGGCCGGAGGCGCAAGGGCGGCCGTTGCGGCGAAAAAACCAAGCGCCAACATCGATAATTTCATCGGCGACGTCATGGCCGCTCCTCCATTTTGAAAACCGATGAGCGATCCTACGCCTTTCAAGACCGGACGGCAGCTTGAATTGATCCTCTGAAAATTAGACGCAGCGCACAATTTTAATTTTTAAAAAGCTGTTGCATTGCAACGCAAATTTTCTCGTGAAACTCCATCGTATCGACGCAAATCTGTCTTGCCGCCGCCAAGGAATGTCTTTAGCCTGCGTATTGGGCAGAGGGTGGTTCGGGTTCAGGGAGGACTGAATCATGGCTCTGCATGCCGAGACGGCGGCACGGACCCGCTTGGCCACATACAGCAAGAACCATTGCCCTCAATGCGGCGAGTGGCTGCTCGCTCCCGACTGGTCTGAATATTTCAACGATCGCTGCGTGCGGCACACCTGGTCGTGCCAAGCTTGCAATTATGAATTCGAGACGGCGGTGTTCTTCGCCGTGCGCGAGGACATGGCGGCTTAGAGCACGCAGGTGGACATCGCGCCGGCGGTGCACGTGACGCGCGGGCAAAATCGTTCACACGCGATGCCCACGCACAAAGAATAGCGCAGACGATATCCAACCTACTGATTGCGCGGCGGATAGGCGTGCCGCGCACCCTTGAAGTCGGTGATCTGCGTTCCGTCGGCGCTCAGATAGGCGGGGCCGATCGGCGATTTGCCATGACCACCAGGAATATCGAGCACGTATTGCGGTTGGCACAGGCCGGAATAGCGGCCGTGCAGCGCGCGCAACAAATTCTGACCCGCGGCAATCGAAGGACGAAGATGCGCGGTTCCCGGCGCGAGATCGGGATGGTGCAGGTAATACGGCTTGATCCGGCATTCGACCAACGCGCGCATGAGCGCGCCGAGTGTTTCGGCGTCATCATTCACATCGCGTAACAGTACCGACTGCGACAACATCGGAATGCCGGCATCGATCAGGCGCGCGCAGGCGCCGCGCGCCGCATCGGTGAGCTCGCGTGGGTGATTGGCATGCAACACTATGAACGTGGCCTTGGCGGTGCGCAGCGCGCGCACTAGCGCCGGTGTGATGCGTTCCGGCGCGACAACGGGAATGCGGGTGTGCAAGCGCACGACCTTGACGTGATCGATCGCCGCAAGCCGGGCCATTATGTTTTTGAGCCGGCGGGGCGTCAGGATCAGCGGATCGCC
Organism: Xanthobacteraceae bacterium; assembly: GCA_051961815.1. Classification (GTDB taxonomy): domain Bacteria; phylum Pseudomonadota; class Alphaproteobacteria; order Rhizobiales; family Xanthobacteraceae; genus BOG-931. The sequence goes on from JBQCCX010000043.1 coordinate 5,666, forward strand.
GCCAGTCAGGATCACTTCCCAGATGTCCGGTGTGCGGGCGATGTAATCGAGCGCGGCGGCGAGCGCCTTGCCGGTCAAGGCGCCGCGGCCGGGCCCAACCATTTCGCGGCGAAAGCAGAACCGGCAATACACCGCGCAAGCGCTCACGAGTTTGAGCAACGCGCGATCCGGATAGCGATGCACCAGCCCCGGGACCGGACTGTGGACGTGGTCGCCGATCGGATCGGCGCTTTCGTCCGGACGCGCGTCTAGCTCCCGCGCGTCAGGCACAAATTGCACCGCGATCGGATCGTGCGGGTCCGCCACGTCGATCAGATCGACCAGCGCCGGCGTGATCGCCACCGCATAGCGCGAGGCGACATTATTGAGCGCCGCAAGCCGCTCCGCTCTTATGAGCTGCGCGTCGAGCAGCGCCGACGCGCTGCGCAAAGCTTTACTTGTCGCCGGCATGGCCGACCTCACTTTTCGTTTGCCGCTTCCATAAATTTCCACAATCCAAGCAATGCTGGTTTATTGCGACGGATCATCGAGCGGTGTCCAGAGCACCTGGTCGATGCGCGAGGCGCCCGTCGCCAGCATCACCAACCGATCAAGGCCGAGCGCCACGCCGCACGCCTCCGGCATATGGGCGAGCGCGGCCAGAAAATCTTCATCGATCGGGTAACGCTCGCCGTAGCGGCGCTGTTTCTCCGCCATTTCCTGCTCGAGTTGACGGCGCTGCTCGGCCGGGTCGGTCAGTTCGCCGAAGCCGTTGGCGATTTCGATGCCGCAAAGATAAAGCTCGAACCGCTCGGCAAGGCGAGGATCGCCTGCGCGCCTGGCCAGAGCGGAGAGCACGGCGGGATATTGGTCAAGCACGGTAGCGCGGCCGATGCCGAGATTGGGCTCGATCCGCTCGACCAGAACCCGGCTGAAAATGTCGGCCCAGCGATCGTCTGCGGCGATACGGATGCCGGCGTCTTCCGCCGCGCGCGCAAAGCAGTCGCGATCCGCAGCCCCGGGCGCCAGCGTCGCCAGAATATCGATGTTGGCAAATCGCGCGAAAGCCTCGGCGACGGTCAGCCGTTCGGGTTCGGCGAACGGATCGACGGTGCGGCCGCGAAAGCTGAACCGTTGCGTCTGCGTGATCTGCGCCGCCTCACGCACGATGGCGGCGCAATCATCGATCAGCACATCATAAGGCTCCTGGGCCCGGTACCATTCCAGCAGCGTGAATTCGGGATGGTGGAGCGCGCCGCGCTCGCGGTTGCGGAACGCTCTGGCGAATTCGACGATGCGTCGCTCGCCGGCTGCCAGCAATTCCTTGCAGGCAAATTCCGGAGAGGTGCGCAAATAAAGCGGAACCGGGCTGCCGTCAGCCGTCACCAACGAGGTTGCAAAGGCATGCAGATGGGTTTCGTTGCCAGGCGAGTGGCGCAAGTTCGAGGTCTCGACTTCGACGAAGTCACGCGCGGCGAACCAGGCGCGAAGGCCGGCGACAATGCGGCCCCGGGCCAACAGGATCGGCCGGCGTCCGGCATGACTCTCAGGCGCCCAGAACGGCGATGACGGCGGAACGCGCGGCATAACCTTGTCCAGCATGTTCCTTGTCTGGCGGCAAATGAGAAATAACTAGCGGGAAAGCGCAAGATCAGTATGGTGCGCCAAGATCGAAAGCCGCTTTCCGAAGCCAATCCTAAGTCATTGATATTGAGGAAGCCGTGAGAGTCATCGCCAGTTCATTGCGCAAAGGCAATATCGTCGAAATCGACGGCAAACTCGGGGTCATCATGGCCGCCGAGAACATCCATCCCGGCAAAGGCACGCCAGTCACCCAGCTCGACGTCCGGCGCATCAGCGACGGGGTCAAGGTTTCGCTCCGTTACAAGACCACCGATCAGGTCGAGCGCGCCTTCGTCGAGGACAAGAAACATCAATATATGTATCAGGACGGCGACGGCTTTCATTTCATGAATATGGAAAGCTACGATCAGGTGACGGTGCCGGCCGATATTATCGGCGACCAGTCGGCTTATTTGCAGCCTGAAATGGAGGTCACCATCAGCTTGCATGAGGCCGTGCCGGTTGCCATCGAACTACCGCCGAAGGCGGTCCTGGAAGTGGTCGAGACCGAGCCTACGGTGAAGGGACAGACGGCGGCTTCGTCCTACAAGCCCGCCTTGCTCTCGAATGGGGTGCGCACCATGGTCCCGTCCTTCGTCACCACCGGCACCAAAATCGTGGTGATGACCGCGGACGGCAGCTACGTGGAGCGCGCCAAAGATTGAGTTATATTCGTTGCTCGTCTGATTTTCTGACTTTTAGCTGAATATTTGTTCATCATGAACAGCTGGCGCTTCAAAAAGACTCGAGCACGGCTTGGCATGACGCGGATTGCTCGCGATATTAGGGAATCTCACGATCGGGATTTGCCGCGTGCGTGGATCGAGCAAAATTTGGCACTGGCTGTGCGCCGCGATGTTTGCCGGCCCGATCGCGCTGGCGCCAATTGATACCGTGCTCGCCGGCTGCAAGCCGGATCATTTTCGGCCGCTGTTCTTCATCAAAAGCATGGGAGCGTGCGCGTTCGACAGCGAGACCATGAGCTTCGTCGGCACGCCAGTCGACCAGGCCCTGTGTCTGATGCGCGGCATGGACTCATCGCGCAATCTCGAAGCACGCTTGCCATCTCTGCCCGCCGCGCTTACCGAACGCATCGGGCAGACGACCGGACTGCCGTCGCGGGTCGCGTTGAGCGACTACCTCTCCACGCTCGGGCTTGAGGGCGAGTTCGGCGATTTTCTCTGGCTGCCGGTGTCGCGCGGTCACGACAATGAACTTGGGGCGCCGATGGCGCGCTATTTCGTGATCCATGACACCAGCGGACCGAATTTCGGACGCCGCGCCTTTCCCGATGACATTGACGGCGCCGGCAAGGTCAACGACTTGCGCAATTTCGAGTGCCATGACGGCTGGGGCAAAGCGCATGTCGTCATTAGCCGCACCGGTGCACTTTTGCTGGCGCACGATTACTCGATCCCGTGGCGCGAAACCAAGTTCGAGCAGGCGGCGGAGTTCGGCGGCGCGCTCAAGGGGCTGTTCTTGCACAACGAGATGATTCAACCGCGGCGCAGCGCCCCGGGCCGCGGCCGGCGCAACGACGCGCGCCCCCCCGATCCGGCTTTTACGCCCGCGCAATACGACCGGCTGGCGCTCCTCTATGTCATCGCCAGCGTGCGCGCCGAGCGCTGGCTCGTTCCGGCATTTCACGCCGCGATCGATGCGCAAATCTTCAATGGTCACGACGATCCGCTCAACTTCAGTATCGACAATTTCGCCAGCAGCCTCGATGCTCTGATGACAAGATTGGGCACGCCGGACCAGGTCCAGGCGGCACATCGATAACAACTCCCTTATCCACGCCACAAATCCGTGCCACAGCCGCACATCCGTGCGGGATATGATCGTGATGGCGACGACGGCGGTGCCCAGGGTTACGCGACGAAATTTGCTCGCCGGATTTGCCGGCGCAGCCGCCGCGCTGTCGGGCTCAGCCGCACGGGCCGATCTTGGCTTTGAGCAGTGGGTCGCCGCCTTCCGCCCCAAGGCCGTGGCGCGCGGCGTCAGCGATGAAACCTATACGCAGGTGATGCGCGGCATAGCGCCTGACATGACCGGCGTGAACGCGATCCGCAATCAGCCGGAGTTCAACCAGCAGCTCTGGCAATATCTCAACCGCGCCGCCTCGGATTGGCGGATCGATGCCGGCAAAGCCAAAGCCAAGGACTATGCGCCGTTGCTTGAGCGCATCATGCGCGATTTCGGCGTCGAGCCATCCTTCATGCTCGGGGTCTGGGGGATCGAATCTGCATTCGGCGACCCGGTCGTCGAGAAAAACCACATGCGGCCGGTCATTCCCTCACTGGCGACGCTCGCTTGGGCCGAGCCGCGCCGCCGCGCCTATTGGGAAAGCGAATTGATCAATGCGCTGACGATCGTTCAGCGCGGCTGGAGCACGGGGGCGGACATGGTCGGGTCCTGGGCCGGCGCCATGGGCCATACGCAATGGATGCCGGAAGTCTGGTTGCATTTGGGGATCGACTATAACGGCGACGGCAAGATCTCCCCTTACGGTCCGCCGGACGATGCGCTGGCGACGACGGCGCGCTACTTCGTCGAGCGCGGCAATTATCGCCGCGGCGAGCACTGGGGCTACGAAGTGCGGATGAAGCGGCCGATCAGCGGCACTGCCTCGCGCAGCTACGCCAATTGGCAGGCGCTCGGCGTGGCGCGCGCCGACGGTGAGCCCTTCCCGCAGCCGAACGCCACCGCGCGGGCGTGGCTGCCTATCGCGGGCGGGCCGACTTTCCTGCTGGGCCCGAATTTTTTCGCTGCACGCAGCTACAATCCGGCAATGAGTTATGCGCTTGGTCTCTGCTATCTCGGCGACCGCTGCGTGGGCCGTCCGCCTTTCGTTCAGCAATTTCCCGACAGCGAGCCGCCACCCAGCCTTGCCGAGGTCCAGGAACTGCAGCGCCGCCTCACCGCGCTTGGCTTCGACACCGGCGGCGCCGACGGCCGCGTCGGCAACGCGACGAGCCTTGCCGTGCGCAATTACCAACGCAAATTCGGCATCGCGCCGGACGATGGCTATGCCGGCGTGAAACTCCTCGCCCGGTTGCGGCAAGGCGGGTCATGAGCGGCGCGCCACCGCGCCCCGAACCGCCTTGTGCATTGCGCAGCGATCCGGTTGGATGACGTCGCGAGGCCGGGCAGCCGCCGCATAGCAGGCTGCCGAAAAAGCAAATATCTCAAGGAATCCGGCAAAGGAATAAAGCTATGACGCCGCCCCTCTCCGCGACCGCACGCGCCAAAACCAACGAGGCCGATCCCGCCGTGGCCGGGGTCGAACGCCCGACGCCCGCCGGCGTCAATGCACCCGGTTTTGGCAGCGACGTGATCGCCGACGCGCTGCGCGCGCTCGATATTCCGTATATCGCGCTTACCCCCGGCGCGAGCTATCGCGGGCTGCATGACAGCATCGTCAATTACCTCGGCAATACCAAGCCGCAGATGCTGCTCTGTCTGCATGAAGAGGCTGCGGTCGCCATCGCCCACGGCTATGCCAAGGTCACCGGCAAGGCCATGGTCACCGCCGTGCACTCCAATGTCGGGCTGATGCATGCGACCATGGCGATGTTCAATGCCTGGTGCGACCGCATGCCGGTGATCGTGCTCGGCGCCACCGGCCCGGTGGACGCTGCCAAGCGCCGGCCCTGGATCGATTGGATCCATACCGCGCGCGATCAGGGCGCGCTGGTTCGCGAATACACCAAATGGGACGATCAGCCGTCCTCGCCTGCTGCGGCGCGCGAGGCGATCTTGCGTGCAACCTGGATTGCGAACACGGTGCCGCGCGGCCCGGTCTACATCAATTTCGACGCTGAATTGCAAGAGGCCAAGGTTGCCGAACCGCTGCCGCCAATCGACGTGGCGCGCTACATGCCGCAGGTTGCGACCGCGGCGCCGGCCGAATTGATCGGCCAAGCGGCGGACATGCTCAAAGGCGGAAAGCAGGTTTTGCTGCTCGCCGGCCGCAGCTCGCGCTCGACCGAGGCCTGGGAAGCGCGGATCGCGCTTGCCGAAGCATTGAATGCGCGCGTCGTCACTGATCTGAAAATCGGCGCGAGCTTCCCGACCGATCATCCCCTTTACGTTGGCTCGCCGCGCGCGATCACCCCGGACAGCGTCGACGGACTAAAGAATGTCGATGTCGTGCTTAGTCTCGATTGGGTCGACCTCGCCGGCGCGCTGCGCGCGTTCGGCCCCTCGGCTGCAGTCAAAGTGATCCAGATTTCGCTCGATCATCGCATCCACAACGGCTGGAGCATGGACTATCAGGGACTGCCGCCGGTCGATCTGTTGCTTTCGGCGGATCCCGACCTTGTCGTGCCGGAGCTTGTCAAAGCGTTCGGCAGAAGCGCGAAACCGCACGCAGTGCCGTCGCCGCGCGCAATGTCAAACAAGGAACCGGCAGGCTTCACCAACGAGCACATTGCGCGCGCGCTGCGCAAAGCGCTTGGCGATCGCACCGTCACCTATACCCATCTGCCGCTCTCATGGGACGACAGCTGGCTCACTTTCAGCCACCCGCTCGATTATGTCGGCTCCGATGGCGGCGGCGGCGTTGGCGGCGGGCCCGGCATTTCCGTCGGCGCTGCGCTGGCGCTCAAAGGTTCGGGCCGATTGCCAGTCGCAATTTGCGGCGACGGCGATTTTCTTATGGGCGTCACTGTGTTGTGGACCGCGGTGCATTACAAAATTCCATTGTTGTTCGTGCTGGCCAATAATCGCTCGTTCTATAACGACGAGCTGCATCAGGAGCGGATGGCGCGGGCGCGCAATCGGCCGATCGAAAACAAATGGATCGGCCAGCGCATGTCCGACCCCGAGGTCGATCTCGCCGCTATGGCTCGGGCGCAAGGCGCCGCCGGTTTCGGCCCGGTGACCAAGGCCGGCGAACTGCCCGGCGTCCTGGAAAAAGCGCTTGCTGCCGTGGACGCCGGTCAAGTTGCGGTTGTCGATGTGCGCGTCGAGCCCGGCTATACCGCGGCCATGACGGCGGCCATGACGCGCGGGGCGAGTTGATCCGAGCGAAAGCTAAGGACGATTCCGCTCGTCCCCGCGCAGGCGGGGACGAAAGCGAATTTCTCTGGATTCCCGCTTCGCGGGACGGCAGAATGGCGACCGCCGCGATCACCTACAACTTGAATGTCTCGTAGGTCGCAGGGTGAAACAGCTCGTTCACTTCAACCCGGCGCGATGACAGGCCTTCGCCGTGATGCTGCGTTAGGAAATAGTCGAGCACCTTGCGGTTGGCCTCGACGCCGTACGACCAGAAATCATCGCCGATAAGCGTGCGCGCTTCGGCAAGGCGCTCCTCGACAAAGGGCAAGGTGACCTTGGTCGCCGACGTGTCGGAGAGTTTTTTCAGAGCGATCGCCTTCGCCTCTTCGAAGGCCTTGTACACAGCGCTGGGGAGCCAGGGATGCTTCTCGGCAAGCTCGCGGCGGATGCCGAGGACGTGCATGATCGGGAAAAAGCCGGTGCGCTTGAAATAGTCTTTCGCCACCGCGGTCGGATCGCGAAACAGCCAGCCGATATGAGGATGGCCTTTCTCCATTAATGTCGGCGCCCGCGGCGCGATGAAAGCATCGATCTCGCCGGATTCGAGCAGCGCCGAAATGGTCGTGCCGGCCGGCGCATTGTCGAGTCGCACGCCAGGCGGCAGCTTCACCGTGATCTTTTCGGGCCGGCCGGCCTGTTCGATGCCGCCGCGGATCCAATGGATATCGGAGCGCTTGACGCCGTAATCGTCCTGCAGGAAGGCTCGCGCCCAGACATTCGCGGTCAGCTGATATTCCGGCACGCCGACTTTACGACCCTTGAGATCTTGCGGCGTCTTGATCCGGTCGGTGCGCACATAGACCGAGGTGTGCCGGAAGGCGCGCGAAACAAAGGCCGGCACCGCGATATAAGGACAGTCGTTCTGCGCGGTCTTGACCGTATAGCTCGACAGCGACAATTCGCAAATGTCGAACTCGGCGGCGCGGAACGCGCGAAAGAAAATCTCTTCGGGGACCAGCGTCATATAGACCGGATCGACGCCGTCGATGGCAATGCTGCCGTCGACCAAGGCGCGGGTGCGGTCGTAATCGCCGACCGCGACCGAAAGGTTGAGCTTCGCCATGCCGCTGCTGCCTCCTTAAAGCGAGTATCGGCATTCTGATAGCCGCTCTGCGCGGGCCATGCCAAGATGGCACGCGAGTGGCCGCTTTCGATTCTCATTCAGCCAAAACATGAAACATAGTTTGGCGCTCCTGATCCTGCTGACGGGCACGCTCGCCGCGAACTGCCAGCCGGCGCGCGTCTACAGCGACGGCGGCAATATTTTCATCGAACGGGGCGGGGGCGCAACGAAGCTCACCACCTCGGAAATGGACCTCGACCCGGTGCTGTCGCCGAGCGGCACGTTCGTCGTTTACACGCACCGAGGCCGCGGACGCAGCCGCCGGCATTACGAGCCCGACCAGTTCTGCCCTACCGAGCCGCGGCCCGACGAATTGCGACGCATCAACGTGGACGGCAGCGACGACCGGCTGCTGTTGAAGGGCCGCAGCGGTGGTCCCGAGCAGCAGCTGTGCGATTTCAAGAGCAAGCAATTCAGTTCCGACGGCCGGCGGCTTTATTTTCTCAACCCCGCTTGGGCCACATCGACCGCGCTGCACGTATTCGACATGCGCACCGGCGACGAACAATTCCTGTTTGCCGCCAACGATCTTCTGGTCCTCAATTTTTGCCGGAGCAAATACAAGGACCATCTTCTCGTGCTGTCACACCGCTATTTTCTCTTCGGCGGCAGCTATGACTGGTACTGGCTCTATGATCCTGCCGGCAAAAAGGAGCTTGGACCGGTCGGCCAATTCGCCACTCGGGATGAGTTGATCCGCCAGGCGCACGGCGAGTGGTGTGAAGGCAAGCCTTAGCGAGCGGGCGCTACGCCGCGGCGAATGGCTCCGCCGGCGCGAGGTCGGTCAATTTGAATTGCACCCGCTCCTCCCCCTGCCAGCGATCGAGCGTAAACGAGCCGGCGGCGTGCACGCGTTGGCCGCGGCTATTGCGCAGCGCGATGCCGAGCTTCTGGCCGGCGGCGCGAAATGCAATCGCATTCACCGTCGCTCCATCGCCGGATTTCAGCCGCACGCGCATATGCGCCTGACCCACTTCCTCGGCATAAGCGATCGTGTGCGCCGGCAGCGCGATGATCGGCTCCGGATTGCCGGAGCCGAACGGTCCGGCGCGCGCGATCATGGCGAGGAGATCGCCGTCCGCTGCGGCGGCCGTCACCGCGCCGTCAATGAGAAGGCCGCTGGCGCGGCGCGCTTTCTCGACATCGGCTGCAAGGGTCGTTTCGAGGTAAGCGCGCCAATCCGCAAGCGCGCCCTTGCGCAAGGTGACACCCGCGGCCATGGCATGGCCGCCGCCTTTTATAAGGAGCCCCTCGGCGACCGCGCGCCGCACCGCGCGGCCGATATCGACGCCGGCGATGGAGCGTCCGGAGCCGGTGCCGACGCCGCCAGGCTCGAGCGCAATGGCAAAAGCCGGCCGGCTGAATTTCTCCTTCAGACGCGCCGCGACAAGGCCCACGATTCCGGGATGCCAGCCCTCCGCCGCGGTCACGATCACCGCGCCCTTGTCCTCCAGCCCGAGCGCGGCATCCGCCTCGGCCTCGGCCTGCGCCAACATGTCCTGTTCGATCGCCTGCCGCTCGCGGTTGAGCCGATCGAGCTCAGCGGCGATCTTTGCCGCCTCGACCGGATCGTTTTCGAGCAGAAGCCGCACGCCTAAATCCGCGCGGCCGATGCGGCCGCCGGCATTGATCCGCGGGCCCAGCAGGAAACCGAGATGCCAGGCCTCAGGGGGGCCCGAGAGCCGCGCCACATCCATCAGGCTGACATGGCCAGGGCGCTCGCGCCGGCGCAGCGCGATCAGGCCTTTCGCCACAAAGGCGCGATTGAGTCCGACGAGCGGCACCACATCGGCAACGGTGCCGAGCGCCACGTCCGCGAGAAAGCCGAGGAGATCCGGCTCGGGCCGATCGGCGGTCCAAAAGCCGCGTTCGCGCAGCACGCGATTGACGGCGACCACCGTCATGAAAGTGAGTCCGACGGCAGCCAGATGGCCCAGCCCGGAGAGATCGTCGCGCCGGTTCGGGTTGACGATTGCGAGCGCCGGCGGCAGCGCCTCATCGGCCTGATGATGGTCGATAACGACGACGTCGAGGCCACGCGTTTTTGCTTCCGCTAACGCGTCGCCGCTGGTCGTTCCGCAATCGACGCAGACCAGCAGTGTCGCGCCGCGCTCGGTAAGACCGCGCACGGCTTCGACGTTCGGACCGTAGCCCTCGAATAACCGGTCCGGAATGTAGACGATCGGGTCGATCCCGCACTGGCGCAAAAACCGCGCCAGCAGCGCCGCCGAGGTCGCGCCGTCGACATCGTAATCGCCGAAGATCGCGATGCTCTCGGACCGCATCGCTGCGTCGGCGATCCGTTCCGCCGCCTCTTTCATCGCCGTGAGCACCAGCGGATCGGGCATGGCCCGCTTGACGGCCGGATCGAGGAACGCGTCCACCGCATCAGTCTCGACATTGCGACCGGCGATAATGCGGGCCAGCAATTCCGGCAGGGCATGGTGTTGCGCGATTGCCAGCGCCCGCGCGGCACCGCGCTCATCGAGCCGATCGCGCCACGCGCGACCGGTCGCCGAGTTGTCGACGCCGAGGAATAAGCGTTGTTCGGGCATCCTGCGATTTCCGAGCGCCGCCACGCAACGCAATGATTGCGGCGCAGCGAATCGAAGAGTCTATCTGATTCGATTCCGGGTCGAAAATTGTAGGTGTGGGCAAAATCGCTTGCGCTTACGATTCCGCGTGGGCATCGCGCATGAACGATTTTGCCCATGCGTCGCGCGGATTGCCGGCGCGATGCCCCACCCTATGCCCGTTTCAATCCGCAGTCGCGCCGGAAAACTTGACGACGTCCCGCCATTTGTCGGTTTCGGCGGCGATGTGCCTGCCGAAATCGGCAGGAGTCCCGACCAGCGGCGTCCCGCCAAGCTCAGCCAGTCGTGTCTTGACCTTGGGATCGGCCACCGCCGCATTGATCTGACTGTTGAGAGTATCGACGACCGCAGGCGGCGTATTCTTCGGCGCGGCGATTCCGTACCACTGGCTGGCCTCATAGCCTGGCAAAAACTCGTTCAGGGCTGGAACATCAGGCAGCAAGTCCGAACGCGCGGCCGAGGTCACGGCGAGCGCGCGCAGCGTTCCGGCCCGCACATGTTCAATGGTTGAGGGCATGGTGCCGAAAACCACTTGCAGCCGCCCGGCGATCAGATCGCTCAGCGCCGCCGCCAGTCCGCGATACGGCACATAGAGCATGTCGATACCGCTCATCATTTTGAACAATTCGCCCGAAACATGGGGAGGATCTCCCTTGCCACCCGATCCGGTGTTGAGCGCGCCCGGATTGGCTTTGGCATAGGCGACAAATTGCGGAACCGTACTGGCCGGAAACGTGGGATTCACCACCATGATGTTCGCGACGCGAATAATTCCCGCCACCGGCGCGATATCGCGAATGAAATTGAAATTCAGATTGTTGTAGAGAGTCGCATTGATCGCGGCCGATCCGTCGGCGAGCAAGAGCGTGTAGCCGTCCGCGGGCGCATTGGCCACGACCTCAGTGGCGAGGTTGGTCGCAGCTCCCGGCCGGTTTTCGATGACAAAAGGCTGGCCAAGCCGTTCCGAAAGCGCCTGACCGATCAGCCGCGCAACAATGTCGGTACCGCCGCCCGCGGCAAAGCCGACGATGATGCGCACCGGCCTGGTCGGATAATCCGCCGCCCATACGGAGCCCGCAGCCGACAGCGTCGGGACTGCGAGCGTCCCCGCCGCCAGACGCAGGAATGTTCGACGTTTCATTAGCTGTTTGATGTTCTCGCCGAGCTTACCGGAACTTGCCCAGTTGCCGGTGTTCGGCCCTGATCCAGCGGATGGTGCCGCTGGTCGAGCGCACTGGCCGGTGTGCTGGCCGGCCGGCTTCGACATGAGGCGATCCTCCAATGGCGATACCCGCACCCGGCCTCGAGCACCTCAGGCGCGCTCGATGCGTATGACTTGCGGCCGCCCATAAACAACCCGATCCCGGCGCACCGCGGCAAGGGCCTTGTGGACCGCGTCCTCGCTGGTCGCATAGGTGATCAGGATGACCGGCACGGCTTCCTCGGAGCGTCCCGGCTGCGTCGCACCGCGCGAACCGGCGTCATGGCGTTGCACGATCGATTCCAGCGAAATTTTTTGCTGCGCCAAACGCCGCGCGATGGTGGCCGCCGTGCCCGGCCGGTCGCGGGCAAGAAGCCTGATGTAATAGCCGCCTTCATGATGCTGCATCGGCGCCTTGCGGACCGCCGTCATGCGCGCGGCCGGCCGGCCGAACGGCGGCGAACGCACGCCACGGGCGATGTCGGCGAGGTCGGCAATGATCGCGGAAGCGGTCGCTTCACCACCGGCGCCGGGACCGACCAGCGTGATCGGCGCGATGCCATCGGCATCGATCGTGACCGCATTGGTGACGCCCATGACCTGAGCGATGGCCGACTCCTTCGGCACCATGGTCGGATGCACGCGTTGTTCGATGCCTTCGGCGGTCTTCACCGCGACGCCCAGAAGCTTGACCCGATAGCCAAGTTCGGCCGCGGCATTGAGGTCGGCCGGGGCGATCGAGGCGATGCCTTCGCTATAGACCGCGCGCGGATCGATCTTGGTACCGAAAGCGAGGCTCGCGAGAATGGCGAGCTTTTGCGCGGTGTCATGGCCTTCGATATCGAAGCTGGGATCGGCTTCCGCGTAGCCGAGGCGCTGCGCCTCTTTCAGGCAATCCGCAAAGCTCAACCGCTCCTGCTCCATGCGGGTGAGGATGTAATTGCAGGTGCCGTTGAGAATGCCGTAGATGCGGGTGAAGGTCGCGCCGTTCAATCCTTCGCGCAGTGTCTTGACGATGGGAATGCCGCCGGCGACCGAAGCCTCGAAATTGAGCGCGACGGCGTGGCGTTCAGCGAGTGCCGCAAGCCGCTGGCCATGCGCGGCAAGCAATGCCTTATTCGCGGTGACGACTGGCTTGCCGGCATTGAGCGCAGTTTCGACCGCACGCTTGGCCGCCCCCGCGGCGCCGCCGATAACCTCGACCAGCACGTCGATCGCAGGATCGCGGGCGAGTGCCGCTGGATCGCCGACCCAGCGAAATTTGCCAGGATCAAACCCGCGCTTCTTCTGACGCGAGCGCGCGCTAATGGCGACGACCTCGATGCCGCGACCGCACCGCGCGATCAGCTTGTCGCGGCCGCGGTCCAGGAGCTGGACGACGGCGCTGCCGACCGTGCCGAGGCCGGCAAGACCGACTTTGAGCGGCTCAGCCATGACGCGCCGTCCGGAATTGATGGGAAAAGACGCGGGGCTAACGCCGCGTCGCCAGCGGAACGACGTTGTGCAGCATTTCCGGCCCGGTTTCAAGAAAGCGCCGGATATTGCGGGCCGCCTGACGAATGCGCTGTTCGTTCTCGACGAGCGCGATGCGGACGTGGCCTTCGCCGTGTTCGCCAAAACCGGCGCCGGGAGATACTGCGACGCCCGCCTTCTCGACCAAAAGCGTCGAGAATTCGACGCTGCCGAGGGTGCGGAACGGCTCCGGTATCGGCGCCCAGGCGAACATCGACGCGGCGGGCGGCGGCACCGGCCAACCCGCTCGGCCGAACGACTCCACCAAAGCGTCACGGCGGCGCCGGTAGGTCGCGCGCATCTCGTTGATGCAATCGTCGGGGCCGTTGAGCGCCGCTGTGGCCGCCACCTGGACCGGCGTGAACGCGCCGTAATCGAGGTACGACTTCACGCGAGCGAGCGCAGCGATGATGCGCTCGTTGCCGACGGCGAAACCGATGCGCCAGCCCGGCATCGAATAAGTTTTCGACATCGACGTGAATTCCACGGCGACATCCATCGCGCCGGGGACCTGAAGCAGCGACGATGGCGGGTTGTTGTCAAAATAAACCTCGGCATAGGCGAGGTCCGACAGCACCAAGAGCGAATGCTTTTTGGCGAAGGCGACGAGTTCGCGATAAAAATCGAGCGTCGCGACACAGGCTGTCGGATTGGACGGGTAGCACACCACCACCGCAATCGGGCGTGGAATAGAAAACAGCACCGCGCGCTCCAACGCTCCGAAGAATGCGTCATTGGCCTCGACCGGGACCGAGCGGATCGCGCCGCCGGCCATCAGGAAGCCGAACACGTGGATCGGGTAAGTCGGATTGGGCACCACGATGATGTCGCCAGGCGCGGTGATCGCCTGCGCCACATTGGCGAACCCTTCCTTCGACCCGAGCGTGGTGACGATCTGGGTCTCAGGATTGAGTTTCACTCCGAAGCGCCGCGCGTAATAGGCGGCCTGGGCGCGCCGCAACCCTGCTATGCCGCGTGAAGCCGAATAGCGATCGGTCCGCGGCTTGCCGACCGTCTCTTTGAGTTTTTCGACGACATGCGCCGGCGTCGGCAGATCGGGATTGCCCATGCCGAGGTCGATGATGTCGGCACCGCCATTGCGGGCCACCGCCTTGGCGCGGTTGACCTGCTCGAACACATAAGGCGGCAAACGGCGAATGCGATAAAATTCGTCCATAGGCAATTCCAACACGTCGATGAGCCACTCTCACTACACTATGCGCCGACGATTATCACTTGGTTTCACCGCCGGCCGTCTGCTCGGCGGCGGGTCCTGGCGGCGGCCGTCCGCTAACCTGATTGCCTGACGGCTTTTTGACCGCAGCCGCGGCAGTCGGGGAATTGGCCGAAGAACCGCCCGAAGAACCGCCCGAAGACTTGGCCGACGACTTGCCTGAAGACTTGTCCGAGGACTTGCCGGCAGGCGATTTGGCGGCGGTCTTGGCCGAAGCACCCTGCGCTTCCGCGCTTAAGCGATCGCGCGCGCTGATCAGGTCCTCGGTCGCCTGCTGCACCTGGTTGCGATCGAGGGGCGTATCGTTCCGCGGCGGCGGGATGTCATGAACCGACGGGAACAACGATGGATAATCGGCGCCCGGGGAGCAGGCACCAAGGAGGAGGCAGGCGATGGCTGCCAGCGCAATAAAGGCGGCGCGACGGGACATAAAGCTGCCCGGCAGGCGCGAAATCACGGCTGCGCTATGCACCTTGATGGTTTCTCCGCAACTGCTTTAGCCGCTGATTAATCGGTTATCGATTAAATCGCCCCGGTTAGCAGCCCCTGATAGGGAAATTCCCGTTGCCCCAATGCGTTACAGTGATCAACTCAGAGCCCGCACGAGCAGTCAAGCTAAACTGGTAATATGGCTGAAGCGGGACCGGGCGTTCCCAGGTGGAATAGCGGGCACGGCGCGTTCGGCGCAACACTCACTTGTAGGCCGCATATGAGCGGACCATTTCTGGATAAAGGGCCGATTTGTTCGGCCCCAGAGGAAACGCAGGTGCGGGCTCCATTGCAAGAGACGGCGCAGCAGGATCCTGCTGGCCAGCCGCTCAAGCCAGCAGGACGGCAAGCCATCACGCCGGTCCCGACCAAGATCGGCTCCCTCGACATCGAGCAGTTCTCGCGCAACCTCGCGCGGCTGGTCGAGGAAGGCGGCCGGGCGCTTGCCGCCTATCTCAAGCCCCGCGAGGAAGGCCATGACGACAAGGAACTCGCCGACGAGGTGACGGAAGTCGTCAAGACGCTGGGCGAAGTCGCCGAATACTGGCTGTCGGATCCGCAACGCACCGTCGAGCTGCAAACGAGCCTGGGCAAGGCCTATCTCGATTTGTGGGCTTGCGCCGTACGGCGGCTCGCCGGCGAAGCCACCCCGCCGGTCGCCACGCCGGTCGCGGGCGACAAGCGGTTCAGCGATCCGGAATGGTCGCAGAATCAGTATTTCGATTTTCTCAAGCAGGCCTATCTCCTGACCGCGCAATGGGCCGACAAGCTCGTCGCCGATGCCGCCGGTTTGAGCCCGCACACCAAGCAGAAGGCCGAATTTTACGTTCGCCAAATCACCAATGCACTGGCGCCCAGCAATTTCGTCCTGACCAATCCCGAGCTTCTGCGCGAGACGCTGACCTCGAATGCCGACAATCTCGTGCGCGGCATGCACATGCTCGCCGAAGATATTGAACGCGGCGCCGGACATTTGAAGATCCGGCAGTCGGATTCCTCGATGTTCGAGGTCGGACGCAATCTGGCGATCACGCCCGGCAAGGTGATTTTCCAGAACGAGCTGATGCAGCTCATCCAATACGCGCCCTCGACCGCGACGGTGGTCAAGCGTCCGCTCTTGATCGTGCCGCCCTGGATCAACAAGTTTTACGTGCTCGATCTGACGCCGGAAAAATCCTTCATCAAATGGTGCGTCGATCAAGGCCTGACCGTGTTTTGCATTTCGTGGGTCAATCCCGACGAACGGCTCGCGCAGAAGACCTTCGACGATTACGTGCGCCAAGGACCGCTCGCCGCACTCGATGCCATCAAAAAAGCGACCGGCGAGGACAAGGTCCACGCCATCGGTTATTGCGTCGGCGGCACCTTGCTCGCGATCGCGCTGGCGGAAATGGCGGCGCGGCGCGATGAGCGCATTATGTCGGCAACCCTGTTTGCCGCGCAAGTCGATTTCACTTACGCCGGCGATCTCAAGGTCTTTGTCGACGAGGAGCAGGTGTCGGCACTGGAAAAGCGCATGTCGGAGCGCGGCTATCTCGACAGCCGCTCGATGGCGACGGTCTTCAATCTGCTCCGCTCCAACGATCTGCTTTGGCCCTATGTCATCAACAATTATCTCAAAGGCAAGGCGCCCTTCCCGTTCGATCTGTTGTATTGGAATTCCGACGCCACCCGGATGCCGGCGGCCAATCACTCGTTCTATTTGCGTAACTGCTATCTCGATAACAAGCTTGCGAACGGCCAGATGGTGATCGGCAATACCGCGGTCGATCTCAAAGCGGTGAAGATTCCGATCTACAATCTGGCGACCCGCGAGGATCACATTGCCCCGGCCAAATCGGTGATGTTTGGCTCGAAATTCTTTGGCGGCGCCGTGCGCTTCGTGGTCGCCGGCTCCGGCCATATCGCCGGCGTGATCAATCCGCCGGGCAAAAACAAATATCAGTATTGGACCGGGGCGAAGCCGCGCAACGCGGACATCGACACCTGGCTCGCCAAGGCCAAGGAACATCCCGGTTCGTGGTGGCCGGATTGGCTCGCCTGGATCATCAAGCAAGGCCCGACCAAGGTCCGGGCGCGCGTGCCGGGCGGCGACACGCTCAAGCCGATCGAGGACGCGCCGGGAAGTTACGTGAAGGCCCGGGATTAGAGCGAAACCGCGCCATCAGGCCTTTCGCTTTTCACGCTGAGAGCGGTGGCAGCTCTTTGGTTGAATATCATTCACTCGACCGGCCGTTGCAGCTGCGTGTAATTTCGCGCTTGGGCTGGGGAGATTTATGTGAAGACGCGATTGTGTTTTTACCTGATCGCGCTCGCGATGATGGTAGGCTGCGCAACGCGGCCGCCGGCGGTCGACTTCGAGAAAGATTTCTTACAAGAGAAAGCGAAGTACGAGCCGAACATTGGAAAGACTTATTGGCTGCTCGGCATCAGGTCGCTTTGTCCAACACCAACAACCAATATCATCGACTGCGCGTCGATCCCTGAGGGCACGAAGCTACACACCGACGGTGTCGAGCGCGGTGTAACTACTGATGCCTATTACCACGTCACACTTGACGATGGCCGGACCGGATACATTGAAGCGTTCGGATTGCTCAGGTTCGCAACGGACGTTGATCCGGCGCAGGCTGCAGCGGATTGCAAAGCGCGCGGCGAGCCTCGGATCGGCATGTCGAGAAAACAAGTCGAGCAGACGTGCTGGGGCAAACCAATTCGGGTCGATCGTCGTGAGACGGCGCGCGGCGTCACCGAGCGTTACGTCTACAGCAAAACCCGGTTCGTTCTTCTCCACAACGGCATCGTGACCTCGGTCCAGATCAGCGGTACGCTGCGCTAGCGAGGTCGGCGGGCCTCGCAAGCTGGGAGAGACGACCATGTCCACTGAGCTGTTCTGGCTGATGCTGACGGTGGCGATGACGGGCCTGTTCTGGGTGCCGTACATCCTCGACCGCTTCATGGTGCGCGGGCTCCTGGGCGCGATGGCCAATCCGAGCCCGAAAGACCGGCCGCAATCGCCCTGGGCGCAGCGCCTGATGGCCGCGCATATCAATGCCGTGGAGAACCTGGTCATCTTCGCGCCGCTGGTTCTGACGGCGCGGGCGCTCGGCATCGCCACCGCGGTGACCGCATTCGCCTGCGCGCTTTATTTCTGGTCGCGCCTTGCGCATGTCGTCGTCTACACGCTCGGCATTCCCGTCGTGCGCACGCTGTCGTTCGTGGCCGGCTTCGTCGCGCAAGCGCTGCTGGTGCTGGCGATCTTCAAGTTGATCTGAAGTTTGCCGCGCACCCTTCAATCGCGCCGCGGCTATGGAAACAACGCCACCTGTTCGAGCCCAGTGGTCTCCGGCAGGCCGAGCATGACGTTCATGTTCTGCACCGCCTGACCGGAGGCGCCCTTGGTCAGGTTGTCCAGCGCCGAGACGATGATGGCGCGGCCGGCAACGCGATCGGCCGCGAGGCCAATAAAGGTCATGTTGGAGCCGCGCACATGCCGGGTCTGCGGCGTGGTGCCGAACGGCAGGACATGGACGAACGGCTCCGGCGCATAAATTTTCGCGAGTTGCGCATGCAGGTCCTGCGGCGAGGCTTTGACACCGCGGACGTAGATCGTCGCCAGAATGCCGCGGTTCATCGGCACCAGATGCGGCGTGAAGCTGGCGATGACCTCGCGGCCGGCAGCGCGGGAAAACTCCTGGTCGAGCTCGGCCATGTGGCGATGATGGCCGACGCCGTAAGCATGAAAACCTTCGGACACTTCCGCAAACACCATCTCCTCGCGCGCCGCCCTGCCCGCTCCGGTCATCCCGGATTTGGCGTCGATCACGATCTCGTCCGGGTTTATGAGCTTGGCCTTGAGAAGCGGAACAAGCGGCAGCTCGGCGCAGGTGGTGTAGCAGCCGGGATTGGCAACGAGCCGCGCGCGCTTGATTTTGTCTCGATAGATTTCAGTGAGCCCGTACACCGCCTCGCTCTGCAGCTCGGGTGCGGCATGGGGGTGACCGTACCAGCGCGCATAGGCCGCGGCATCGCTCAAGCGAAAGTCAGCCGACAGGTCGATCACCTTGGTGCGCGGCGCACGCGTGAGCAGATCCTTGATCACTTTCTGCGTCGTGCCATGCGGCAAGGCGCAGAACGCGACGTCGAGGCCGAGCTTGTCCCAATCGGCGTCCTCGATTGCGCTCAAGGTTGGCAGTGCAAACGGCGCAAATTGCGCGAACACCTCCGCCATCGTCTTGCCGGCGCGCCGTTCGGCCGTGAGCAGCACGATCTGTGCGTTCGGGTGGCACAACAGCAGGCGTAAGAGTTCCGCGCCGGTATAACCCGACGCGCCGAGTACGCCGATTTTCATTTTGGCGATGCCGCCTGTTGCTGACATGACACGAGTCCTTGGATCACCGTGCACTATGGGGGTGCCTGGCCGAATCCGCGAAAGTTTATCAGAGAAAGTGCCGCGGACCCGGCGGCTGACGGAAGGTTAGGCGCGAGCGCGCGAGCGCGCGCGACGCGCCTCGGCGCGGCGGCGCGGATGAGAATTTGCGGCGGCGAACGGCCTGATCATGGACGGGCATATAGGGCCCAAAGCGCGCCCGGTCAATTCGCTCATGCTTTTGCCGCGCCGATGGCATAGTTGGACCGAAGGCTGGGGCTGATTCGCCGCTGTCTCACACCAATCAAGCATTGCAGCCGGTGGCGGGACGCTCCACATCCAATCGGGACACTAGCCGTGGGAAAGACAGCAAAATCATCGAAAATGCCCGACTTGTTCGCCGACGCGCCGAAAGGGCGCCGCGACGGGTCGCGCCGTGGCGGCCCGCGCGCACCCGGCGATGCCGGATATACCGCCAAGCATATCGAGGTCCTGGAAGGGCTCGAACCGGTGCGCCGGCGGCCGGGCATGTATATCGGCGGCACCGACGAGAAGGCGCTGCATCACCTGTTCGCGGAAGTGATCGACAATGCCATGGACGAGGCGCTCGCCGGCCATGCCGACTGGATCGAAGTGGAAATGACGGCGGACGGTTTCGTCACCGTCACCGATAACGGCCGCGGCATTCCGGTCGATCCACATCCCAAATTCAAGAACAAGTCGGCGCTCGAAGTGATCATGTGCACGCTGCACGCCGGCGGCAAATTCGACTCCAAGGTCTACGACACATCCGGCGGCCTGCACGGCGTCGGCGTCTCGGTGGCGAATGCGCTTTCGGAGCGCATGGAGGTCGAGGTCGCGCGCGGCCAGCGGCTTTACCGGATGGCTTTCGAGCGCGGCAAACCGAAGTCCAAATTGCAGGATGCCGGCAAGGCTCCGAACCGCCGCGGCACCAAAGTCCGCTTCCGGCCCGATCCGCAGATTTTCGGCGCCAAGGCGCTGTTCCGGCCGGAGCGTGTTTTCAAAATGACCCGCTCCAAGGCTTATCTGTTCGGCGGCGTGGAAATCCGCTGGTCGTGCGCCAAGGAGCTCCTGCGCGGCGCCGAGGATGTGCCCGAAGCGGCCACTTTCCATTTTGCCGATGGTCTGAAGGACTATCTCTCCGAAACGCTCGCCAGCGCCACTCTCGTCCATCCGGACATTTTCACCGGCAGCGCCGGCAAGATCGGCGCGCACGGCGCGGTACAATGGGCGGCCGGCTGGACCGCCGACGCCGACGGCTTTCTCAATTCCTATTGCAACACCATCCCGACACCGGACGGCGGCACTCATGAATCCGGGCTGCGCACCGCATTGACGCGCGGGCTGAAAGATCACGCCGATCGCATCGGCCAGGGCAAGCGCGCCGCCGCCATCACCAGCGACGATGTCATGGTCGGGGCTGGCGCACTTCTTTCGGTGTTCATCCGCGAACCGGAATTCCAGGGCCAGACCAAGGATCGGCTCGCCACCGCCGAAGCCCAGCGCCTGGTCGAGCAGGCCATCAAGGACCCGTTCGACCACTGGCTCGCCGGACATCCGACCGCTGCCAACAAGCTTCTCGATTTCGTCGTCGAGCGCGCCGAAGAGCGCATTCGCCGCCGCCAGGAAAAGGACATCGCGCGCAAATCCGCGGTGCGCAAGCTCCGGCTGCCCGGCAAGCTCGCCGATTGCACCAACACCGCAGCCGACGGGGCCGAACTCTTCGTTGTCGAGGGCGACAGCGCCGGCGGTTCGGCCAAACAGGCGCGCGATCGCGCATCGCAGGCGGTGCTGCCGCTACGCGGCAAGATTCTCAATGTCGCGTCAGCAGGCAAAGACAAGCTGGCGCAGAACCAGCAGCTCGCCGATCTGGCTCAGGCGCTCGGCTGCGGCACCGGCGTGCATTATCGCGACGAAGACCTCCGCTATGGCCGCGTCATCATCATGACCGATGCCGATGTGGACGGCGCCCATATCGCTTCGCTCCTGATCACCTTCTTTTACCGGCAGATGCCGCAGCTCATCGAAAAAGGGCATCTGTATCTTGCCGTGCCGCCGCTCTACCGGCTCTCGCATGGCGGCAAGATTTTTTATGCGCGCAACGACAAGCATCGCGACGAGATCCTCAAAAAAGAATTTCATGCCAATGCCAAGGTCGAGGTCAGCCGCTTCAAGGGCTTGGGCGAGATGATGGCGGCGCAGCTCAAGGAAACCACCATGGACCCGCGAAAGCGCACGCTGCTCCGCGTGGCGCTGATTGCCGACGACCGCAAGGACACCGAGAAGTCCGTCGAACGGCTGATGGGCACCAAGGCCGAGGCGCGCTTCGAGTTCATCCAGGAACGCGCCGAATTCGCCGATGAGGCGGCGCTCGACGTGTGAAGCTCACAATCGTCATTGCCGGACTTGATCCGGCAATCCATTCGGAGCGGCGGGACCTCAGGCGCCGCATGGATGCGCGGGTCAAGCCCGCGCATGACGAAGGAAACTACCCCGCCTCGTTGCCGGCTTGCTCGTGATAGCGCGCGAATTTGCGGTCAATGCTGCGCTTGCGATCGCGGCCCGTACTCGCCTCGTTCGCGCTCATCCCGAACATTTCACACGGATAGCGATGGCAAAAAGACGTCCAGCCCATCGTGTTGAGTTCGTCGGTGTACAGCACCTCGCCCCAGACGTAGAGATAGCCGCCTACTTTCACCGGCTCGTCGCGATCCAGCTGGTCGAGGGGATTCGGGTAGCCTTCATAAGACATGAATTCCATCGCGGCGCCCGGCTGCAAAACGGTCGGAGAGATCCGCGCCGTGCCAATCGGGAACTCGTTTCGCGTCGCATCGGCATCCAATCCGATCGTGGAATAGATCGAGACATCGCAGGCCGGGATTTTGCCGATGTTGCGGACGTTAAAACGGCCAACCAGAAGATTGTGACCGGCATATTCGCTGATCCCGAGCGGCTCGACGCTGACATAGGCGCGCAGTCCTTTGCGCGAGGTTTGCTCGGCTTGCTGCAGCGAGCGGTTGGTGACGATCCAGAGCTTTTCGGTGGACCGCCACAATCGGGCTGTGAAAATCGCCAGAACCGCGGTGAATACCGCAACGATCAGCGCCGCCCACCTGTTGGCGAGATCGGCGAGCCGCCAGGCATAGCCCGAAGCCTCGGAGGTAACGGCGCGGATATCGTCGTAGCTCAAACAACCGTCCGAACCGCTGGCATCCCGGCATAGCGGACTCCAAAACCCCGATGCCGCCCACCACGACGCCCAAATGGCGGCGCCTATTGCAATGACGCCGAGCCAAAAAACCAAACGCCAGCCCTTACGCATCCGCCCCGCCCCGGGAAAGCACCGGCGCCATTTCGGACCTAAAAAGGCGGCAAGATTGAGGGGTATTGAACCTTCCCACCGCTTTAGGGATGTCGGCTCATTCCCGCTCGAACAAGGTATCGGAGGCGGTGATGAGCTTGGAATCCGGGTGTGCGGAGCAATAGCCGGCAAGCTTTTTGGCGTTAGCGGCCATTTGATCGGTACTGATCACCGGCGGGTCGTCGTCGCCGCGATAGTAGCCATCAAGCCAGGCGAGAATGAGCGTGACCTCGTCCTTGGCCGCGGACTGGAACTGTTTGCAGGTCCAGGTCGAAAGGTCGATGTCGTTCGCTTCTGCCGGTGCGTCCCAGAACGGGACAGCCGACAGAATTGTTGCGGCAAGCGCGATTTTCGTCACGTAGCCCAAAATCATTCCTCAAAGTGCAAATTCGCGGTTTTTACGATGTCCCTGAACTTTACGATGTCGTTTTCGATCATCTGCCGGAAATCGGCGGCCGGGCCGCCGCCGGGCGTGACCGCGAGATTTTTCAATTTCGCCGACACGTCCGGATCGCGGATCGCCTCGCTCAGGACTTTCTCCAGCCGGGTGACAATCGCTACCGGGGTCGCCGCCGGCGCGAAGATGCCGCTCCACAGATGCACGTCAACACCGGGATAGCCGGACTCCGCCATGCTCGGCACATTCGGCAGCTCTGCGGCCCGTTCGCTTCCGGTCACGGCGAGGGCCTTGACCTTGCCGCCTTTGACTTGCGGCACCGTCGGAGGCGGGTCGGCAATCGCCGTCATGGTCTGCCCATCGATCACGCTAAGGATCATTTCATTGCTGCTCTTGTACGGAATCATAACCGCCGGCATGCCGGTTTTTAGTTTCAGTTGTTCCATGGCGATCGTAAACGCCGGCGAGGTGCTCGGATAATTGGCCTTGTCCGGATGCTGTTTGGCCCAATTCACCAATTCCTTGACGTTGTCGGATGGATTCTCGGGATTGATCACCATGATCAGGGGGAATCTTCCCATCATGGCAAGCGGGGTGAGCGTCCTGGTCGGGTGATATTTCAGATCGGGATAGATCGCGGCGGCGATCGACATTTGCCCGCTGGCGCCGACCAACAGCGTGTAGCCGTCCGCCGCCTGGTTCGAGACATATTCTGCCGCCAACCGACCGCCGGCGCCCGGCCGATTCTCGATCACCACCGGCTGTCCAAGAAGTTCAGAGGCTTTCGCGCCGACAATCCGCGCAAAAATGTCGTTGCCGCCGCCAGCCGCAAACCCGACGATCCAGCGCACTGGCCGGGTCGGATAATCGCCTTGCGCGCGCGCCGGCTCGGTCAGCACCGCGGCCGCGGCCGGCGCCGCGAGCGCGCCGAGGACCGACCGGCGTGAAAAATAACTCATCGGATCTTCTCCTTCAGGCTTGCAGCCATTTTTCGGGCGTTCACCACGTCATCCAATCTACCAAGGCGGCTGCCACTTTCTCCGGTTGTTCGAGCGTCGACAGATGCCCGCAATCGGGAATCATCGCGAGCCGCGAGCCGCCGATCGCGCCCGCAATTTCACGCGCCAGCTCAGGCGGCGTCGCCTCATCGCCGTCGCCGACCAGGACCAAGGTCGGGCATTTGATCGCGCCAAGGCCCGGGCGCGATTCCGGCCGGGTGATGATCGCCTGCTGCTGCCGCAGGAAAGCGTCGACGCCGGTCTCCGCCGCCATCGTCCGCACCGTCTCCTTCAAAGCCGCGTCGTGGTGGCGATTGCGGTGGACATAGAGCGGAAAAGCAATCTCGGGCACCTCGGCGTAGCGACCGCTTTTGGCGAGCGCGATCACAACCTTGCGCCGCTCGGTCTGCTCCGGCGCCTCGGCGCGGGCGCCGGTATCGAGAAGCGCAAGCTTCGCCACGCGATCGGGGGCCTGGCGCATGATTTCGAAGGCGATGTAGCCGCCCATCGACAGCCCGGCGAGCGCAAAGCGCGGCGGCGCTGCCGCCAAGATGCGCCGCGCGATGGCGGCCATGCTGTCGTCGCGGGTATGGTCTGCGACCGTCACCGGGCCAAACCGCCAAAGCGCCGGAATCTGTTCGGCATAAAGCCGCGCCGAGCAGGTCAATCCGGGAATGAGCACGGTCGGCAACGGGTCTGGCATTGGCGGGAACTTTCTGCGAGGAGCGCGGCAGATTACCGGCTGGTCAGAAAAAGTGAAGCAATCGGATTAATTTGCTGCAGGCCACCCGAGGCTTACAGGTTGACTTTCAAGCAATCGATCATATGTTGCGGGCACCCAAGAGGGTAGATTCGACCGCTGGGCGCGGATTTCACTTCAGCCGAATATATCGCGCGCGGTCTTTTGAGGGTTTATGTCGTTTTCCAATCTCGGCTTGTCCGAAAAAGTCGTTTCCGCCGTCGCTGCGGCTGGTTACAAAACTCCCACTCCGATCCAGGAACAAGCAATTCCCCACGTGCTCGCACGTCGCGACGTGTTGGGAATCGCGCAAACTGGCACCGGCAAGACGGCCGCTTTCACACTGCCGATGCTGACCGTGCTGGAAGGCGGACGCGCCCGCGCGCGCATGCCGCGCACGCTCATTCTCGAACCGACGCGCGAGCTGGCGGCCCAGGTCGAGGAAAGTTTTGCCAAATACGGCGCCAATCACAAACTTAACGTGGCGCTCTTGATCGGCGGCGTGTCGTTCGACGACCAGGACGTCAAGCTCACGCGTGGCGTCGACGTGCTGATTGCCACTCCCGGCCGCTTGCTGGACCATTTCGAGCGCGGGCGCCTGTTGCTGACCGGCGTCGAGCTCCTGGTCATCGATGAAGCCGACCGCATGCTCGACATGGGCTTCATTCCCGACATCGAGCGCATCTGCAAACTGGTCCCGTTCACGCGGCAAACGCTGTTTTTCACGGCGACAATGCCGCCCGAAATTCGGCGTATCACCGAGCAGTTCCTGCACAATCCGGTCCGCGTCGAAGTTGCGCGACCGGCGACGACGGTGGCCACGACCACGCAGCTCGTCGTCAAATCCGGCCGCGAGCAGCATGAAAAGCGCGATACGTTGCGCCGCCTGATCCGCTCCGCCGAAGGTCTCAAGAACGCAATCATATTCTGCAACCGCAAGCGCGACGTCGCCACGCTGTTCCGCTCGCTGTTACGCCACGGTTTTTCGGTCCAGGCGCTGCATGGCGACATGGACCAGCCGGCGCGCATGGCGGCGCTGGAAAAATTCCGCAACGGCGAGGTAACGCTGTTGGTCGCTTCCGATGTCGCGGCCCGCGGGCTCGATATCCCGGACGTCAGTCACATTTATAATTTCGACGTGCCGTTCCATCCCGACGATTACGTGCACCGGATCGGCCGCACCGGCCGGGCTGGGCGCAGCGGCACCGCCATCACCATTGTGGCCGGGGCCAACGACACCAAGGCCGTCGCTGCCATCGAAAAGCTCATCGGGCAGCCGATTCCCATCATGGAAAAACTGGCGGGACCGCCGCTGCCGCCGCAACATCGCGGCGCCGAACGGCCGCATGGCCATCACCATGCCGGACGCAAGAAACCGCTCCCCCGCAGCGAAGAGCCGCGGCCGCGCCGCGCGCCAGCCCCCGCACCGCGGCCGCGCCATGACGATTCCGATGCCAGCCATTTGCCGGCATTCCTATTCCGGCCGGTGAAGGTCTGATTTCAGCAAATTTGATTTGCATCGTCATTCGACGAAGCAATCCAGTTTCTCGCAATGAGCAGGATAATCAGGGCGCGACGCCGGTCGCCGGCTCGAGCTGAACCGATTCACCGCAGCCGCAAGCCGCGGTCTGATTCGGATTGTTGAAAACGAATTGCGCCGATAGCTTGTCGACCTTGTAATCCATTTCGGTGCCGAGCAGGAACAACACCGCCTTGGGGTCGATCAGGATGCGCACGCCTTTGTCTTCGACGATTTCGTCGAGCGGATTGACGGTCTCGGCATATTCCATCGTATAGGACATGCCGGCGCAGCCGCCGTTCTTAACGCCGACGCGCACAGCCTCAATCGGCCGGTCGGCTTTCGCCATGACCGCCTTGATGCGTTCGGCGGCGGCTTCGGTGAGCCGCACCACCTGAGGTCTCGGCCGGGCAACGGCCATCGTCATCTCCGCGTGTTCATCCTGTCGTCGTCACCGCGACTCGCAGCAAATTATGTAGTGCGCGCCCGCTGGCCGTGCAATCACCACATGTTGAGCACGGTACGGGCCTCGTCCGACATGCGGCTCGGATCCCACGGCGGATCCCATACGATATTGACCTTGGCTTCACGCACGCCGGCCACGCTGGCAACCGCGCTTTCCACCTGCTGCGGCAATTCCGCTGCCGAGGGGCAATTTGGCGTGGTGAGCGTCATGTCGATATTGACCATGCGGTCATCGTCGATATCGACCTTGTAAATGAGCCCAAGCTCGTAGATGTCGGCCGGGATTTCCGGATCGTAAACGGTCTTCAACGCGCCGACGATCTCGTCGGTCAGCCGCGCCATCTCCTCAGCCGGTATCGCCGAGGCTGTTTCCGCGGCGGGCGTCGCAGCCGTCTTAGCTTCGGTTTTATTGTCTTCGCTCATCACTCTATCCAAGCAGAGTCTGGGCCTTGAGCAGCGCTTGCGCAAGGCAATCGACCTCCTCGCGGGTATTGTACATCGCGAACGAGGCGCGGCAGGTCGCGGTGACGCCGAAGCGGGCCAGAAGCGGCATCACACAATGCGTACCGGCCCGCACCGCCACGCCGGCGCGATCGATGATCGTCGCAACGTCGTGCGGATGCGCGCCCTTGAGTTCGAACGAGACGATCGGCCCTTTGTCCTTGGCGGCGCCGAAAATACGCAGCGAATTGATTTCGCGCAGGCGCGCATCGGCGTAACGCACGAGGTTTGCCTCGTGGGCGCGAATCCGCGCCTTGCCGATCGAGGTGACGTAATCAATTGCCGCGCCAAGCCCGATGGCCTGCACGATCGAGGGGGTGCCGGCCTCGAATTTGTGCGGCGGATCGCCATAGGTGATGCGGTCCTCGAACACTTCGCGGATCATCTCGCCGCCGCCATTGAAGGGCGGCATTGCCGCCAGATGCTCGTACTTGCCGTACAGCACGCCGATCCCGGTCGGCCCGTAGAGCTTGTGCCCGGTAAACGCATAAAAGTCGCAATCGAGATCGCGCACGTCGATGTCGAGATGCACTGCGGCCTGCGCGCCGTCGAACAGCACCGGTATGCCGCGCGCATGGGCGAGCCGGACCACCTCCTTCGCCGGCACCAGCGTGCCAAGCATGTTCGACATATGCGTCATAGCTACGAGTTTGGTGCGCTTCGTGAGCAGCTTCTCGAATTCGTCGAGCAGGAAATTGCCTTCGTCGTCGACCGGCGCCCACTTGATGACGGCGCCCTGCCGCTCGCGCAGGAAGTGCCAGGGCACGATATTGGAGTGGTGCTCCATGATCGAAAGCACGATCTCGTCGCCGGCTTTGATGCGCTCGCGGCCGAACGTATAGGCGACGAGGTTGATCGCTTCCGTCGCATTGCGGGTGAAGACGATCTCCTCTTTGCGCGCGGCATTGACGAAAGCGGCGACTTTTTCGCGCGCGTTCTCGTAAGCCTCGGTCGCCTCGTTGGCGAGAAAATGCAGCCCGCGATGCACGTTGGCATATTGCGAGGTGTAGACCGCATTGAGCCGGTCGAGGACAACGCGCGGCTTTTGCGCGGACGCAGCATTGTCGAGATAAACAAGCGGCTTGCCATAAATCGGCATCGCCAGGATCGGAAAATCCGAGCGGATCCGGTTCACGTCATAGGCGCTGCTGTTCGTTGTCTGATCCATCTCTCGTACTCTTCAGTCCGACATCCTAAAGGCGGCAAAGACAGCCCCCTCAATGGATGGACCGGCCGAACCTACCCGCGCGCGGCAAGCCAGGCGGCGACGCTCTCAATCAGGGCCTCGCGCAGCCCCGCATGTTCGATGCCTTCGATCGCCTCGCCGAGGAACGCCTGGATCAGCATCGCCTCGGCTTCCGCCGGCGGAATGCCGCGTGCCATCAGGTAAAACTTCAGCTCCTCGTCGAGCGCGCCGGCGGTGGCGCCATGACCGCATTGCACATCGTCGGCGAAGATTTCCAGTTCCGGCTTGTTGTCGGCCTCGGCGCGCTCGGACAATAACAGCGCTTGCGTCATCATCTTGGCGTCGGTCTTCTGTGCGTGCCGGCGCACGATGATGCGGCCCTGGAAAATGCCGTGCGCCTCGTTGTCGAGCACGGATTTGAACATTTCGCGGCTCTGGCAGTCGCGCGCGATATGGTCGGCAAACAGCGTGGTGTCGGCGTGCTGCGTCCGGTTGAGGAGCGAAGCCCCGCGAATGCCGGCAACCGTGCCCTCGCCGTCGAGCCGCAGAAAAAGCTGGTTGCGCACCACCGCGCCGCCGCTGACAAAGCTGAAACTGTTAAATCGCGCATGCGCGCCGATCGCGGCGGCCAGGGTGGACACATGCAGCGCCTGCGCGCCCTCCCCGACCACTTTGACGTGATCGACGTGCGCGCTATCGCCGGCAAAAAGCTCCAGCGCGGCATTGACCTGGTAATCGCTCGCCGCCGGACCTTCATGGCTTTCGATCAGCATGACGCGGGCGCGATGATCGATCGTCACCAGCGACCGCGTGAATGTGGCGGCGGGCTTGCCGGAAGCGACAAATAACAGATGCAGTGGCCGCTCGATGGTGGCGCCGCTGGCGACGCGGATCACCGCGCCGTCGCCCATCAACGCGGTGTTGAGCGCCACCGCCGCATCGCTGGCAGGCGCGAGTTTTCCTAAACGAGCGGCGACCACCGGATCGCCATCGGTCAACGCTTGCGCCAGCGAACCCACAACCAGACCAGGCTCCAAGTCGCGCAGATCGGACAGTTCGGGAACAAATGCGCCATCGACAAAAACCAGCCGGCGGGCATCGAGATCGCCGAGCAAGCTGCCGGCCTCTTTGGCGCGTGCTTTGGCCGATGCATCCGGGGGGCTCGCCAGCGGTTTGGCATCGCGCATCAGCGCGCGCAGATCGGTATATTTCCATTCTTCGATGCGGCGATGCGGCAGGCCTGCTTTTGCGAACACATCAAAGGCCGCATCGCGCCGGGCCGCAATCGCTTCGTCGCCCGGCAAGCGATCGCGCGCCTGCGCAAAGGCTTCCGCCAGCGCCGTCTCGGCAGCAGTCTTGATCGCGGCGACTTCGGCATTCACGCCGGCACCTCCTCCTGGTACTCGGCATAGCCGCGCGCTTCGAGCTCGAGCGCCAGCTCCTTGCCGCCGGTTTTGACGATCCGGCCGCGCGAGAGGACGTGCACCACGTCCGGAACGATATAGTTCAGAAGCCGCTGATAATGGGTAATGACGACGAATGAGCGCTCGGGCGCGCGCAGACGGTTCACGCCGTCGGAGACGATCTTGAGCGCGTCGATGTCGAGCCCGGAATCGGTCTCATCAAGCACCGCCAGCCGCGGCTGTAACAGCGCCATCTGCAAAATCTCGTTGCGCTTCTTTTCGCCGCCGGAAAAGCCGACATTGACCGCCCGCCGCAGCATATCGCGATCGATCCCGAGCTGAACGGCGGCCGCATTAAGTCGCTTCTGAAATTCGGGAACCTTCAGCTCGGCTTCGCCGTGTTTCTTGCGCTGCGCATTGAGCGCGGTGCGCAGGAACTGAATGGTGGCAACGCCCGGAATCTCCAGCGGATATTGAAAGGCGAGAAACAAGCCCGCAGCGGCGCGTTCGTCGGGCTCCATCTCGAACAGGTTCTTGCCATCGAAGCGCACTTCGCCCGCTGTCGGCCGGTACTCCTCCTTGCCGGCCAGCACGTAAGCCAAGGTCGACTTGCCCGATCCGTTCGGACCCATGATGGCGTGCACCTCTCCCGCATTCACGGTAAGGGTGAGACCTTTGAGAATTTCCCTGCCGTCGATCTCGACGTGCAGATTCTTGACTTCAAGCAGCGCCATTCAAACAAACTCCGGATTGATCCATGTCGCCGGCACGTGCCGTTCGGGCTCGCCTGCGCTCATTGGCGCGCGAACGAGCGGGGGACGCCGCTCATCCGACCGAGCCTTCCAGCGAAATCGAGATCAGCTTTTGCGCCTCGACCGCGAACTCCATCGGCAATTGCTGCAGCACGTCCTTGACGAAGCCGTTGACCACGAGCGCCACCGCCTCTTCTTCGGACAGACCGCGCTGCATGCAGTAGAACAGCATGTCCTCGGAAATCTTCGAGGTCGTCGCCTCGTGCTCGAACACGGTCGAGGAGTTCTTGGCCTCGATGTAGGGCACGGTGTGGGCGCCGCATTGGTCGCCGATCAGAAGCGAATCGCAATTGGTGAAATTGCGCGCGCCCGAGGCGCGGCGGTGCGCCGTGACCAGGCCGCGATAGGTGTTGTTCGAGTGTCCGGCGGCAATGCCTTTGGAAATGATCCGGCTCGTAGTGTTCCTGCCCAGATGCAGCATCTTGGTGCCGGAATCGACCTGCTGATAGCCATTGGATATCGCGATCGAATAGAACTCGCCGCGCGCATTGTCGCCGCGCAGAATGCAGCTCGGATATTTCCAGGTGATCGCCGACCCGGTCTCGAGCTGGGTCCAGGAGATTTTCGAGTTCTTGCCGCGGCAATCGCCGCGCTTGGTGACGAAATTGTAGACCCCGCCGCGGCCCTTAGCGTCGCCCGGATACCAGTTCTGAATGGTCGAATATTTGATCTCGGCGTCTTCAAGCGCGATCAGTTCGACCACGGCGGCGTGGAGCTGATTCTCGTCGCGCACCGGGGCGGTGCAGCCCTCGAGATAGCTGACGTATGAGCCGCGGTCGGCGATGATCAATGTGCGCTCGAACTGGCCGGTATTGCGCTCATTGATACGAAAATAGGTCGACAGCTCCATCGGGCAGCGCACGCCCGGCGGCACATAGACAAATGAGCCGTCGGAGAACACCGCCGAATTGAGGGTTGCGAAGAAATTGTCGCTGATCGGCACCACCGTGCCGAGATATTTCTTCACCAGATCCGGATGCTGCTGCAGCGCTTCCGAGATCGGCATGAACAGCACGCCGGCTTTGGCCAGCTCGGCCTTGAACGTGGTCGCGACCGAAACCGAGTCGAACACCGCATCGACTGCGACCCGGCCATAGCCGCTGCCGCCTTCATTCTCGGCAGCCTCCTCGCCGTCCGTTGCTCGCGGGTTTTGCACGCCGAGCAGGATTTCCTGCTCGCGCAGCGGAATGCCCAACTTCTCGTAGGTGCGCAGGATTTCCGGATCGATCTCGTCGAGCGACTTCGGTCCGTCCTTCTTCTTCGGCGCGGAGTAATAATAAATGTCCTGGTAGTCGATCGGCCCGTAATCGACTTTGGCCCATTTCGGCTCGCGCATGGTCAGCCAGCGCTTGAACGCCTCAAGCCGCCACGCCAGCATCCACTCCGGCTCGTTCTTTTTCGCCGAGATGAAACGCACCGTATCTTC
Organism: Xanthobacteraceae bacterium; assembly: GCA_051961815.1. Lineage (GTDB taxonomy): Bacteria > Pseudomonadota > Alphaproteobacteria > Rhizobiales > Xanthobacteraceae > BOG-931. The sequence continues at coordinate 37,682 of JBQCCX010000043.1, forward strand.
GGTCAGACCCTTGGGGGCCTTTTCCGATTCAATCAGCGTCTCAAATCCGTATTTATACTGATCGACGTCGATGCGCCGGACCTGCTCGACGGTCTCTTGCACTGCCGGCATTCGTCCCTCCGCTCACGGTTTCAAGGACCGCGGGTTGGATTAAGTCGGTATGGTCAGGTGGGCCTTTGCCTTGGTCACCCCCATGGGCCATTTACGCTTTTGCTATTTACGCAGGACATTTTCACGCGATTTCAAGCGTTTAAATGGCCTCGTTCATCCGATTCCTGCAATTCTCAGGCAGCAATGCCTGCTCGCTTCTTAGATAATGCAGTTGCCAGCTTTGTCCAAGCGCCAAGGAACTTTTCGACGTCGGCAGTGCTCGAGTTCCAGCCGAGGCTAACGCGAACCGCCCCACGCTGCAGCGGCCCGGACACGCCCATCGCCGCCAAGACATGCGAAGGCTGCACCTTGCCTGAGGAGCAGGCTGCACCGGAGGAGACCGCAACTCCCTCGAGGTCGAAAGCGATTACGGCCGTCTCGGCCTTGATGCCCGGCAGAGCGAAAAGCGTTGTGTTGGGCAGCCGGTCGACTGCCTCGCGGCCGAACACGGTGGCCTCGGGCGTGGCCGCCAGCAAGCCGGCTTCAAGCTCATTTCGCAGGCTGACCATGTGAGCGGCTTCATGATCGCGTCCGGTGCGTGCAGCAGCGGCAGCCGCGCCGAAAGCCGCGATGCCGGCGAGGTTTTCGGTCCCGGCACGCAGCCCTCGTTCCTGGCCACCACCGCGAATGAGGGGCTGCGGAAAATGAATGTCGTCGCGGGCACGGATAAGGGCCCCGACGCCCTTGGCCCCGCCGATCTTGTGCGCCGACAGGGTTAACAGGTCGGCGCCCAGCGCCGTCATATCGCAAGCGATCCGGCCGGCCGCCTGCACCGCGTCGACATGAATGAGGCCGCCGGCCGCATGCACCACGGCTGCCGCCTCCGCCACCGGCTGGATAATGCCGGTCTCATTATTGGCGAGCATCAGCGAGACGAGCGGCCGCGGCGTATTGGCGATAGCGGCCGCCAGCGCCGCGACATCAAGCCGCCCGTCCGGGCGCACCGGCAGTTCTTCGATAGCCTCACGCGCAAACCGCCCGCCGGCGAGCACCGAAACATGTTCGATCGCCGACACGAACAGCCGCGAACGGGGCCGCTTCTCGCCTGCCGTCTCGATCGCCGGCGTGAGCGCCAGCATGTTGGCTTCGGTTCCGCTCGCGGTGAAAAACACGTTGCCGGGTTCGGCCCCGACCACGGCCGCGACTTCTTCGCGCGCCGCTTCGATCAGCGCACGGGCGGCGCGCCCTTCGGCATGCACCGACGACGGATTGCCGACGAGCGCGGCCGCTGCAGCAAAGGCGGCCTTGGCCTCTTCCCGCATCGGGGCGGTCGCGTTCCAATCCAGATAGCTGCGCAACGACATGTTTCAGGTTGCCCGGTCAAGCCCAGTTTCACCCGCCGGGCCCGCTTGTTGTGCTTGCTTTTCGGCCCCCGCCTTGTGCTAGAAGTCGCGACCCAATTTGTCACGGATTATGCCGGACCGAGCGTCGCCGGTTCCGAAATACCACGGGGTTTTAGAGACTTACGTGCGGTCGCCCGGAGCGTCAAGGATACCCGATTTGCGTTTTCGGCTTTTGTGTTGGGCTGGATCGAGGTGAACTGAACAATGCCCGAAGTCATCTTTACAGGCCCGGCTGGCCGGATCGAAGGCCGCTATCATCCGGCCAAGCAAAAGAACGCACCGATCGGCATCGTGCTGCATCCGCATCCGCAGTTCGGCGGCACGATGAATCATCAGATCGTCTATCAGCTCTATTATGCCTTCGTGCACCGGAATTTTTCGGCGCTGCGTTTTAATTTCCGCGGCGTCGGGCGCAGCCAAGGCAGTTTCGATCATGGCATCGGCGAATTGTCGGATGCCGCCGCGGCGCTGGATTGGGCGCAATCGGTCAATACCGAGGCGCGCAGTTGCTGGATCGCGGGCTTTTCATTTGGCGCCTGGATCGGCATGCAGCTTTTGATGCGCCGACCCGAGATCGAAGGCTTCATCTCGATCGCCCCGCCCGCCAATCTCTACGACTTTTCGTTTCTGGCGCCATGCCCGTCATCGGGGCTCATTATTCACGGCGACAAGGATGCCGTTGTACCGCATCGCGACGTCACCAATCTCGTCGAGAAGCTCAAGACGCAGAAAGGCATCATCATCGAGCAGAAGATCGTGCCTGGCGCCAATCATTTCTTCGATGCCAAGATCGAAGCGCTGATGACCTCGGTTGGCGCCTATCTTGACAAGCGGCTCAAGACCGGGCGCGCCAACACCGCAGCATAACGTCCGTTTCGTCGTTACGAGCGCAGGCAACACCTGCGTCCTTCTCGCGCTTGCATTTAGCGCGACCGGACCGTTCAATAACCCACTTGCAAAAAGAACGATCGAGGGGACGCCAAGGAGACGCCATGAGCCGCAAGATGCGCAGCAACATCATATTGACCGGGCTACTCGCGCTGGCCGTAGCCGGTATCAATGCGCGCAGCGCCGCCGCGCAAGAGACCGTCAAAGTCGGCATCGTTATTCCGATGACCGGCACGTCGGCCGCCGTCGGTCGCGAGATCTCCGACGCCACCAAGCTTTACGTCGCGCAACACGGCGCCACCGTCGCCGGCAAGAAGATCGAACTGATCATCAGGGACGACCAAAGCGTGCCGGACAATGCCAAGCGGCTGGCGCAGGAATTGATCGTCAATGACAAGGTGAACTTTCTCGGCGCCGGCCTGACCCCGAGCGCCATGTCGATGGCGCCGATCGCGACCGAAGGCAAGGTCGCGACCGTTGTCATGGTGTCGGGCACCTCGGTGGTCACCGACCGCTCGCCCTATTACGTGCGCACGAGTTTCACCTTGGGCCAACAGTCCGGCATCATGGCCGATTGGGCGATCAAGAACGGCAGCAAAAAAGCCGTCTCGGTATTGTCGGATTGGGCGCCGGGCGCCGAAGCCGGCAAAGTGTTCGAATCCAATTTCACCAAAGGCGGCGGTCAGGTGCTCGACACTCTCAAAGTGCCGCTGGCCAATCCGGACTTCTCGCCGTTCCTGCAGCGCGCGCGCGATTTGCAGCCCGACACGTTGTTCGTCTTCGTGCCGGCCGGACAAGCGGGTACATTCGCGCGGCAATTCTCGGAGCGCGGTCTCGACAAGTCCGGCATCAAGCTGATCGGCCCGGGCGACATCGTCGATGACGACGACCTGCCGACCACCGGCGACACTTTGCTCGGGGTGGTCACCGCCGGCATGTATTCGGCGGCGCATCCCTCGCAGCTCAACAAGGACTATGTCGCCGCCTACAAGAAGGCGACCGGCCATCGCGCCAATTTCATTTCGGTCGGCGGCTATGACGGCATGCATCTGATCTATCAGGCGCTGCAACAAACCGGCGGCAAGACCGACGCCGATAGCGTGGTCGGGGTGATGAAAGAGATGAAATGGGAAAGCCCGCGCGGGCCGATCTCGATCGATCCGCGCACCCGCGACATCGTGCAGAATGTTTACATTCGCAAAGTCCAGAAGGTGAATGGCGAGCCGTGGGCGATTGAGTTCGAGACCTTCCCCGGCGTAAAGGATCCGCTTAAAGAAGCGGCGGCGAAGTAGCCGCTGCCGCCAGCGTTCATTCGCTTGATAATGCCCGGTTTGCGCCGGGCATTATTTTTTTGAGTCCTGGCGTGACCAACGCGCTCATTTTCAATCCGCGCACGGTGACCAAATTTATGTTGTTTGACATGAGATGAAAATATTTCGTGCTGCGCTTAGTGTCATTGACTCATTCGTCGAAATTTTGTGCTCGCCAGACAACAGAGTTGAAAATTCACTACTGAAATTCGCTCCGACTTCACTGCGTCACGCCGCACGGCGCGGTCTCGATGTAGGTTGCTCCGGCGTGGTTCGGCTGAGGGCGGCGTTCTCGCGTGAAAACAATTCGACACATCGGGCGCGCCCGTTTTGCGCGCGCGCTTCGCGGATATGTGTTTGCATGCGCGCGGCGAAGCGCGCCGCGCTCGCTCGGCGCATTGGCGCTCGCGGGCGCGGTGTTGCTTGGTTGCTTCGGGAGCGCGCAGGCGCAGACGCCGACAACGACCGCGCTGGTATCCACGCCAAATCCGAGTGTCGCCGGGCAAGCGGTTACCTTCACTGCTACCGTCACGCCTGAGGCCGGAAGCCCGCCACCGATCGGCACCGTCACGTTCTTCGACGGCACGACCCAAATCGGCACCGGCGATCTCATGCCGAATGGCACAGCCTCGATCGCCGTAGCGGCTGTCGGACTCGGGGTCGGCAGCCACACCATCACGGCAAACTATCCGGGCAACACCGATTCCGGACCCAGCAGCGGCACGACGACCCAAATGGTCAACAAGAACGACACGACCACCCAGATCGGATCGTCGGTCAACCCCAGTGCAGCGACACAGTCGGTCACTTTCACAGCAATTATTTCGCCGGTAACGCCGACAGCAGGGGGATTTGCACCGAGCGGTGGGACGATGTAGTTTTTCGACGGATCTTCCACGGTCGTCACTTGCTCGATGCTGGGCATCGGCGAAGGTTTCTGGACTGCGAAGCTTGCAGTCGGCATCAATATCATCTCGCCGACCGCTACC
>JBQCCX010000044.1:0-2260 GCA_051961815.1 Xanthobacteraceae bacterium
CGACCTTTTGATAGACCGCCTCACACAAGTCCGCACGCGTGACCGTCTTTCCCGCCATGACCAGCCCCGAGCACCGTATATCGAACGATTGTGGATCAGCATATCGTGCTGAATTATCAAGGATATTAGCTTGTTGCGGCAGGGTCAACGGGGCTTGCTGGCGGCGGTCGCCGCCCGCCAGACGTCGAGCGGCCTACCAGCGCACCAAGGCGGCACCCCAGGTGAAACCACCGCCCATGGCTTCAAATAACAACAAATCACCGCGTTTGATGCGGCGGTCGGCCAATGCGTCGGCCAGCGCCAGCGGGATCGATGCGGCCGAGGTGTTGCCGTGCCGATCGACCGTGGTGACGATCTTTCCGGGGGCGATTCCGAGCTTATGAGCCGACCCGTCGATGATTCGCTTGTTCGCCTGGTGCGGAATGAACCAATCGACGTCGCTAGCGGTGTAGCCAGTCACCTTGAACGCGTCCTCGACAACGTCGGTGATCATCGCCACGGCATGCCGAAACACCTCGCGGCCTTCCATGCGCAGATGGCCGACAGTCCCGGTGGCAGAGGGCCCGCCGTCGACATAGAGTTTCGATTTGTGGCGGCCGTCGGATCTCAGCCGTACCGTGAGCACGCCGCGGTCGTCGCGCGAACCCGGCTGCTGCTGGGCGTCGAGAACCACCGCACCTGCGCCGTCGCCGAACAGGACACAGGTTCCGCGATCGGTCCAATCCAGAATGCGTGAGAATGTCTCCGCCCCGATGACCAAGGCTCGCGAGAACGCGGCGGTTCGCAAGAGCGAATCGGCGGTCGCCAAGGCATAAACGAAACCGGAGCACACCGCCTGCAAGTCGAACGCGGCGCCATGAGTGATGCCGAGACCGGCCTGAACCGAAACGGCGCTTGCCGGAAAAGTGTTATCCGGGGTGGAGGTGGCAAGGATGATCAGATCGATCGATTGAGCGTCGACGTGCGCATGCGCAAGCGCTGCTTGCGCCGCGCGTATCGCCATATGCGACGTGTGCTCGCCCGGCGCGGCAATGCGGCGTTCGTGGATGCCGGTGCGCTGCACGATCCAGTCGTCGGAAGTGTCGACCTTGCGGGCGAGCTCCTCGTTGGTGAGGACCTGACTGGGCAAATAGCTGCCGCAACCGAGCATCACAGTGCGGAGCACAGTCACGAAGCCGCCCCACCGAGCATCTGGCCGAGAGATTCGGAGTTTGACCTGGTATGCCGCGCCAGCGCGGTGCGGATTCGCGCCAATAGCTCGTCGCGCACCACACCGTGACCAAGCTCTATGGCGGCAGCAAAACCCTCAGCGTCGGTGCCGCCGTGACTCTTGATCACGATGCCGTTTAGCCCGAGGAAGACCCCGCCATTGGCGCGGCGCGGATCCATCCGCTCCCGCAACTGCCGAAACGCCGAGCGCGCAAACAGATAACCGATGCGGGCGCGAAGTGAGCGGCCGATCGCGCCTTTGAGATATTCGCCGATTTGACGAGCCGTGCCCTCGGCGGTTTTCAATGCGATGTTGCCGGCAAAGCCTTCGGTGACGACCACATCGACCTTGCCACGGCCGATATCGTCACCCTCGACGAAGCCTTTGTAGTCGAGGTCGGCAAAGTTCTCGTCACGCAAGATCCGTCCGGCCTCACGTACTTGCTCCAGCCCTTTCGCCTCCTCGACCCCGATATTGAGGAGCCCAACTGTCGGCCGGGGCAGACCGAACAGGATTCGCGCGGTCGCAGCACCCATCAATGCCAGATCGACGAGGTGATCGGCGTCCGCACCGATCGATGCGCCGACGTCGAGCACGATCGATTCGCCTCGAACCGTCGGCCAGAGCGCCGCTATGGCCGGTCGTTCGATGCCGGGCAGCGTTTTGAGGTTGAACTTCGACATCGCCATGAGAGCGCCGGTATTGCCGGCGGAGACGACCATTTCGGCCTCGCCCTTTTTCACGGCGTCGATCGCAAGCCACATCGACGACTTCCAACGGCCGTAACGCAACGCCTGGCTGGGTCTGTCCTCCATCCGGACCGCGACGTCGGTGTGGATCAGTCTCGAACGGGCCTTAAGCGCCGATCGGGCATCGAGCAGCGGAGCGATCAGGGCCGAGTTCCCGAAAAGGAGAAATTCACTATCGGGATGACGCGAAAGCGCAAGCTCCGCGCCGGCGACGACCACGGCCGGACCGTGATCTCCCCCCATCGCATCAAGCGCAATACGGACCCTATCTGCCATTGGACAACCGTGCGGTCACGACTGC
>JBQCCX010000045.1:0-4120 GCA_051961815.1 Xanthobacteraceae bacterium
CGGGTCGCACACCGAGCTGAGCATATGGGCGACCCCGAACTCGCCCGCGGCTCGCACCACCGGCTCGGCGCCGCGCGGATGAAAGCTCTCCAGCGATCCGACCGGACAGAGCACCACCGGCAGGCGCAATTTGCGGCCGAGTACTTCGACCGAGGCGTCGACCTTGCTGACATCGCGCAGCACGCGCGGCCGCAGCGCGATCGAATCCAGCGCCATGCGATTGCGCCGCAACGTCGTTTCGGTCTCGGTGCCGCCGACGATGTAGTCCCAATCATTCTGATTGAGATTGGCGCGCGCTTTGCGCACGATTTCATGCAGATTGTAAAACTCGCTCGCCGCTGTGGCATTGGCCACGGCTCTGGCTTCGTCTGGATTATGGCTGGTCATGCTCTCACGCGTGGCTTGGGATATTGCGACTTGACTACACTCTTGCTGGCGGTCCCGACAGGACTCGAACCTGTGACCTTCGGTTTAGGAAACCGCTGCTCTATCCGGCTGAGCTACGGGACCAGATTGCGGTGCGTGTATAGCACCCTCTCCCGACCCTCGCACGTCAGCTCGGCCTTCGCTACTGCGCGGCGATGTGGTTGGCGCGGATGACGTCGCCCCACAATTTGACTTCACTCTTAAGCAAAGCGCGCGCGGCTTCGGGGCTCTCTTCGGTTTGCGGGTAAAGGTCCATGCCGCCGTCGGTGAACGTCTTGCGCAGCCTGGCATCGGTGAGCGCCACGCGCAGCGCCTGGTTCAGCTTGTCAATGATCGGCCGCGGCGTCGCCGCCGGCGCCAGCAGCATGTGCCAGAAATCGATGTCGGCTTTGGGGAAGCCGAGTTCGCCCATGGTCTTGAGCTGCGGCAGGCCGGCGAATTCCTTTTTGCCGATCAGCGCGTAGGCCTTGAGCTTGCCGGAATTAACGAGGGGCGTGGCAACGACCGCCGAGATTGGACCGAGGTCGACTTGGCCTGCCAATAGATCGACCAGCGCGGGGCCGGCGCCGCGGTACGGCACTTGCGTGACCTTGATGCCGAGCTCCTGGAAGATCAGCACCTCCCCCAAATGGCCGAACGAACCGACGCCGGGATGTCCGATCCGAATTGTTTGGCCGGGCTCCTTCATCCAGCGCAACAGCTCGTCGAAACTGTTCGGCGGCAGCGACGGCCGGCCGGCAAGCGTATTGGTCGTGGTGTTGACGAGCCCGATCGGTGCAAAGTCCTTCTCGGCGTCGAAAGTGCGCTCCGGATAAAGCGTCATGCCGGCGGCAAGCGAATCCTGGTGCAGCTGGAGGGTGTAGCCGTCCGGATCGGCATGGGCCACCTTGGCGGCGGCGATCATGCCGCCGGCGCCGCTGACGTTTTCAACCACGATCGGCTGACCCAGCGCCTTCTGCATCGGATCCTGAAGAATGCGCGCAGTCGCATCGTCGGCGCCGCCCGGCGCGAATGCCACGACGATAGTGACGGGACGACTAGGGTAGGTCTGCGCGGCGGCGGCGGTTGCCGCGATAGCGCACAGAATGGAGGCCGCAAGCGCGCGTGCGAACTGCATGTTCCCCCCTGTTGGTCGAGACTCTTTGCTGCAGCGGAACTGCGCGAGAAACTGCGCGAGTCCTGCAACGGTTCGGATATTCAGCCCCTTTCCGCGCCGGCCCGCAAGGCGGAACGGCGACGTGCGACCTCACGTCCTCGGCGAGACCTCAAGTAGCGCGACTCGTCAGGCCGGGATTCGAGATCGGCAAGCACCTCGGCAAGGGCAATGGGGGAGACCTTCACCGCTCCGCTGAAAGGCCGGTCAACGGCGATAACGACCAGAAGTTCGGAAAATATCAAGATCGCGAGCAACCCGGTCATCACCGTCTGCGACATTAGACTTTCCATGCCGAAGAAAAATGTAAATGCGATCGTCACGACGGCCCCGCCCAGCAGCACCAGCCAGATCACATTGGGCACCGCCCCCTCGGCGGCGTTTAATCGCGATCGGCGCGCTTCGGTCATGTGATCGAGCTGACTAAAAATTTCCGCGACCAAGGCGCGATTACGCTCATCGTTGAGGACGGAGAGCATGCGGTAGATGGCATCGAGCGCCTGCTTGGCGGGCCCGCCGACGTTTATCGTTCCCTTGTCCATAGCCGGCCAATCGTCCGTCATAGCTGCCCTGACATAGGCGGCGACGGCTTTGCGCAAGTCGGGGCCATCATAATCGTCGAGGCCCTGCGACAGGCGATAAAGGTTCTCGGCAGCGCCGGCTTCGCGCACCACATTCGCTTCCGCCTCGCTGAACTTCTCCCACACCACGATGATGACAAATGCGAGCAGCACCGCATACAGCACACCGACTGTCGCGAACTTGAAACCGGCGATCTCGTTGTTGATCGTCAATCGGTCAAGCGCCACGTAGCGGCGGACCAGGGCGGGACCGAGCATCGACAAGAACGTGCCGCCGCCGATGATGATCGCGGCGGAAATCCAGAGCGGCTGGCTGGTCAAAAAGTAAAGCATCGCGCGAGCGTTACCGGCGCCCCGCTGATTCGCCAAGGAGCCGGAACCCAGGGTTTAAGCCGGGCGCGCAGCCCGCTCCGGTTCGTTCCGCCTGCCGGTTTTGGCCCAGGTGCGGCCGAAAACGGGGGCTCAAACGCCGGCGAGGGGCCGGGGAGGCGTCAGCGCCGCCGCAGGAACGCCTTATTCCGGCCTTTGGCTTGGCCGCCATGGGGGGTCTATGGCGGGCTGGCGGGACGCGGGCTTGGTAGCTGCCTTGATGGCCGGGTTGGCTGCGACGTGCGGCGAGACGCCGGCGCGCGCGGGCGACCAGCCAACACAGCGGGAACAGATCTGCGGCGGCGACGAGATCGCCCGCGGCACGGTCGGCAAGATTCTCGACGGACGCACTTTCGTCCTTGAGGACGGACGCGAGGTCCGCCTGGCCGCGATCGAGGTCGCGCCGCAGGGCAGCACAGTGGCCGGGGGGCGCACTGCCGCCGTGGCGCTTAATGCGCTCGCGGCCGGGGATCAGGTCATTCTGCGGCGGGCGGAGAGCGGGTCCGATCGCTACGGCCGTCTCATCGCCTATGCCTACGCGGTCCGCGACGGCGACGAGTTCTTACTGCAGCGGGAACTGGTGGGCGATGGGTTCGCCTGGGTCGGCACGCGGATCACAAGTCCCTGCGCCAGGGCGCTCCTGGACCGTGAGAAGGCGGCCCGCGATGCCAAACTTGGCCTATGGGCCGATCCGTACTATGACGTGCTCGACGCCGAGGCGGCGAAGGATGCACTGGCGCACCGGGACCGATTTGCGCTGGTCGAGGGCAAGGTGGCGTCCGTCCGCGAAAGCGGGCCCACAATCTATGTAAATTTCGGCCAGCGCCGGATCGGGGACATCACGGTTACGATCCTGAAACGAAACGAGCGCAGTTTCGCCGCGGCGGGCCTCGAATTACGGAGCCTGGCCGGCCGACGCATCAGGGTGCGTGGCTGGATCGAGGCGCGTGGTGGCGACCGCGCCTGGATCGAGGCCGAACGACCGGAGCAGATCGAGATGGCCGACTGAGCGGTCGGCAACGGCGCGGGGGCGACGCGCTGGGGTGGTTGGTGACGTGGTGACACGGGGACGGTTCGAGCTCATGACCTGTCAGCTCGGCAGGGCGGTTGTGCTGTTTGCGGCGCTGTCGCTCGCCGCCTGCACGGCGTCGTCATCGGCCTATGCCCCGCAGCAGGCCACCGCCTCGCTGCCGGGGAAGGCCGCCGAGGCGCCGATGGCGGCCGACGTGCTGCGCGAGCATCAGCGCATTCTGGCGGCCTATGGGGGCGTCTACAATGAGCAGCGGCTGCAATCGCTGATCGAGCACACGGTCGAGCGGTTGGTCGCCGCCTCAGACCGCCCGGACCTGCACTACAAAGTGACGGTGCTCAATTCGCAATCGGTCAATGCCTTCGCGCTGCCGAGCGGCCAGCTTTATGTGACCCGCGGACTGATCGCACTGGCCAACGACGATTCGGAGCTTGCCTCGGTTCTTGCCCACGAAATGGGGCATGTGCTCGCCCACCACGCCGAACTGCGCGAAGAGCATGCGCGCGAAGCCGAACTCGTCAGCCGCGTCGTCTCCGACGTGGTCACCGATCCCGCGGCCGG
>JBQCCX010000046.1:0-19285 GCA_051961815.1 Xanthobacteraceae bacterium
CATGAGCGCCGCCCGGCGTGTGGAAATTCACGCCAACAATCGCCTGTTCGACGATTTCTTCAAGGTCGATGAGCTGATGGTCAGGCACGAACGCTATGACGGCACCATGAGCGGCGACGAGCGGCGGCTGGTGTTCGCGCGGCGATGCGGTTGCCGTGCTGTTGTTCGATGGCGATGCTCGTTCGGTGGTGGTGGTTGAGCAGTTTCGGGTGCCGACATTGATCGCGCATCGGCGCGACGACCGCGCGAGCACGGAGGGCTGGATCGTCGAGCTCGTGGCCGGCATGATCGATAAAGACGAGACTGCCGAGCAGGCCGCGGTTCGCGAAGTGTTCGAGGAGACCGGCTACCGGATCGCCAATCCGAAGCTGATCGGCACGTTCTTTTCGTCACCCGGCGGTTCAGACGAGCGCTTCTTTCTGTATTTCGCGGGGGTCGGGGAGGGTCAGCGCCAAGGCAATGGCGGCGGCATCGCCGGTGAGGAAGATATCAAGGTCTTTCATTTGCGCCTCGACGACCTGTTCGCCAAGCTGACCCAAGGCACGATCTGCGATCCGAAGCTTGCGATCGCCGCCTATTGGCTCAAGGACAATATCGACCGCCTATAGCATGCCGCTCGTCCGCTCGTGGCGATTTGTTCTTGCAAGCGATCCGCCGCTACAAGCTGGCTGGCCGAGCTTGTGCGCGTCGGAGCAGGAGGCGCAGTTCGCGCGCGCCGAACATGACGGTCGCGAGCAGCAAAGGCAGAAAAAAATCGAGCACGCGAAACGTGACCAGGGCCGCCAGCAGTTCCTCACGCGGAAATTGCGGCAATCCGACCAGAACAGCCGCTTCGACGACACCAAGACTTCCCGGCGTGTGACTGACGATGCCGAGCAGCGTCGCCAGCACGAAGACGACGAGCGCGGTGGTAAAGCCGACGACCGGGCTCGCCGGCAGCAACATGTACATGGAGAGCGATGCCAGCATGCGGTCGAGCGCGCCGATCCCGATCTGCAACAGCGTGCCGCGAACGCCGGGCAGCGCGACTTGCCAATTGTCTCGGCCGATCAGGCGTCGTCCGCCACCAAGCCAAGCGAGGTAGCAAAGAACAGCGACAAATCCGCCAAAGCCGACCAACCGATTGAGTGACGCTGGCAGGTGATCGAGTGTTGTCAAAGTCTGCGGCGCATAGGCCGCCGCGCCGCTCAGCACGACGATATTGCCGAGCCAGTAGGTCATGCCGGTGAACACCGCGATCTTCGCGATATGGACGAGATTCATCTGCCAGAACGAATAGACGCGAAACCGCACCAGCCCGCAGGTCAGGGTAGCGGCGCCAAGCGAATGGCCGATGGTGTAGCTCGTGAAGCTGGCGAAGGCGACGACGCGCAGCGGAATGTTGCGTTTGCCGATCTTGTGCAGCGCGAACAAATCGTAGCAGACGAGGTTGCAGTAGCCGGCGATCACCAGCGCGCCGGCAACCGAAACTTGCCAAACCGACTGCGCTTCGAGCGCGGCGAGCACTTTGCCGATCTCGATGCCGCGCAACAGATGATAGAGAACGCCTGCGGCCCCAAGCACAATGGCGACGCTGATCGCGATGCTGATCCGGCTGCGGGCCCGGCCGCTGACGATCGTTTGCCTAAACAAGCGCGGTGGTGCCAGGGCGATCAAAAGGCGATCAAAACTCCGCAAAGCCGAATCGCGGCGGCAACCTCCCATCGCTTGGTGACAGGATTGTTACGCAGCTCGCCGCTGTCACTCGCGCTTGCGCGGGCCGCAGTTCCGCCACCGTCACACGAATGAGATATGAAATGGCAATTGTTGTCGCATGCGATTCGAAATTGCGGCGACCGGGGCCTCACGGCCGAAAGCAGCATCATGAAAGTGTTGATCGCGACGGACGCCTGGCGTCCGCAGGTCAACGGCGTGGTTCGCACTTTGGGTGCGTTGGCGCGAGCGGCCGCCAAGATAGGGGTCGAGATCGAGTTTCTGTCGCCAGACGGATTTTGGACCTTTCCGGTGCCGACTTATCCGGGATTGCGGCTGGCGCTGCCGCGCAGCAAAACCATCGCCGCACGCGTCGAGCAGGCCAAAGCTGATGCAATTCATGTGGCGACTGAAGGGCCGATCGGTCATGCAGTGCGCAGCTACTGCATAAAGGCGGGCAGGCCGTTTACCACGAGCTATACGACGCGATTTCCGGAATACCTTGCGGCGCGGTCGCCCATTCCCGAATCATGGATCTATTCCGCGTTGCGGCAATTTCACGCCGCGGCCGCCGTGACCATGGTGGCGACGCCGTCGCTGATGAACGAACTTTCCGGCCGCGGCTTTTCCAATCTCGGCATGTGGACGCGCGGCGTCGACGTCGATCTGTTCCGCCCGGATCGCGCCATCGATCTCGATTTACCGCGGCCGATTTTCATGACGGTGGGCCGGGTGGCGGTCGAGAAAAATCTGCCAGCCTTTCTGTCGCTCGATCTGCCCGGCACCAAGGTCGTCATTGGCGCCGGCCCGCAGCAAGCAGAACTCAAACGCCGATTTTCGGGCACGAAGTTTCTCGGCCAGCTCGACAATGGAATTCTCGCCGCACATCTCGCCGCAGCCGATGTCTTCGTCTTTCCTAGCCTGACCGACACATTCGGCATCGTGCAGCTCGAGGCGCTGGCCAGCGGCGTGCCGGTTGCCGCATTTCCGGTCACCGGTCCCCGCGATGTGATTGGCACGCACCCGGTCGGCGTGTTGGATGACGATTTGCGTGTGGCCTGCATGCAGGCCCTGTGGATTTCACGCGAGACCTGCCGGGAATTTGCGCTCCGTTATTCCTGGGAGAATAGCGCACGCCAATTCATCGCCCATGCCCGCAAGGTCGCCCTTGCCGCGGCCGAAAATCGGACCGCCGCACCGCTGCAAACGACGGTCGATACTGAACCGCAAAGCCTGGTGCCGGATTCCGACCGCGGCACGACGAGGATGACGCATGAACATTCCCTCCAACGCTGATCTCGACAATTTCACCGTCACCAAAGCCTATGGGCGCTGGGCGCCCGTTTACGATCTGGTTTTCGGCGCCGTATTCGAACGGGGGCGCCAAGCCGCGGTCGCTGCGGCGGAACGTATCGGCGGGCGCGTGCTTGAAGTCGGCGTCGGTACCGGAATCTCGCTGCCGCTTTATTCCAGCGAATGCCGCCTGTGCGGCATCGACATTTCCGCGCCGATGCTGCGCAAGGCGCAGGAGCGTGTCGCCGAACTCAATCTCGCCAATGTCGAAGGCTTATGGGTGATGGACGCCGAACATCTGTCATTTCCCGACAACTCCTTTGACGTCGTGGTGGCGCAATACGTCATCACCACGGTGCCAAATCCGGAAGCAACGCTTAACGAGTTTGCGCGCGTGCTCAAGCCGGAGGGCGAAATCGTGCTGGTGAGCCGCATCGGCGCGGAGGCCGGGCTGCGGCGTTCGCTCGAACATTGGTTTCAGCCGGCTGCCCGCAAGCTCGGCTGGCGCACCGAATTTTCCTTCGCGCGTTATGCGCGCTGGGCGGCGCAAACTCCTGATATGCGTCTGATCGAGCGGCGCGCCATGCCGCCGTTCGGGCACTTCAATCTCATCCGCTTCGGAAAAGACGGCGCCGAAAGCCGTGTCGAGCAGGCCGAAGCGCTGCGCGCCGCCGGCTGACGATAGCCCTTGTCATAAGGGATTCATGGAATCGCCATAGGCCAGACCGAACGGCCGCTCGGCATCGGCGCTCACACATGTGCCGAGAGCGGCAACGCATAGAGGACGGGACGAATGCAAGCTTTTTTGCAGGCTCTTCGCACCCAACGTTGGGACGATCACCGCTATTATCATCACAGCCGGATCAATCAGACCCTCCACCTCGTCAGCGCAGTAAGCTTTCTGTTTTCCTATGTGATGATCTTCAAAGATCCGGCGGTCTCCGCGCTTGCCGGCTGGCTGGTAGCGATGACCACGCGGCAGACCGGACACTTTTTCTTTGAGCCGAAGGATTATGACGTGGTGAACAAGGCCACGCACGAATATAAGGAAGAGATTAAGGTTGGTTACAATCTGCGCCGCAAAGTGGTGCTGTTGACGATCTGGGCGCTGTCGCCGCTGCCGCTTTATTTCGATCCGACTTATCTCGGCCTGCTTACGCCGGCTGCCGACAAAGCCGGCTTGGTGCGCCAAGTGGCGATGATCTGGCTCGCGCTCGGCATCGGCGGTGTGTTGTTCCGCACCGTGCAACTGTTCCTGGTCAAGGACGTCCAGACCGGCCTGGTGTGGGCGACCAAAATCCTCACCGATCCGTTTCACGACATCAAGCTGTACCACAAAGCGCCGCTTGCGCTTTTGCGCGGCGAATTGATCGATCCGGAAATTGGTCGCCATGCCTGGGATGAGGATGACGACGAGGCCGAAGAGGTCAAACAAGCGCCGCGGTTCACCTAGGACGCCTGTTGTCGATGAGCGGAAGTCCCGCGGCGCAGCAGTCGCGCCAGGCGATGGGCAATGATCTCCTTGAGCACCGTCCGTTTGATCGCTCGATCGGTCAAGGCCGCGTTATGCCACCACCAGCCGTCCCGCTGCATGGCGGTTGCCGCAGCGACGAAGCGATCGGCGACGGCGGCGAAGTCGGCATCGCTGTAGTTGAGGCTGAAGATCAGCCGGCCGGTGCCGATCCAGCTCAGCAGCAATCCGTCCGCACGCAAGTAATATTGCAGCATCCAATTGTACCGCGACGGCCGGGTATAACAGACCGTCCAGATCGACGACAGGTTAGCAACGCGCACCGGCAGATCGGCCGCGGCGAGCCGGGTATTGAGCATGTGTGCGCGCGCATTCCAGACGTCATCCATATTGCGATAGAGCGCGTCGATCTGCGGCGTTTGGAGCGCGTGGAGAAACTCGTTCATCGCCGCCATGACGTAGGGGTGCGAATTAAACGTGCCGCGGGCGAGGCAAATATCCGCCGGACGGTCGTCGCGGTAGCGCTTCATGACTTCGCGGCGACCGCAAATCACGCCGACCGGAAGGCCGCCGCCGAGGCTCTTGCCATAGGTGACGAGGTCGGCGCGCACGCCGAAATAGTCTTGGGCGCCGCCTTTGGCGAGCCGAAATCCGACAAACACCTCATCGAAGATCAGCACGATATTGCGCTGGCTGCAGACCGCACGGAGCTTCCTCAGCCATTCGGCATAGGCGGCTTTGTCGAAATGGGCGCTGCGGCCGCTGTCGATGAGCGCGGAGTCGCTCGGCGGGCTGACATTGGGATGGAGCGCTTGCAGCGGATTGACCAGGACGCAGGCGATATTGCGCCGCCTGCGCAGCACGCGCAATGCGTGCTCGGACATTTCGGACAGCGTGTAGGTCTGGCGCACGGGAATCGGATTGCCGACACCGGGCTGCACGTCGTCCCACCAGCCATGATAGGCGCCGCAAAAGCGCACCACATGGGAGCGGCCGGTGTGATAGCGCGCCAGGCGTACCGCCTGCATCACCGCTTCCGTCCCCGACATGTGAAACGACACTTCATCGAGCCCGGAAATGTCCTTCAACATTCGTGCATTGTCGCCGATGAGCGGATGATAGGAGCCGAGCACCGGGCCAAGTTCGCGCACGCGCGCGCCGCCGCGCTCGATGGTCGCCTTGTAAAAGTCATAACCGAACAGATTGACCCCATACGAGCCGGTCAGATCGTAGCTGCGATTGCCGTCAAGGTCGGTCAGCGTCACACCGCGCGAGGATTCGACGAAACTCGCCGAGGGCAGGTGGCCGCGCACCAAACTCCGGTACTGGAACGGTACGCGATAGGCCGCAGTGAACTGCAGGTCGGCGAGCGATTCCGCGGCCTCTGCGGTGGCGCGAATCGTCTTGGCGAAGCGGGTTCGGTAGCTTTGCGAAAGCTGATTGAAACCGGCGCGGCGACGAGCCGCGACGTCATGCGGTGCGCCGTCGGAGTAGAAGAACCGCTCAGCGCCATACTCGTAGAACGGCACAAAGCGCGCCAGCCGGCGCGCGATCCGTGCATGGCCCGAGAGCGAAGGGTGCTTGGCTTGCGACAGTTCAAGGCGTTTGCGCAATGCCGCGACGGAGGTGGCGACCGCCGCAGCGCCGACGCCGTAGAAGGCCAGACTCGCCGAGCCCCATTGCATCGATTCGCGGTTTAACCCCGAGTCTTTACAATCACATGACGGTCCGCACCCAAATCCTGAAAGTTTTGCTCCAGGAGGACGTCAATTTCCTGCTGACAAACCGCATTCCGCGCCGGCTGGCCACGCAATTTATCGGCTGGTTCAGCGGGATCGAACAACCGGTCATCCGCGACTTTTCCATTGCTGTTTGGCGGCTGTTCTCCGATCTCGATCTACGCGAGGCCAAGAAGACGCAGTTTGACAGTCTTCACGATTGCTTTATTCGCGAACTGAAGGACGGCGCCCGCCCGATTGCCCGCGACGGCGATATCCTGGTGAGCCCCTGCGATGCGATCGTCGGCGCCTGCGGCCCGATCGACGGCACCGCGTTGTTCCAGGCGAAGGGATTCCCCTACACGCTGGAGGATCTGCTCTGCGATTGCGATCTGGCCGAGAATTACCGCAATGGCACCTACGCGACGCTGCGGTTGAAATCGAGCATGTATCACCGCTTCCATGCGCCGCATGACGGCCGCATCGAGCAGGTCCGCTACATTTCCGGCGATACCTGGAACGTCAATCCGATCGCGCTCAAGCGAATCGAGCGGCTGTTCTGCAAGAACGAACGAGCGGTCGTGCGCTTGAGACTCGCGACGAACGGCCAGCCGGTCACACTGGTGGCGGTGGCGGCGATCCTGGTCGCCAGCATTCGCCTGCATTGTCTCGCCGCGGCGCTCAATCGCAATTACCAGGGCGGCAACGTCATTGGCTGCGCCAGCTCAGTGCGCAAGGGCGATGAACTGGGCTGGTTCGAGCACGGCTCGACGATCATCGTGTTCGCGCCTGAAGGCTTCGTGCTATGCGACAATATCCGCGACGGTGCCGCGATCCGCATGGGCGAGCCGCTGATGCGCCTGCCGTGATTGCGGAATACGCGCTAGCCAGCCGCTTTCTTCAGTTCAGCGGCTTTCTCGTCATCGAGCTCTTTCGCTCGTGCATAAGCCGGGCGTCCGCTCATGCGCTGCCAGTAGCGTTCGAAAGCGGGGCGCGGTTCCAGCGTGCCGAACATCATTCCGAAGCCGATTTGCGCCCCGACATAGACATCGGCGGCGGAAAAGCGATTGCCGACGAGATAATCGGCGGACGAGACCGCCGCTTCGAGCGTGCTGACAGTTTTGGCGAAATTTCCATAGCTCATCATCCGCTCGCGGTCAGGCGGCACGACAAAGCCCAAAACTTTGTTGCTCGCGGCGGCTTCGAAGGGACCGGCGGTGAAGAACAGCCAGCGATAATAGGGCGCGCGCAGCCGATCGCCCGGTGGCGGCGCGAGATGCGCCTGCGGAAAGGCATCGGCAAGGTAGGCGCAGATCGCCGCCGTTTCGGTGATCACCGCATCGCCGTGGCGCAGCGCCGGAACTTTTCCCATCGGATTGATTGCAAGGTAGTTCGGCCCTTTCATCGTCGAGGCATAGTCGAGCACTTCGACTTTGTAGGGCTGGCCGACTTCTTCGAGCATCCAGCGCACAACGCGCCCGCGCGACATCGGATTGGTGTAAAGGACGAGTTCGTCGGCCATCGCTGGACTCCAAAAGGCGAATGTTCCAAAGGAACGCGCAATATGGGGCGATGCGCCGAGCGCCGCAAGCGCATCAGGACTAATCGGGCGCGCGAAGTCGATTTACGGTGAAGCGACGCTGCGCGCGGCGACAACGCCTTGCAAGCGCGCAATGTCCCTGTCCTTGGCCTCGAGCGCGCCTTCGAGCCGCGAAATATTCTGCATCAGGCGCTCGGTCGTCAGGCGTAAAAAGTAGTAGCCGAATTCCGGATTTTGAAAATAAAGCTCAAGCAGTTTTTCGTAGGTGATAGTCAGCACATCGGCATCCTCAACGCACTCCACGGTCTGGGTGCGCCGATTCTTCGGATCGACGAAGCCGAGTTCGCCCATCATGCGGCCGGGCGGCAGCTCAATTCCGATCTCGGTCACCAAAAACCTGCCGGTCACCGTCAAGAACATTTCATTGGCCGCGTCGCCCTTGTGAAACAAGACATCGCCCTTGCGGTACTTGCGCGGGATCATGAAAGGTCGCAGCCAATCCATAGACAAATCGCCCTGGGCGGATAGCCGCGCCTTTTTGACGAGGGTGAGCATCTGGCGCAGCCGGATGGCATTGATCGGCAGCGACAACAGATAAAGGAAAAACGTCGCCATCGATCCGGCGAGCGCGCCATAAGCGATAAAAAACACGTTGCTTATGATGCCGATCACGCGAAGCGGCACGATCGTGCGCACCATCAGTGTGGCGACGAAAAAGACCGCCCCGGTCAGGGCCAGCATATTGGCCAAGGTAATGTGGGTGAGCCCGACATCGATCAGGCGGTTGGCCACGGCGTCAAAAGTGAGGTTGCTTGGGTCGAGGCCGAGCTGCAGCAAGATTTCCTCGATCCGCAAATTGCGCGATATGGCGGCAATAATGCGATCGAGAATCGTGCTCGGGTCCAGACTATTGGGACTGTTCATATCGGCCTCACGAGACTCAGCGGGCGGCCGCCCTATCACGCCAAATTAGCATTCGATTTCTGTCTAGGACAGGATTCGCGCGACATGAATCCGTCGCGGCCGAGAGCATTCGCGACCGACCGGCTATGGTGGAGATGCGGAATAGTTCAGGATATTCCCGCCGGTCTGTCGCGGTGGCGCTTTCATCGTCAGTGGCAGTTTGGGCCCGCTGTCGGTGCCATGGCTGGTCGCGCGCGGGACCGGAAAATCGTAGCCGATGATGGCTTTGAGATGCGGTTGAATGGTCTATTGCCCGACCGCGGCAATCTGGGCGTTGTAGATCTGGATCGAGTCGTCGGCGCGCCGCGCCAGCGAGCAGTATGAGCATCATGCCGACTGCCGATGGCGTCGCTCATAGCAAGAACCTGAATACGTTGCCGATGCTCGGTGGCCCTCTAATCAGCCAGCGGGTTTACGACTGCGGGACATTATTATCTTGCCGGGCTTGGCTGTGCTCGATCAGCAACAGCGCATTTGTTTCACCCGCGCGTGCTGCCATTTCGGCCGCGGCTATTGCGACGTGAGTGGTTTGCTGCGCGGCTATCCGTAGGCCACGCGACATAAGTGCTCGCCCTGCACGGCTGCCGGAACTTCCCTCTCGGCCCGCCGTTCCAAAATCATCATTGCAACCACACAGGCCGGAACCCGAAAGAAGTTCCGCCGAGGTTTGTTATCATGTCCCAGACCGTTGGCGATTTTCTGGTCGAGCGCCTCCACGCGTGGGGTGTCAAAAAAATCTTTGGTTATCCCGGCGACGGCATCGATGGCGTGTTCGGCGCGCTTAATCGCGCCAATGGCAAGATCGAATTCATCCAGGCCCGTCACGAGGAGATGGCGGCCTTCATGGCGTCGGCCTATGCCAAGTTTACCGGCGAGCTTGGCGTCTGCATCGCCACGTCCGGCCCCGGCGCCTCGCATCTAATTACCGGTCTCTACGATGCGCGCCTTGATCACATGCCAGTGCTCGCGATTGCCGGCCAGCAGGCACGCGCAGCAATCGGCGGCCACTACCAGCAGGAAGTCGATCTGGCGAACTTGTTGAAGGACGTCGCCGGCGCTTTCGTCGAACAAGCTTCGATCCCGGCCCAGGTCCGACATCTCGTCGACCGCGCGATCCGCACCGCGCTTGGCGAGCGACGCGTCACCGCGATCATCCTGCCCAATGACTTGCAACGAATGCCGTACCAGGAACCGGCCCGCAAACACGGCACCGTACACTCCGGAGTCGGCTTCGCCAAGCCGAAGACCGTGCCTTACGACGCTGATCTGCGCCGCGCCGCCGAGGTGCTCAACGCCGGAAAGAAAGTTGCGATCTTGGTCGGCGCCGGCGCTCTGGGCGCGACCGATGAAGTGATTGCCGTCGCCGACCGGCTGCAGGCCGGTGCCGCCAAGGCGCTGCTCGGTAAGGCGGCGCTGCCGGATGACCTGCCCTGGGTCACCGGCTCGATCGGGCTTCTCGGCACCAAGCCGAGCTATGACCTGATGCTGGAATGCGACACGCTGTTGATGATCGGCTCCGGCTTTCCCTATTCCGAATTCCTGCCGAAGGAAGGCCAGGCGCGCGGCGTGCAGATCGACATCGCGCCGGACATGCTGTCGCTGCGCTATCCGATGGAAGTCAACCTGGTTGGTGACGCCGCCGAGACGCTGCGCGCGCTGTTGCCGCTTCTCGATCCAAAAGGCGACGGCAAGTGGCGGCAACGGATCGCCGACAATCTTTCAGAATGGTGGAATACGCTCGAGGCCCGCGCCATGGCTGAGGCCGACCCGGTCAATCCGCAGCGCGTCACCTGGGAGTTATCGCCCCGCTTGCCTGAGCGTGTGATTGTTACCAGCGATTCCGGCTCTTGCGCCAACTGGTACGCGCGGGACTTGAAAATGCGCCGCGGCATGATGGCGTCGCTGTCCGGCGGACTGGCGTCGATGGGCGCGGCGGTCCCTTATGCCATCGCAGCGAAATTCGCCCATCCCGATCGCCCGGTCATCGCGCTGGTCGGCGACGGCGCCATGCAGATGAACAACATGGCCGAGCTCATCACCGTCGCCAAATATTGGCGGGACTGGTCGGATCATCGCTGGATCGTCTGCGTGTTCAACAACGAGGACCTTAATCAGGTCACTTGGGAACAGCGGGTGATGGAAGGCGATCCCAAATTCGACGCTTCACAGCAGATCCCGAACGTGCCGTACCACAAGTTCGGTGAGCTGATCGGATTCAAGGGCATCTATGTCGATCGCCCCGACGCGCTCGGCGTGGCCTGGGACGAAGCGCTCGCGGCCGACCGGCCGGTGGTGCTTGAAGTCAAGACCGATCCCGAAGTGCCGCCGTTACCGCCGCACATCACTTTCGAGCAGGCCAAGCATCTCACCGAGGCGCTGGCCAAAGGCGATCCTCATGAGGGCAGCATCATCAAGGAGACCGCAAAGCAGGTATTGGCCTCGCTCATCCCCGGCAAATGAGGTGATGCCAAAGGGCGGCGGCACGCCGATCACCGATCTGCACGCCGCCGCTTACCGCATTCCGACTGACAGCCCGGAGGCCGACGGTACCTTTGCCTGGGAGGCGACCACGCTCGTGGTCGTCGAGATCACGGCCGCGGATCAACAGTCCGGCCTCGGCTACACCTATGCCGATGCCTCGATCGCGTCCCTGATCGCCGGTCAGCTGAAAAAAGCGCTCGCGGATCGCGACAGCTTCGACATTCCGGGTTGCTGGATGGCGATGCAGCGGAGCGTCCGCAATCTCGGGCGATCCGGGCTCGCGGCCTGCGCCATCTCGGCAGTCGACGCGGCGCTATGGGATCTCAAGGCGCGTGCACTCAACCTGCCACTCGCGACTTTGTTAGGGCGCTGCCGCGACCGCGTTCCGATCTACGGCAGCGGCGGCTTCACCAGTTATTCCAACGAACGCCTGCGCGATCAGCTCGCCGGCTGGGTTGAGCGTGACGGCTGCCGGTTCGTCAAAATGAAAATCGGCAGCGCGCCCGAGAAAGATCCGGAGCGGATTGCCGTGGCCAAACGCGCGATTGGCGAGCATCAGTTGTTCGTCGACGCCAATGGCGCATTTTCGGTCAAACAGGCGCTGACTTTCATCACTGCTTGCGAGAAAGCCGATATCCGCTGGTTCGAGGAACCGGTCACCGCCGACGATGTGCCCGGCCTGCGCCTGATGCGCGAGCGCGCGCCCGGCCGGACCGAGATCGCCGCAGGGGAATACATATATATATGTGACGACGCGCGCCGTTTTCTCGAGGCCGGCGCGGTCGATGTGTTGCAGGCCGATGTGACGCGTTGCGGCGGCATTACCGGTTTCCTGCAGGTCGCGGCGCTTTGCGAGGCGCATCACGTTGATCTTTCGGGCCATTGCGCGCCGGCCCTGCACCGCCACGTCGCCTGCGCGGTACCGCGCTTGCGTCATCTCGAATGGTTTCACGATCACGTGCGGATCGAGCAGATGCTGTTCGACGGCGCGCCGCTTGCGCGCGACGGCGTCATCGAACCCGACCCCGATCGTCCCGGCCACGGGCTGATTTTCAAAGCCGGAGACGCCGAGCGCTATCGCGTTGATGGAGCTCGTTGATGGCGCGGCTGCAATCGAGCCTCGATCTCGTTTCCAATCTGGCGCTGGCCGGCGCCGCGTCGACGATTCTGGTGCGCCCGGCTCTGGTGGCACGTATCGCGCGTTCGCCGGCAATGCCGAATGTCAAACGCCTGGCGCGCAGAGCGGCGCGGCGGGTGCAGCCGCCGCCACCTCCGCCGCCTTCGCCGCTGCAGCAACTGACGCGCTTGGCGCACCAATATTCGCCGAGCGAACGCAGGCGGCGGCGAGAGCTGACGAAAACCGCGGGCCGGCAACTCAACGGCAGCGCCGCGATGCTGGCGTTTTCGGTGCTCGCCGACAGCGCGATCGAGCACTACCGCGGCTCGTTCCACAATCGCGCGATGTATGTTCCGCTTGCGGTTTCCGCTCTGACGCTCGGCGGCAGCCTGTTCGGCGTCGCCGACGCACGGCCGAAGAAACACCTTGCCCGTGACGTGGTCTATGCCGCGGCCGCGGCGACGGCTTTCGCCGGGCTCGGCTTTCATTGCTACAATATTCTCAAGCGGCCCGGCGGCTGGTCGTGGCTCAATCTGTTTTATTCGGCGCCGATCGGCGCGCCTATGGCGCTGGCGCTGGCCGGACTTCTCGGCCGCGGCGCCGAGCGCGTGCGCGAAACACCGGCCTTATCGCGCGCCAATGTGCTCGGCTTGTCCGCCGGCCGCGTCCTGGGCGGCGTGACCGCCGCGGGCCTCGCCGGAACGGTCGGCGAAGCCGGGCTCCTGCATTTTCGCGGCGCTTATCACAATCCGGCAATGTTCCTGCCGGTTTCGGTGCCGCCGCTCGCGTCGATCCTTGTTGCCGCGGCGGCATTGCGGCCTGGCCGGCTGCGCAATCGGATCGCGCGCTGGTGGCTGCGGCTCACTGCACTGCTGGGTTTGGCCGGCGTCGCATTCCATGCCTATGGCGTCGCGCGCAACATGGGTGGCTGGCGCAACTGGAGCCAGAACGTGCTGAATGGTCCGCCTCTGCCAGCGCCGCCAAGCTTTACCGGGCTGGCGTTCGCCGGCCTTGCCGCGCTGTCGCTCATCGATGAGGAAGGCCAGGAGGCCAAAAATGCCTGAGCGCTATCCCGGCTATGACGTCCTCAACAAACGCAATTCGGTGTCATGGAACGACAAGACGCGCAAGGTGATCGATTCCCGTCTCGCGATCGATCCCAACCGGCACCTGTTCTTCTCCGACGAGGAATGGCCGACCGTGCGTGCAGTCTGCGACCGCATCGTGCCGCAAACCGTGGCGCGGCCGCGCCCGGTGCCGCTTGCCGCCATGCTCGACGATAAACTGCATACGAATGGCCGCGACGGTTATCGCCATGCCGAATTGCCGCCGATGCAAGAAGCCTGGCGGCTTGGCATCGCCGCGCTCGATGCCGAGGCCAAGGCCGCGCACGACCGCCGCTTTCACGATCTCGGCGCGCCCGCGCAGGACAATATCCTCAAAGCGGTGCAAGACGGCCGTGTCCGCGACAATGGCGCGTGGCGCGATCTGCCGCCGCAGAGCTTTTTCAAGAACCGCATCCTGCACGACCTCATCAGTTTCTACTATTCGCATCCGACCGCGTGGAATGAAATCGGCTATGGCGGCCCGGCCAGTCCGCGCGGCTATGTGCGGATGAATTTCAACCGGCGCGATCCGTGGGAAGCCGCCGAGGCGAAGCCTGGACGCGAGGCGCAGGCGCGGCGGGAGAATGTACGTGTCGGTAGACGCTGAAGACGCCCCTCGCGCCATTGGCGGCCGCGCGCCCGACGTATTTCATCCGGGCGGCTGGGTGCCGATGCGCCAATATGCCGACGACGAGACGGTGGACTTCGCGATTGTCGGCACCGGCGCCGGCGGCGGCACGCTGGCCTGCAAGCTTGCCGAATATGGTTTCTCGGTCGTGGCGCTCGACGCCGGTCCGTATTGGCGGCCGCTTGAGGATTTTGCATCCGACGAATTGCACCAGGAGAAGCTCTATTGGACCGATGACCGCGTCGTCGATGGCGACAATCCGCTGCAGCTAGGATCGAACAATTCCGGGCAGTCGGTCGGCGGATCGACCGTTCACTTTGCGATGGTGTCGCTGCGCTTCCGTCCCGAATGGTTCAAATCGCGCAGCAAGCTCGGTTATGGCGCCGACTGGCCGCTCGATTGGCGCGAAATGTGGAGCTACTACGATGAGGTCGAAAACGCGCTGAAGATTTCCGGGCCGGTCACTTATCCGTGGGGACCGAAGCGGCCGCGCTATCCGTACCGGCCGCATGAGCTCAATGCCGCCGCTCTGGTGCTCGCCGAAGGCGCCGAGGCGCTCGGCATTGATTGGGCGCCGACGCCGCTTGCGACAGTGTCGGCGCCGCGCGACCATTCTCCGCCTTGCGTCTATCGCGGCATGTGTGTGATCGGCTGCTCCACCAACGCCAAACAAAGCGTGCTCATCACCTGGCTGCCGCGGGCGCTCGCCGCCGGCGCCGAAATTCGCGATCTCGCCATGGTCAGCCGTGTCGATCACGACGCACAGGGCCGCGTCACCGGCGTGCACTATCATCGCGAGGGCCGCTGGCGTTTTCAGCGCGCCCGCAATGTCGTCGTCGCCGGCTACGCCATCGAGACGCCGCGGCTCCTTCTCAACTCGCACAGCAGCCGCTTCCCCGACGGACTCGCCAATTCGTCGGGGTTGGTTGGCAAAAATCTGATGGTGCAATCGAACCAGGCGGTGTGGGGCCTCATGGACGACGAGATTCGGTCCTATAAAGGACCGCCATCGCTCGCCATCACCGAGCACTGGAATTACACCGATACCGGAAAAGATTTTTTCGGCGGCTACGCCTATATGAGCCAGGGGCCGCTGCCGATCGTCTGGTCCGGCACGCTCGCCAAACGCGGGCTGTGGGGCGAGGCGTTGCTGCGTGAAATGGAACGCTACAATCATCAGGTTGGCTTGAAGATCGTCGGCGAATGCCTGCCGCAGGAGCGCAATCGCGTGACGCTCACCGACGAGAAGGATCGCTACGGCTTGCCAATTCCGCGCGTGACCTACTCCTATTGCGACAACGACAAGAAGTTGATCCACCATGCGCTGTCGTTCATGCGGCAGGCGCTCGATTCCACGGGCGCGACCGACATCTGGGATGAGGACGACGATACCGCCCATCTCCATGGCACAGCGCGCATGGGCGATAATCCGCGGGCAAGCGTCGTCAATGCCGATTGCCGGTCCTGGGATATTCCGAATTTATGGATCTGCGACGGCTCGGTGTTTCCCACGGTCGGGGGAGTCAATCCGTCGTTGACGATCCAGGCGATCGCCTGCCGCACCGCCGATCGGATCAAGGCCATGGCTCGCCGCGGCGAGCTTTAGGCGCAAAGCCGCTCGTCCCCTTGCCGCTTCGCCGCGATGCGCTATTTTCGCCCGGTACGCTGGCGCGGGTGTAGCTCAATGGTAGAGCAGAAGCCTTCCAAGCTTATGACGAGGGTTCGATTCCCTTCACCCTCTCCAACTTTTTAGCTGGCCGCAAGCCCTTGCTTGCAAACGGCTTGAGCAAAGTGCCCGATCCAATCGGCCGTCGGGACTTGCGCCACAATTCGCTAACGGGCAAATGTCAGTGCGCCCTAGGAGTGTAGCTCAATGGCTAGAGCACCGGTCTCCAAAACCGGGGGTTGGGGGTTCGAGTCCCTCCACTCCTGCCAGGGCCGGTAACAAGGCTAGCCGGTCGGGCGCTCATCTCAATCAAAAATCCGAATGCGCCAACGCTTGTTTGATCCATTCGTGAGCTGATGATGGCGCCGCCGCCTCCATTATTGCTTGCGCGAGTCGCGCGAGTGTTCTCAGCTATTACATCGATCACCCTCTTCATGCGCGATGACGTTCCACAGCCCGAGAACGACCTTGTGAATGTCAAAATGCTGCCGCGTCTGATTAGGGCGTCGTTAAGCTGCGCATGATGACGTAAGGCGCGGGCCGGAAACCGCACAGCGGCCCGCGCGGCTCAATCACGCCCCCAAACCCAGACATCGTGGTTGAGCCGCTCTTCCCATTTCGCGAATTTGATCTGGCGGCATTGGGTTGCAAGGACATTACCGATGACTTTGTTACTGCTGATGGTTCTTGAAGTCTCGGTCGCCATGGGGATCGGCTTCGTACTCGGCCGGATTTGGCAAATCCGATCCGACTTGGAAGAGCAATTGGAGGTTAAAGAGAGGCACAGGTGAAGGTGATCCGCCTTGCACCGTTTTGCACTGCCACGCGACCCGGCCCCGCGACCCGGCGGAGAAATGACAGAGGCCGCATTCGCGAGGCGGATAGCAAGGCTGAATGACCGCCGGCAAATCCTTGATCGGGCAGGTGGAGTCCGGTCTCGCTTGACGATCCGGTGGACCGGCAGTAGGTAACGTTCATCGTCAGCGGCCCGGTGACGGACTTCCGCGGCGAACCTAATCCCCAAAAGGAACCGCCGGCCGGTCTCGTCCTTAAAAATTGGGCGAGGAAGCCGCTGGAATAGCGTCATGGCGAAAGTCAGCCCGTTCAAGTTCATGCAGGAAGTGCGCGCGGAAGCGCAGAAGGTCACGTGGCCGACCCGCAAGGAGACCACCGTCACCACGATCATGGTGTTCGTGATGGTCGCCATCGCGTCGATCTTCTTTTTGGTTGCCGATCAGCTGATGCGGGTTGCCGTGAGCTTTATCCTGGGTGTGTAGCTTGGGCGGTTAATTTGGGCCTGTGAATTGCATTGATGAGCAAAGTTAACGATCCGGAATTCATCCCATGACAGCGCGGTGGTACGCGGTCCACGCTTACTCGAATTTCGAGAATAAAGTGGCGGAATCGATCCGCGAGCAGGCGAAGCAGCGCGGGCTGGCCAGCCTGTTCGAGGACATCATGGTGCCGAAGGAAAAGGTCGTCGAGGTGCGGCGCGGCCGCAAAGTCGACGCCGAACGCAAGTTCTTTCCCGGCTACGTTTTGGTCAAAATGGAAATGACCGACGAGGCCTATCACCTGATCAAGAACACGCCGAAGGTGACGGGCTTTCTCGGCTCCGATAACAAGCCGATGCCGCTGTCGGAGGCCGAAGCGCAGCGGCTCTTGCAGCAGGTCCAGGAAGGCATCGAGCGGCCGAAGCCCTCAGTGACCTTCGAAGTCGGCGAACAGGTCAGGGTCTCGGATGGGCCGTTTGCCTCCTTCAATGGTACGGTCGAGGAGGTCGATGAAGGGCGTTCGCGGGTCAAGGTCGCGGTCTCGATCTTCGGCCGCGCCACGCCGGTGGAGCTGGAGTTCGGGCAGGTCGAAAAGCTTTAGCGTGATCGCCGGACTTGTTCCGGCGATCACGATCAAATAGGCACTGTGCCAAACCTGAGCGGGATGGCCGGGACAAGCCCGGCCATGACGGAAGGGTGAAAACGATGTGGGAGGTGAGGCGGTCGCCAGCCGTCAACAGCCGCACCACTAAGGAGTAGTAAGAATGGCGAAGAAAATCACGGGCTATGTGAAACTGCAGGTTCCGGCCGGGGCGGCCAATCCGTCACCGCCGATTGGTCCGGCGCTCGGCCAGCGCGGACTGAACATCATGGAATTCTGCAAAGCGTTTAACGCGCAGACCCAGAAGTTGGAGAAGGGGGCGCCGATCCCCGTCACCATCACTGTCTATGCCGACCGTTCCTTTACCTTCGAGCTGCGCACGCCGCCGGTATCGCATTTTTTGAAAAAGGCGGCGAAGCTCGAAAGCGGATCGAAGACCCCGGGCCGCGACATTGCCGGCTCGGTGACCAAGGCTCAGGTCCGCGAGATCGCCCAGCAGAAGATGAAGGATCTCAACTGCGACACGATCGAGGCGGCGATGCGCATGATCGAAGGATCGGCGCGCTCGATGGGCTATGAGGTGAAGTCATGAGCAGGCTCGGCAAACGCACGACACAGGCGCGCGAGGGTGTCGACCGCGAAAAGCTTTATTCGCTGTCCGAAGCGGTGAAGATGGTCAAGGAACGGGCCAAGGCCAAGTTCGACGAAACCGTCGAAGTCGCGATGAATCTCGGCATTGATCCGCGCCATGCCGCTCAGATGTGCCGCGGCGTCGTCAATCTGCCCAATGGGTCCGGGCGTTCAGTGCGGGTCGCGGTGTTCGCCCGCGGCGCTAAAGCCGATGAGGCGAAGGCCGCGGGAGCCGATGTGGTCGGCGCCGAAGACCTCGTCGAAAAGGTCCAGGGCGGCACCATCGACTTCGACCGGGTGGTGGCAACCCCCGACCTGATGCCGCTGGTTGGCCGGCTCGGTAAAGTGCTCGGCCCGCGTGGGCTGATGCCCAATCCAAAGGTCGGCACCGTGACGATGGATATCGCTAATGCGGTGCGCGGCGCCAAAGGCGGTTCGGTCGAGTTCCGTGCGGAGAAGGCCGGCATCGTCCAGGCCGGTGTCGGCAAGGCCTCGTTCACCGCCGAGAAGCTGATCGAGAACATTCGCGCCTTTGCCGATGCGGTGCAGAAGTCGCGGCCGGCCGGAGCCAAAGGCCATTTTATCAACCGGGTCGCGATCTCTTCGACCATGGGGCCCGGCGTAAAGGTCGAGCCGACCAGCCTGTTCGCCAGTGCCCAGTCACAGCATTAAAAAGCTGGCGGATAAAAAGGCTTGGCAATAAGGGCGTGCTCGGTTAAATAACCGCCTATGGGCGTGCCGGCCCGTTTTGTCGGCGCGCCTTTGCGCGCTTCTCGAACACCATCAAAGCGAGACCACTTCTTAGTTTTCCGGTCCGGATTTTCTAAGAAGTCGAGGAGCTTAGTGGCGCGTCGGGGGAGCGCTCCTGTCCAAGACTGCAGGCGCCGGTCACGGCTTAATCGCAAAGGCCTGCACAGACGGGTGAAGGACGAGGGGTTTCGGCTTTTGCGAACTCGCTTCGCGAAGCTGGGCAACTTCGGTTCTGACCTCGACGGCTCGGGTGCGGCGGAAGCACGCCCGAGGGGCAGGGTGAACGTCGTCCTGTCCGAACCTGCCGCTGGCAGGGATGTGCGGGACGGCTGGTCGGCAAACCCGGCGAGCCGCA
>JBQCCX010000047.1:0-5184 GCA_051961815.1 Xanthobacteraceae bacterium
GGCCATTGTTCCGGCGGTGGGGCCGAGTTAA
The DNA here is from genome assembly GCA_051961815.1 of Xanthobacteraceae bacterium. GTDB lineage: Bacteria > Pseudomonadota > Alphaproteobacteria > Rhizobiales > Xanthobacteraceae > BOG-931. The sequence goes on from JBQCCX010000047.1 coordinate 32, forward strand.
AATGTCCGCTTTTGGAATAAAGCGGAAAACACGACTCTGCTGATCCATGTCTGCTTTCGGGGGTAATGCGGACATCACCGCCTGCTGATCCATGTCCGCTTTGAGGGGAATAGCGTACATCCGAAGCTTGCTAACCTAGTCTGCCAGCAGTCGCTTCGCTAAAATACCTAATCCCTAGCGGCCGAACTGAAGTCATGGTCGCCATGTCGAAAAGCCTTACTGTTTGTATTCTTACGCTCGTTCTGGGCGCAATTGCCGATGCGAATGCGGCTTCAGTAGCCAAAGTGACATGCATTGGAAGTCTTACCAACACCCGCGAAAATGGTGTGACGCTTGGCGATTGTGATTTGAATTTCATAACAATGAAAGAAAAGATCGAAGTAGAAAACATCTGCGGTCTCGCCGGCACAATCGATACGCCGGCTGAAAACCAATGCAGGATTAGAGCGGTTGTTTCGCCCGATCCGGTTCTGACGGCAAGTCACAGGAAATTATACAAAGTTATTGAAGTTTGGTCAGTGGACAAGCGGTGAGACGAAGCGGAAATGTCGTACACCATCAGCGGCGATACTGTCGGTCTCGCAATAGGTCCGGTTTCGGAATCGGCAAACGGCGTGCGCGAGGCTCTCAGCAAGGCACGTCAGATGTATGAGACGGGACTCGTGAACATTTCCATTAAGGATGAAGTTGGACGCAGTATCGACGGCGACGAATTACTGGCTTGCATAACCGGAAATAAGAAAATAACCGAAGACTTGCGCTCTATCTAAGCCTTGAGTTTGGTATTTGATCTGACGTCGCCGAAAAATGATTTTAGAAGACCATGTTGGGCGGTTCAGCCCTTTGACTTGAATCGCGCCACCATTGTCATCTGACTGTCACGCAATAGCCGACTGCAATCGATGGCAAAGCTAAACCTTATGGTCACAAATATATCCGATCAGGCAGCCCACCTCCCACGCAGAACGGTGGCAGTAGCGCGGGCGTTAGCCATTTAAATTCAGTTTTGTAGCTCGCATCCGCCTCCTCACGAACAAACAGCCACGTGCGCGGCTATGATGACGCTGCAAACCAGACCTTCGTAAACGGGATTTCGCATCGGTGTTTTATAGCGTGGGGTGAGTGAAGGCGTACCTGCGTTTTGGAGGTTGATCATGACCATCCTGAAATGTCTCACGCTTGCGGCTGCGTTGTTTGCGGGCGGAATTTCGCAGACGATGGCGCAGAATGGTTTGCCGACGGACAGTAACCGGCCAGTTCATCATCGCGTCACTCATGCTCATTCGGCAATCTACAACATGGTCATCCCTGCGGCTGCTGGCGGCGGCTGCACCGCGTCTGGTGGCCCAGCGTGCAGTAGCGCTTGCACGGGATCCGGCCCTTGTGCGGCACCGGACAGCTGGTGACCAAATCGTTTGCTGGCGCGCTTAAGCCATGTCTGAGCCGAGCGTCGCCGGCGCGGCCCTCGAAGGGCGATGGCCTTCAGCGCATGGGCCGCTCATCCTTAGAGGCTTGCGTAGCTTGTCATCGGGCCGGCCGCTTCGGGCCGGACCCGTTGGCTCGCACCTCAGCTCGCACCTCAGGGTGACGGCACTTTCTTAGTCGCTTGTTGGAGTCACTGCCAATACGGCGGATAGCCGGAGGTCTTCTCTTGCGCCGCCAGAAGCCGCAGCATCGCCGGCCATTCCAGCACGCCGTAAGGCCGCCGCGTGCCGGGCTGATAAAGATGTGCGGTGTGCGCCAGCACGTTTTCGCCGGGCATGGTTAGTTCGGTGCGCGCCGCCATGGCGTCGACCTGCGAGCGGCAGGACATTTCCAGCTGGTACATGGTGTTGAACGCCTGCTGGATGGTGGCGCCGCAGGTGAGGAGCCCGTGATTGCGCATGATCATGGCGTCGTGCGGCCCGAGATCGCGCACCAGCCGCTCGCGCTCGTCGGTATCGATCGCCGGGCCTTCATAGTCGTGGTAGCCGATATGGCCGACGAACCGGATCGAGGTTTGCGACAACGGCAACAGCCCGCATTGCATCGCCGCCACCGCCATGCCGGCCCGGGTATGGGTGTGCAGCACGCAGGCCACGTCCGGCCGCGCTTTGTGGATGGCGCCGTGGATCACATAGCCGGAGACGTTGATGGCGTACTCGGTCTCGGGCTTGTGCACGACATTGCCCTCGACATCGATCTTCACCAGGCTCGACGCAGTGATTTCTTTGTACAGGAGCCCGTACAGGTTGATCAGCAGGTGTTCGGTGCCGGGAATCCGCGCGGTGATATGGTTGTAGATCAGGTCGGTCATGCCATAGGCGTCGACCAGCCGATAGCAGGCAGCGAGATCGAGCCGGGTCTGCCACTCTTGCGCCGACACGTCGTTGCGGATTGACTTGAAATCGGTCGAGTAATTCACGGCGAGCCTTCCTGTTTGCGCCTGCGACCTTTAGAAGTCACTTTAAGCCAGACGAATTAAGTCATGACCAACATGCCTCGCGAGATCAACGAACTATTGCGCAACCATGTCAAGGACAAGCTTGGCCGCGGCGAGGTGGTCGCCTCGATGACGGTTCGGCTCGTCCGCGGCATCGAAATCGCCCGGATCGCCAAGACCGCCGGCTTCGACAGCCTCTATGTCGATCTGGAACACGCGAGCTTCTCGCTCGACACCACCGGCCAGATCTGCATCGCCGCTCTGGAAGCGGGTATCACGCCGCTCGTGCGCGTGCCGGGCGTCGCCGAAGTGTCGCGGGTGCTCGATGCCGGCGCGCTCGGTGTGATCGCCCCCCATGTGCAATCCGCCGATGACGCGCGGGCCTATGTGGCGGCGGCGAAATTTCCACCGCTCGGTCATCGCTCGGCGGCGGGTCCCCTGCCCCATCTGCAGTATCGGAGTTTCCCCGCCGCATCTGCGGATGCGGCGCTGAATGCGGCGACGCTGCTCATCGTCCAGTTTGAAAGCGAAGAAGCGCTGCGCCACGCCGACGAGATCGCCGCGGTCGACGGCGTCGACCTGGTGATGATCGGCTCGAACGATCTTCTCGCCGACTGGGGGCTGACCGGCCAATACGAGCATGCGCGATTGCGCGAGGCCTATGCCACGACCATCGCCGCGTGCCGCAAGCACGGCAAACATGTCGGCGTCGGCGGGCTCGCCTCACGCCCCGACCTCGCCGCCGCATTCGTGCGCATGGGCGCGCGCTATGTTTCGACCGGAACCGATCTCGGTTTCTTGCTGGCCGCTTGCACCGCCAAGGCCAAGGAAGTGCGTGACATCACGGTCCATGCAATATCGTGATACAACAATTGATGAACCGGTCTGAAACGGAGGCATCTGGATGCTCGAACTCCGTCCAAGCTGCGAATGTTGCGACGTCGATTTGCCGCCGTCGGCAACCAACGCCATGATCTGCACGTTCGAGTGCACCTTCTGCCGCGATTGCGTCGACAACCGCCTCAACGGAATCTGCCCGAATTGCGGCGGCAATTTCGCGCCGCGGCCGGTGCGGCCTCCCGAAAAGCTTGCGAAAAATCCGCCGTCGACACGGCGTGTCTTCAATCCTGTGGGCTGCGGCCGTTAACGGAGCAGATGAATGGCTGACCTGGTAAAATTGCGCGCGTTGCTGGCGGCCGGCCTGGGCCTGCTATCGTTGGTGAGCACCTCCTACGCGCCGGCGGCTGCCGACGACTATCCGTCCCGGCCGATCCGGCTCCTTATTCCGTTTCCGCCGGGCGGCAGCAATGACGTGGTCGGCCGCATCGTCGCCAACCAGCTCGGGCAGAAACTTGGACAGCCCATATTCGTCGACAATCGCGCCGGCGCCGGCGGCGTCGTCGGCACCGACGTCGCGGCGAAGGCGGCGCCCGACGGCTATACGCTGCTCATCGTCTCGATCGCGCACGCCGTCGATCCGTTCATTTACAAAGAGCCCTACGATCCGATCAAAGATTTTGTCCCGGTCGCCATCCTCGCTACCGGCACCAATGTGCTGACCGTCAATCCCAACGTGCCGGTGCATTCGGTCAAGGAGTTGCTCGAGCTCGCCAAGGCCAAGCCCGGCTTTCTCAACTACGCCTCGGCCGGGATTGGCAGCTTTCAGAATTTGAGCGGCGAATTGTTCAAGGTGCTTGCCGGCGTTGATATCGTCCATGTGCCGTATAAAGGCGGCGGGCCATCGATGCTGGCGGTGATTGCCGGCGAAGCGCAGCTGATGTTCTCATCGATCGTGCAGACCGTTCCCAATATCCAGGGCGGACACTTGCGGGCGCTGGCGACCGGCGGCGCCAAGCGCAGTCCCATTCTGCCCGAGCTGCCGACCATCGCCGAAGCCGGCGTGCCCGGCTATTTGGCGTCGGATTGGTGGGGCATTCTCGCGCCCGCCGGTACGCCAGCCCCGATCGTCGACAAGCTCCACGGCGCGATCGAAGAGGTACTACGCTCGGCCGACACCAAGAAAAATCTCGAGGAGCAAGGCGCCACGCCGCTCTATATGACCACCGCCCAAGTCGGCGCCTACATCAAAGACGAGATGACCAAGTGGGGGCCGGTGGTCCAGAAAGCCGGAATAAAGCCGGAGTAAGCGGTTCGCCGATGCAGCAAAAATCGACCGGAGAAGAAATAGTCACTTCGCTTCCTTCCTGCCGGCCATGTGCTTGAGATAGCCGATGATCCGATCGATCTCGCGGTCATTGAGATAGTCGGACAGCGCCGGCATGGTTTGAGCGGGCCACGTGCGCACCGCTTTGGGGTTGCGGATCAGATCGTGCAGAGCCTGCGGAGTGAAATATGCGGTTGGGTTTTGCGGCCTGTTAAGGTCGGGACCGACATCGGCGGCGCCGGCGCCGTTGAGCTTGTGGCAGGTGAGGCACTGCACGATGAAAAGCGCCTGGCCGGCGCGGATCGGGTCGGCCGGCGGCAGCGCGGAATCGACCGCGAGTGCCGGCCAGCGCGAAAGCGGTGACGGCTCGCTCACCAGCTTTGCAAGTTGATACGGCCATTGTTCGCTGCGGATGCTGCCGACCTCGGCGCCGGTCCAGACAATATAAAACGGCCCCGCGCTCTCGTCCTTGTTCGGAAAGGACGGCCAGGGCTGCTCTGCCGGTTCGATGGCAAGCCAGGCAACAGCGTTGCGCTCATCGGTCTTGAGCAGGAGGTCAGGCGGCAG
>JBQCCX010000048.1:0-4451 GCA_051961815.1 Xanthobacteraceae bacterium
TTTAGGCGTGACACCGCCGGTCGGATTGGCGGGCGAATTGAGAATGAGAAGCCGCGTGCGCGGCGTGATCAGCCTTAAAGTTTCTTCAGCCGAGAAAGCAAAATTATTTTCCTCGCGGATCGGGACCGGCACCGGACGCGCGCCGGTATATTCGATCATCGAGCGGTAAATCGGGAAGCCCGGATCTGGATAGAGGATCTCCGCGCCGGGCTCGCCGAACATCAGGATCGACATGAACATCGTCGGCTTGCCGCCCGGCATGATCATCACCTCATCGGGCGAGACCTTGACGGCGAAACGCTTGCCGAGATCCGCCGCCACCGCTTCACGCAACGGCAGGATGCCAACCGCCGGCGTATAGCCGTGATGGCCGTCGCGCAGCGCCTTGATGGCGGCTTCGACGATAAAATCGGGAGTGCGAAAATCCGGCTGCCCGATGCCAAGGTTGATGATGTCTCGGCCTTGCGCGGCAAGCTGCATTGCCCGCGCCAGAACGGCAAACGCATTTTCCTCGCCGATGCGGTCGAATGCGGCGACGGTCTTGAACATGGCAGTTCCCCCCAAAACAGAGGGCGGCACTTGAACCCAATCAGGCGGTAAATGCAAACACCTCAGGTCCTGTCTGCTTGCGTAGTATTTTCAAAAGCTTACTTTGAGGCGGCCGCACCGTACACGGTCGGACACACCACCCGCGCCGCCCTTTTTCGGCTGGCACGGTTCGCATGACGCAAACGCGATATATCTCTAATGAAGAGATTATCGCGCCTCGCGCGGCCTGCGGCGAGGGATCGCCGCATATTTTTTCTTTTGGAGTGAAGTGAATGGCCAAGGAGCATAAGTCGCAGGGCCGGTTGCGCTCGCAATTATGGTTCGACAATCCCGACAATCCAGGAATGACCGCGCTCTATCTCGAGCGCTATCTCAATTATGGGCTGACCCGGGCCGAACTGACCTCCGGCCGACCGATCATCGGCATCGCCCAAACCGGTTCGGATCTGAGCCCATGCAATCGCCATCACCTTGAACTCGCGCAGCGCGTGCGCGCCGGCATCCGCGATGCCGGCGGCGTCGCGATCGAATTTCCGGTGCATCCGATTCAGGAAACCGGCAAGCGCCCGACCGCCGCGCTCGATCGCAACCTCGCTTATCTCGGACTGGTCGAAGTGCTCTACGGCTATCCGCTTGACGGCGTGGTGCTGATGACCGGCTGTGACAAGACCACGCCCGCTTGCCTGATGGCGGCGGCCACGGTGAACACGCCGGCGATCGTGTTGTCCGGCGGGCCCATGCTTAATCACGTCGAGAATGGCAAGCTGATGGGCTCCGGCACGCTGATCTGGCAGGCGCGCCAGGATCAGGCCGCCGGCAAGATCGACTATAAGGAATTCATGGACATCGTCGCGCGCTCGGCGCCGTCGGCCGGTCATTGCAACACGATGGGCACCGCCTCGACCAACAATGCGATGGCCGAGGCGCTCGGCATGTCGCTGCCGGGCTGCGCCGCCATTCCGGCGCCGTATCGTGAACGCGGGCAGATCGCTTACGAGACCGGTGTACGCGCGGTCGAGATCGTCCGCGAGGACCTCAAGCCTTCGGATATTCTCACGCGCGCGGCATTCGAGAATGCGATCGTCGCTTGTTCGGCAATCGGCGGTTCAACCAATGCGCCGATCCACGTCAACGCCATTGCGCGGCATGTCGGCATAGAGCTTGCGATCGAGGATTGGGAAAAGGTCGGCTACGACGTGCCGCTACTGGTTAATATGCAGCCGGCCGGCGAATATCTCGGCGAGGACTACTATCGCGCCGGCGGGCTGCCGGCCGTGATGCGCGAGCTTCACGCTTCGCGGCGTTTGCGTGGCGACGCGATAACGATCAACGGCAAAACCGTTGCGGAAAATGTGGAGCGGGCCAAAGTCTACAACCCGGAAGTCATCAGGCCCTATGACCGGCCCTTGAAAGCGGCCGCGGGATTCAAAGTACTGCGCGGCAATTTGTTCGATTCAGCGATCATGAAAACCAGCGTGATCTCCGAGGAATTCCGCAAGCGTTATCTCTCCAACGCCAGGGATCCGAATGCGTTCGAAGGCCGCGCCGTCGTGTTCGATGGACCCGAGGATTATCATCGGCGCATCGACGATCCGTCGCTTGGGATCGACGAGCACACGATCCTGTTCATGCGCGGCGTCGGACCGATCGGCTATCCCGGCTCGGCCGAGGTGGTGAACATGCAGCCGCCGGCGGCGCTGATCAAAAAAGGCATTACCTCGCTCGCCTGCATCGGCGACGGCCGCCAGTCCGGCACGTCCGGTTCGCCATCGATCCTCAACGCCTCGCCGGAAGCGGCGGCGGGGGGCGGTCTCGCTTTGCTCAAGACCGGCGATCGCGTGCGCATCGATTTGAATAAAGGCACCGCCGATATTCTGATGTCCGCGGCCGAATTGAGCGCGCGTCGCGCGGCGCTTGAGAAAAGCGGCGGCTATCAATATCCGCCGAGCCAGACGCCATGGCAGGAAATTCAACGCGCCATGGTCGATCAGCTCGCCACCGGCATGGTGTTGGCTCCAGCCGTGAAATATCAGCGGGTGGCGCAGAAATCGGTGCCGCGCGACAATCACTAATTCGGGTTGACTGCCGCGCCCGCCCGGTAATCATCGACGCGCTTGCCAACGATATTTTCCAGGAATGAATGCGCCATGACCAAATCATCCACCGCGGACAAACGCAAAGTCTTCCGGAAGCTCCACGAAAGCGGCTGCTTCGTCATTCCCAATCCGTGGAACGTCGGCAGTGCGCGCTATCTGCAAAGCCTCGGCTTCCCGGCGTTGGCGACCACGAGCTCGGGCTATGCCCATTCGCAAGCGTATGCCGACGGCGCGCTGAGCGCCGATGCAGTGCTTGCGCATTTTGCCGAGCTTGCCGCAGCAACCGATGTGCCGCTGAATGCGGATTTCGAAGACGGGTTGGCCGACGATCTCAATGGTCTTGCGCAAAATGTCACCCGCTGCGTGGCGACCGGCGTTGCCGGCCTTTCCATTGAGGACTCCCCGAACAACGGCGCCACCCCGCTTTACCCGCTCGAAGCCGCGGCCGCGCGGGTCAAGGCCGCGCGCGCCGCGATCGATCGCGCCGGCGGCGATGTGGTGTTCACGGCGCGGGCCGAAGGATTTATCCGCGGCGCTCCCGATCTCGACGACGTCATTCGCCGATTGTGCGCCTATAAAGACGCCGGCGCCGACTGCCTCTATGCGCCCGGCATCAAGACGCGCGAGCAAATTGAAGCGGTGGTGAAGGCGGTCGCGCCGAAGCCGGTCAATTTTCTCAACAGCGGCGCATTCGGCTTCACGGTTGGCGATCTCGCCGCGATGGGCGTGCGCCGCATCAGCGTCGGCGGCTCGCTGGCGCGCGTCGCCATGCACGCCTTTGTAAAGGTTGCGACCGAGATCGCACGCGACGGCAAGTTCGATGGTTTTGCCGGCCTGATCAGCAACGCGGAATTGAACAAGTTCTTCGCCGCCGAGCGCGACAGGATGAATGCGTCATGAGTCCGTCGATGCCTGCTTCCGCACCGTTCGAACCACATCCGGTGACCGGGCAACCGGTAGGCCTGCCGCTTGCGAATCCGCGACCAGGGCCGCGGCCTGGGCCGGTAACGCTCAAGGGCCATTATGGCCGGTTGGAGAAACTTAGGCCCGACCATTGGTCCGATCTATGGGCAGTGTTCGCCGGACATGATGAGGTCTGGACCTACATCAGCACGGCCGGCCCGTTTGCCAACGCATCCGAGTTTTCCGCGTCTATTGCTATGCGCGCCGCAGCCGAGGATCCTTATGCCTATGCGATCGTCGATCCGCAGGATCGCGCCGTTGGTTATTTCACGCTACTGCGCATCGTGCCACTCAATCGCGCTATCGAAGTGGGGCACGTGATGTATTCGCCGAGCTTGCAGCGCACGCCGCTCGGCACTGAAGCCCAGTATCTATTGGCGCGTTACGTGTTCGAGACGCTCGGCTATCGCCGCTACGAGTGGAAATGCGACTCGCATAACGCCAAATCGCGTCGCGCGGCGCTGCGCTATGGATTCGTCTACGAAGGCACGTTCCGTCAGCACATCATTGCCAAGGGCCGCAATCGCGATGACGCGTGGTTTTCCATGCTCGATAGCGAGTGGCCATTGCGCAAGCGCAATTTCGAACGCTGGCTGGATCCTAATAATTTCGACGCGCAAGGCGTTCAACGCATCAGTCTCGCAGCGTTGAATGCAGGAGGACAGCATGAGCAACAGGTTGCAAGGTAAAGTGGCGCTGATCACCGCGGCGGGGCAGGGCATCGGCCGCGCCATCGCCGAGGCTTTCATAGCCGAAGGCGGCAAGGTCATCGCCACCGACGTTGCCGACGATAAAGTCCGCGATGTTAAAGCGGCGAAATGTATCAAGCTCGACGTGCGAGCG
>JBQCCX010000049.1:0-2211 GCA_051961815.1 Xanthobacteraceae bacterium
CCAACCACATTGCCGCTGCGGTTCACTTCACCATAGGCGAGACCGCCGGTGGCATAGACCAGGACCGGTCCCGCGGCGTAGCCGAAACGTCCGCGCACGGTCCCGAACCAATCGACCTTGTGTTCCTCGGAAAACGCCGAGAACGTGACCGGGAAAAAGGTAAGGAAACCGGTGCTCTGCGTCAGCACCCCCAGTCCGCAGGGGATGACACAGTCCTGCTGCTTCCTCATGCCGCTGCCCTGGATGTCGGTTTCAAAGCCGACGACCCAGCTCGGCGCGAATTGCCAATTGTAGCCAATCTGCCCACCGCCGATCACACCTTTCGGATCGATCGAGAACGACTGTGGCGAGTAGATCGCCGTTCCGGTTGCAAGACCGGGAAACGACGAACCGCTCACTGTAGTGATCGTCGTCGGGTCGCTGCCGAAGCCGTAGCCGAGATTCACGCCGGCATAAAATCCGGTCCAGTTGTAGATCTGCGGGGCGGGCGGCGCGGGTGGCGGCGCCTTGCGCGGGAGGTCGGCAGCCGATGAGGGGCTTGCTGCTGCGAACGCGATGAGGGCTCCAGCGGCGGCAACGAGTCCTTTGAGCGGCATGATCTTCTCCAAAGGTTTTATGCCTACGATCATAACCGCGAAGCGTGTTTGAAGCTGTTGCATCCGGATCACAGCGGCCAACTTTCAGCTTAAAATACAAACCCTTGCTGCGTAATTTTAAGATGCCACTCGCGGTGCCGCGACGCCCTGTCCCAATGCCGATCTGGCGCTAAAATGAGGCGTTTCGAGATGATGAGGAAGCTCGCCCGCAGCTGCTCCATTGCCAGCCGCATTCTCGCGGCGGCGATCGCGGCTGTGCTCGCCTGCGCCCACATCGCGATGGCGGACGAGCCCTATCCCAGCCGCCCGATTCGGCTGATCGTGCCGTTCCCGCCCGGCGGCCCGACCGATGTCATGGGCCGGCTGATCAGCCAGGGCCTGTCGGATCAGCTCGGGCAGCAAGTCTATGTCGACAACCGCCCGGGCGCAGGCTCGACGCTGGCCGGCAAGATCGCAGCCACCGCCGAGCCCGATGGCTATACGCTTCTTCTTGGCAGCGCCGCGACGCTCGCCATCGGGCCGACGCTTTATCGCGACGCCGAATACGATCCAAAGCGCTTCGTGCCTGTCGCGATGGTCGCCGAAGTGCCGTACGTCATGGTGGCGAGTCCGAAAGCGCCGGTCGGCAGCGTTGCCGAACTGATTGCTTACGCCAAGGCGCATCCCGGCAAGCTCAATTTCGGCGTGCCGAACGGAGCGCCGCCGCACATGCTCGCTGCCTGGTTCAAGAGCCTGACTGACATCAACGTGGTGCTGGTAACCTATCGCGGCGGCGCCAATGTGCTCAGCGACCTTCTCGGCGGCCAGATCGATCTGGCGATCGAGACCTGTTCGATCCTGTTGCCGCAATTGCGCGATGGAAAATTACGCCCGCTCGGAACGCCATCGCCCAAGCGGCTCGCCGATCTCCCCGACGTGCCGACCATGGCGGAGAATGGCGTAGGCGGCTTCACCGCCAGCTCCTGGACCGGCATCGTCGCGCCGCCCGGCACGCCGAAGGCGATCGTCGACAAGCTCAACCGCGCCACCAATGCCGCGCTGGCGTTGCCGGCGACACAGGCGAAGCTGAAGCCGCTCGAAGCACAAGCGATGTTCGGCTCGCCCGCCGATTACGCCGATTTTCTGCTCGGCGAATTGCCGAAATGGATCGGCATGGCGAAGCTGTCAGGTGCGGCCGCGGACTGAAAAACAGCGTTAACGAGCGCCGCTTGACCCCCTTTGCGCGCGCGTGTCTAACAGCGGCAAGGATCGGCGTGCGGTTATGATCGTTCTGATCGACAATTACGACAGTTTCGCCTTCAACCTCGTGCACTATCTTGGCGAGCTCGGGGCCAAGGTCGAGGTACATCGCAACGACAAGGTGACGGCGAGCGCGGTCGTTGCCGCGGAGCCGGACGCTATCGTGCTCTCGCCTGGTCCCTGCACTCCGAACGAAGCCGGCATCTGCCTCGATTTGATCGCGGCCGCGGGCCAGCGCATTCCGATCCTGGGCGTCTGTCTCGGACATCAAGCGATCGGTCAGGCCTTCGGCGGCAAAGTCGTGCGCGCGCCAGTCCCCGTTCACGGCAAGCTCTCAGAAATCAAACATGGCGGCGCGAGCGTGTTTCGCGGCATC
>JBQCCX010000050.1:0-4220 GCA_051961815.1 Xanthobacteraceae bacterium
TGAGACGCACCACCGCGGGCCGCGCGGCAAGCAACGCCCGGCCGAATTGGGCTCGCGCCGGCGAACGGTCAATAAAGACCGGATCAAGGAGCCAAGGCAGTTCTTTGTCGGCAGCGGTCCGCACCGCGGTCTCAACCGCGGTCCTGCGCTCACGATCGAGCGTGCCGAGATTGACGAGCAGCGCATCGGCGCCGGCAACAAAAGCGTCGATTTCTTCGCTCGAAATTGTCATTGACGGTACCGCGCCTGCGGCAAGAAGCATGTTTGCGGTGTATTGCTGGGCCACCGAATTGGTTATGCAATGCACCCGTGGCGCGCGCTCGCGGATGCGTGCAAGCACGTCGGCGGCAGTATCGGCAAATTCGATCGGTGCATGCATTTTTTATCCAATGTTGGCGATCCTACTACGCTTCCGCGGGCTCGTGCAGTCCACCCGCTTTGGTATAAGCTAGGCATCGCTGCGGAGGCGCGCATGGTCCCATTCTTCGTACAGATCAAATGCCAGCTCGGTAAATCCTACGAGGTCGCGAGCAAGCTGGCCGACGCGGAGATCGCCTCCGAGATCTATTCCACAGCAGGCGACTTCGATCTGCTGGTAAAATTTTACGTCGAACCTTCGACCGACATCGGTCACTTCATCGCGCAAAAGGTCCAGAGCATACCGGGGATAGCGGACACCCGAACCATCATCACCTTCAAGGCGTTCGGAGGGTCGTAGCGGCGCGGGCGGTCGCGGTCGCCAGGCCGTCGCGGCGGCGCATCGTTGCCAGCTGGCGTTCGCGCCAGATCACGAACAATCCCGCAGCGGCGATGATCGCCGAACCCAGCACGATCGCAGACGTCGGCCTTTCCCCGAACATCGCGTAACCCAGCACCAGCGCCCAGATCATCGAGGTGTAGTCGAAGGGCGCGACCAGCGACGCGGAGGCATGACGATAGCTTTCGGTCAGAAAAATGTGCCCGGTGCCGCCGAGAATACCAATGCTGATCAGCGCGACGATTTCGCCGGCGCTTGGCGCCACCCAGCCGAATGGCAGAGTTGCCAAGCCCGCCAACGTACAGCTCAGCGAAAAATAGAACACAATCGACGAGGTCGATTCGCTCTGCGCCAGTCGGCGAGTTTGAATTGCGGTCCCCGCATTGGTCAATGATCCGCAGATAGCGTAAATGACGCCAATCAGGCTCGCCGCGCCGCCGACCGTAGCGGCCAGCTCCTCGCCCGATAGATGTGGCGACAGCACGACCAGCACGCCGACAAAGCCGACGAGGACGGCCGACCAACGATAGATCCGCACGCGCTCGCCTAAAATGAGGGCGGCCAGCGCGACGGTGAACAAGGGGGAGCTGAACGCAATCGCATTGGATTCCACCAGCGGAAGGCGCGCAGTCGCACCAAAATTAAAGAACATCCCGGCAATGCTCAGCACGCCCCGTCCCGCTTGTCCGAGCGGACGCTCGGTGCGAACAACGGCGGTAAGCTCGCCTCGCCAGGCATACACGACAACGACCGGAATAATCGCGAACAGGGAGCGGAAAAACACCACCTGGCCGATCGGATAGCGTGCGCCGAGATATCGGATCAGCGCCGACATCACCGCGAACAGCGCCGCGGAGACAAGCTTGAACGCGACGCCTCTGGTCGTATTCATCGGTCCGGCGTCTGCGAACAAACGCAATCAAACAAAGTGCGCCGGGGGTAAGCGTCAACGGCTGCGGCTTTGGGTGTAAAATCGGCGGCCGTTGCCGCGCCGACAGTGATGCAGCGTGAACAGCCCACGATCCTCGGCATCATCGTCCCGGGCTCATTCTTTTTTTGGCGGCGGGGTGGGACCCTGCCGCGGCGGCAGAGCTGCGACGTAAGCAGCGATGGCGTCGCGATCTTCAGCCGCGAGCAGTGAAGTATTTCTGATAACTTCCGCCATTGCGCCGCCGGCAAAATCGCCGGAGGGCGTCATGCCGTTTTCGAGAAAGCTCGAAATATCCTTGTCGGACCATTCCTCTTCGCCGCCGCGCAGGCCGGCCGGCGTGATATTCGGCGCCCATTAGGTGCCCTAAGGAGAGCCGCCGGCGAAACGCTGACTGTCGATGATCCCGCCAAGGAAGTTGCGCGGGCTATGGCATTCCGCGCAATGTCCAGGCCCGTTCACCAGGTAAGCGCCACGGTTATATTGCGCCGATTTCGACGGATCGGGGACGAACGGTCCCTCGCCAAGAAACAACAGCTTCCAGATGCCGAGCAGCCGGCGTTCGTTGAACGGAAACGACAGCTCGTGGCGGCGCGATCGGTTCTGCACCGGCGGCAATGTTTTCAGATAGGCAAAAAGATCGCGAACGTCGTCGAGCTGCATGAAACGATAGGAGGTGTACGGAAAGGCCGGATAGAGATTGGTGCCGTGTTCCGACGTGCCCTTCCACAGCGCCGTGACGAAATTCGCCTCCGTCCAGCTGCCGATGCCGTCCTTGGGATCGGGCGAAATGTTCGGGGCATAAAAGACGCCAAATGGCGATTTTAGAGCCAAGCCGCCGCCGAGCCGTTTGCGATCGACCTTTTCGGGATCGTTGTTGGGAACGGCGTGACAGGACGAGCAGCCGCCAATGGCGAACATGGTCTGGCCATTCGCGAGGTTCGCGGCATGCGTCGGCAGCGCGGTCGCCGGCACAACGCTCGGCAGCGTCAATATCCAGATAGCCGCCGCAGCAAAAATTGCGCCGGTCGCAATGACGAATATGAATGTCCGTAGCCTCGACACCTTGCCGCCTCCGGCGCAATGAGACGTGATACACGTTTCAAAGCCGCCTTGCAGCGCCTTTGGCGCATACCCCGTCCTCGACAGCGCAGATCTGAGTGTCGCATCGAGCGGCGTCGCGGTTGCCCGCGCTGTTCGCTTCACGCCCGCAATGCCGCCAGCGTCGCGCCCGCCAGCAGTATAGCGAAATAAAAAGCGGGCCGTCCGTGTGACGGCCCGCCTTTGCGGTTGTTCGCCGGGTCAGCTCGATCTGACGCGAAAGGTTTGATGACAACCGCCGCAGTTCTTTCCGATGATTTGAAAGTTCGCCTTCAAACCCTCGAGGTCCTTGGTGTTGTCCTGCGCCGCTTTGATGTCGGCGGCGAACTTCGCGATTGCCGCCTTGAAGTCGTCCATTCTTTCCCAGATCGCCGGAGCGGCCGTCGTCTTGGCGCCGGTCTTCGAGCAGTCAGGAAACAGCGTCGGCATTTGTTTGGCGTCGTCCGCAAAGGCCGCATAGATCTCCTGCACTTTGCCGGCGTCGAAAGGCTTCTCGCCCTTGACCATTTCCGTGCCGATCTTCGCCTGCTCACCGCTCTTTTTCATCAAGGTCTGCCGCTTCTGGATGAATTCCGGACAGCTCTGCGCCGCGGCCGCGGTCACGCCGAGCAAGAGAACAGCGAAAACGGCAATCACTGTACGAAACATCGGGCGCCTCCTCGTGAGTTCATGAGCTCGCTGGTGACACGCATTCAGAGTCGAGCCCGCCCATTCAACACCGGGTGTGCGACGTTATTCCGCCCTCTACGGGGCGATAATGGCGGGTCAGCGACGCCGGTTCCAAGCCACTACTCTGCCGGCTGCGCCGCCTCACGGCGTTTTCGGAATTGCGGCAGGAGTTCCGCAATCCCGCGCGCGATCACGTAAAAGACCGGCGTGAATACCAGCCCGAACGCCGTCACTCCGATCATGCCGGCAAATACCGCGGTCCCCAGCGCCTGACGCAACTCGGCCCCGGCGCCGATCGCCCAGACCAGGGGCGTCACGCCGAGGATAAAAGCAAGCGAGGTCATCAGAATCGGCCGCAATCGAAGCCGCGTGGCTTCTGTCGCCGCTTGCCAGCGAGTATGGCCAGCTTCTTCCAGTTGCCGCGCAAATTCGACGATCAGGATGGCGTTCTTGGCGGCAAGGCCGATCAGCACGACAAAACCGACCTGGGTGAGAATATTATTATCCATGCCGCGCAGAATCACCCCGGCGATCGCGGCAACAAGACACATCGGCACGATCATGATCACCGCCTGCGGCAGCGTCAGGCTCTCATACTGCGCGGCGAGCACCAGAAATACGAATACCACCGCCAGCAGGAAGGCAAATGTCGCAGTGCTTCCTGCCCGGATCTGCTGATAGGCGAGCGTCGTCCACTCGGTGGCGAAGCCTTGCGGCAAAGTCTCCGCGGCAAGCTTGTCCATGATGGCGATAGCTTGGCCTTGC
>JBQCCX010000051.1:0-4871 GCA_051961815.1 Xanthobacteraceae bacterium
AGCGGCTTCCCGGTCGCCTGGATCGCCGAGTACAGCGGCATGTAACTGTCGTGATTGACCGCGCGGAACCGCGTTGAGGTGACCGAGTAGCCGATAACGCCGGGATCGTCCGCGTACATCTCCACCGCTTTCACGCAAGCCTCGGGATGGTTGAATGGCAGGTACAGCATCGCCTTGATGCGCCGATCCTGCGGTAGGATTTCTTCCGTCAGCCATTTGTTGAACGCGTTGCCGATCACGACCTCAGTCTCGACCTGCGGGTGCATGCCAAGCACCAGCATCGGTGTCGGGAACACGACCATATAGTCGATCCCCATCGAATCCATCGCGCGCTGCACCAGCGTCACCTGGGCGTGAGTCCGTCCGCCCGGCACGCTTTCGGCGAGCCGTTGCTGGTGCGGAATGCGCCCGAACACGTCCTGATGCAGAAATCCCGGCGTGGCGTTGAGCAGGCCTGGCGGCGAGCCGCCGCGATCCTTGAAGGCGCGCGCCATCTGCCGATAGACGTCGCTGTCCATGCGGTCGATGATTTCCGACCAGAACGCAGTTTCGGTCACATGGGCGTCGACGTCGACGATGAAGTAGTCGTCGCGCTTTTCTTTGGCGGCGTGGGCGAGGATCTCGCGCGTGTCGGTATGAATCGTGATCTTCGGCAGTTCGCTGACCCGCGCTGCCTTTTTTCCGTTCTTGTTTCCATTCTTGCCGCCGCTGCCATTATGTTTCTTGCCGTTCCTGCCATTTGGCGGCATGCGCTTGAGCATCGGTTCCTCCACTGAAACGGAACGGGCGCGTGGCGCCCTCGCTGTTGCCGCAAAGCTAGCAGAACCGGAACGCTTTGACATCGCATTGGCGTGATTGACCCGCGCCGGCGCCAGAGCTACGGAAATTAATGCAATTTCCGCCGTTTCGTCTGCTGGACCTGGATCACCCGATGGCCGGCGCGGCGCAGCACCGGGTCTTCGATTAGGTCGTCGACTGGGCTTTGGACCAGACATTGGAACGCTGATGAAGCTTCCGTCGTTCGATTACGCCTGTCCGGAGACGATCGGCGAAGCCGTCGCGCTCCTCGCCGCTCATCCCGGCGAGGCAAAGCCGATCGCGGGAGGCCAGAGCCTGGTGCCGGTGCTGGCGTTTCGCCTGGCGGCTCCGACGCTGCTCGTCGATTTGCGTAAGCTCGACGAACTGCGCAAAATCACGATTACCGATGCGGGCGTCACGCTTGGCGCGATGGTGCGCTGGCGCGATATTCTCAATGAGCCGCGGCTGCGGCAAGCGCATCCGCTTCTGGTCACCGCAGTCGAGCACATCGGCCATTATCAGATCCGCAATCGCGGTACGGTGGGCGGCAGCCTCGCCCATGCCGATCCCGCAGCGGAGCTTCCCGGCATCGCCGTCAGTTGCGAGGCGGAGATCGTTGCGCTCGGTAGCGCAGGTGGGCGCGTCATCGGCGCCGGCGATTTCTTCCGCGCCGCGTTGAGTACGGCATTGCGGCCCGACGAGATCGTCACCGAGATTCGTTTTCCGGCATGGCCGCGGCAGCGCCGTTACGGTTTTCGGGAATTCGCCCGCCGCCGCGGCGATTTTGCCTTGGCGGCGGCAGCGGTGAGCTTTGACACGGTGGAGCAGAAATTTTGTAACACCCGCATCGGTGCGATCGGGGTTGCTGACCGCCCGATCCGCCTCACGGCCGCCGAACGCGCGCTGGAGGGCGGCGCCATCGGCGAAGCCATTCTCTCCGGCTGCGCCGCTGCAGCCGCAGGGGAGGTCGATCCCGCCGACGACATCCATGCCAGCGGGGCCTATCGGAAGACATTGATCGGCGTCATGGTCGAGCGCGCATTGCGTGACGCCATGGCTAGGGCCATTGTTTAGTCCAGGACACTCGCCAGTTGCGGCAAGCAGCACGGAGCATTGTTTCATGAGCGTTGCACGCCATCCGCGCCCCAAAGAGCTTGAAGGCGTTCCACCTGAAGAGATCATGAAAAAATACGTCGGCCGCTTCAAAGAAAAGAAGCCGGACTGGGCGGCGTTCGAGGATGCCAAGATCGAGGGCTACAAACGAGCGCAGCATCGCTTCATCGGTGCCGGCGGTTCCGGCAAGCACGGCGACCCGACCGTCATCCCGGCCGGTAATTTCACGCTATCGGTCATGTATGTCGAGCCGGGGCAAGGGAACGCCGCGCATACGCACGAAGTCGAGGAGTGTTTCTTCGTGCTGCAAGGTTTGCTCGATGTGTTCGTCGAGGACGAAAGTGGCCGGCGTGTCACCACGCGGCTGGGGCCCTGGGAATGCATTGCCTGTCCGGCCGGGGTGATCCACGGCTATCAGAACGACTCGCTGGAGCCGGTCTATTTTCAGGTCATGCTCGGCCGCGGGCGGCCGGATACGATGGGCTATGCCGATGATGCGCTTTACCAGCGCAAGGACGCGCACCTCAAAGCGGTTTAGGGTGCGCGCCTATCCGTAGGTCGGCACGAACAGCTGTTCGGGCGGAACGGGCGCTGCGATGAGGCCCTGCTCGACCATATACGTCACCAGCGCTTCCAAGGTCGGGCGGTTCGGCTCGACGCCGTAAGGCCAGCAGTCGCCACCGAATAGCGTGTCGACCTCTTCGATATCGGCGGGGAGCCACGGCAGCATGTAGCGTAGCGTGCCTGGGTAGCGCATCTTCTGCCAGGCCCAGTCTTTGGCGGCGCCGAAGGCGCGGTACAGGCTCGTCGCCACGAACGGGTGCCGCTCGTAGACATCGTTGCGGATGACGATCAAATGCATGATCGGGAAAATCCGGGTGCGGCGGAAATAATCCTGCTCGCGCGCGCGAAAATCCGGGAATAACCGCACCACGTCGGGATCACGGCCGAGCGCACGCGGCAGATTGGAGCCGATGAGGGCGTCGATCTCGCCGGCGGCGAGCAGATCGCTGAGCGATTTGCCGCTTGTGTTCGGAGTGATTTTGACCGGTTTGAGCAGCGGAATCAGCGAAGGATGGCCGTAGCTTCCCGGCTCGTTGACGGCGCCCTGTACCCATTCGATGCCGCCAAGATCGATGCCCAGATCGTGCTGCATCAGCCCGCGAACGAAGATCGCGGCGGTCTGGGTGTAAAGCGGAACGCCGATGCGCTTGCCGGCGAGATCCTTGGCCGCGCTGACGCGATGGCGGTTGACCACGATGAAGCCGTGGCGAAACACCCGCGAAGCGAAAACCGGCAGCGCCACGAACGGCAGCTTCTTGGCCGCAAACCGGCTGATGTATTCCGAGCTCGACATCTCGCAGACGTCGAATTCCAGCCGGCCGGTCATGCGATCGAAGATCTCCCGCGGATTGTCGATGACAACAAAATTGAGGTCGATGCCGTCCGGTTTGACGTCGCCGGTATGGAGCGCCAGCATCCGGTCGTAGAGACCGCAAGCAAAGGTGATCGGGAGGGCAGGCATCTTTCGGTGCTCCGGGGGATTTGCGAATTTGCTGTCGTACTATTACACAGCGCCAGCGGCGATGTCCGCTTGACGCACCCTGTTGATCCAATTCACTTTGGTTAGAACGATGACAGATTCAGCTCTGCTCGCCCGTTTTGAGGGCCCCATCGTGATGATCGGCTTCGGCTCGATCGGCAAAGGCACCCTGCCGCTGATCGAACGGCACCTTGCATTCGATCATGAAAAATTCGTCGTAATAGCTCCTGACGACACCGATCGCGAGTTGCTTGATGTCCGGCAGATCAGGTTTATGCACCTGGCGATCACCCGGGACAATTATCGCGAGGTGCTCAAACCGCTCCTGTCCTGCGGCCCCGGCCGCGGCATGATTGTCAACGTGTCGGTCGACACCTCGTCGGTCGATCTGATGGATTTCTGCAAGGATATTGATGCGTTCTACATCGACACCGTCGTCGAGCCGTGGCCAGGGCTTTATTTCGACGCCTCGCGCTCGCTGTCGGCACGCTCGAACTATGCGCTGCGCGAAGGGTTGCTCGAGCTGCGGCGGCGGCGGCCGGGCGGCATTACCGCCGTGAGCTGCTGCGGCGCCAATCCGGGCATGGTGTCGTGGATGGTCAAGCAAGCGCTGGTCGATGTCGCCAAGGATCTGAAACTCGATTTCGCCGAGCCAGGAACGCGGCAGGAATGGGGCCGCTTGATGCAGCGCGTCGGTGTCAAAGGCGTCCA
The DNA here is from genome assembly GCA_051961815.1 of Xanthobacteraceae bacterium. Taxonomy (GTDB): domain Bacteria; phylum Pseudomonadota; class Alphaproteobacteria; order Rhizobiales; family Xanthobacteraceae; genus BOG-931. Next base: position 4,166 of record JBQCCX010000051.1, read on the forward strand.
CATCGCCGAACGCGACACGCAGCGGGCCAATACGCCAAAGCCGCGCGGCAAGTTCATCAATACCTGGTCGGTCGAGGGCTTCATCTCGGAAGGCCTGCAGCCGTCGGAGCTGGGCTGGGGCACGCACGAAAAAACCATGCCGCCCGGTGCGCATCACCATCAGTTTGGCTGCGACGCAGCGATTTATCTGACGCGCCCGGGCGCCGGTACGCGGGTCCGCTCATGGACGCCGACGGCGCAAGGCCAGCACGGCTTTTTGGTCACGCACAACGAGTCGATCTCGATCGCCGACTATTTCACCTTGCGCGAGAACGGCAAGGTGCTCTACCGGCCGACCTGTCACTACGCTTATCACCCGTGCGACGATGCGGTGCTCTCGCTGCACGAAATGGCCGGGCATGGCTGGGTGCCGCAGAAGACCTGGCACATCTTGACCGAGGACGACATCGTCGACGGCATCGATGAGCTTGGGGTGCTGCTCTACGGCCATGCCAAAAATGCCTACTGGTATGGTTCGCAGCTCTCGATCGAAGAAACCCGCAAGCTTGCGCCCTATCAGAACGCTACCGGCCTGCAGGTCACTTCGGCGGTCTTGGCCGGCATCGTCTGGATGCTGGAAAATCCGGATTGCGGAATCGTCGAAGCCGATGAGATGGACTTCCGACGTTGCCTCGGCGTCCAGCGGCCGTATCTGGGCCCGGTCATC
>JBQCCX010000052.1:0-14795 GCA_051961815.1 Xanthobacteraceae bacterium
CGCCGGGCGCCGCTGGTCGTGCATTGCTATATGGGGATCAGCCGCTCGACCGCGAGCGCCTATGCCACCGTGTGCGCGCTCAATCCGCGCCGCGATGAGACCAGCATCGCCCAGGCGCTGCGCCTCGCCTCACCCACAGCAACGCCGAATGCGCGCATCGTCTCGCTTGCCGATCGCCTGCTCGGCCGCGAAGGCCGCATGATCGCGGCAATCGAAAATATCGGACGCGGCGACCTGGCCGCGGAAGCGACGCCATTCCGGCTCGATCTGGAGTGAGTAGGGCACCCATCCAAACTACACACAGGCCTACGTTTCCGGCTTTCGTCTGCAGCGGTCGCGGCATAGAATCCTGATCTCACCGGGTCTGGGTCCGGATGTTTGACTGGTTTTTCTATATCGTTGCCGCGATCTTGGCTGCGCCGGTGGTTGCCGTCATCGCACTGGTACATTCCATCCAATTGAACAAGCGGCTGCGCGGCATTGAATTAAAGCTTGCAATGCTGGAGCGCCAATCGGCGCCGGCCCTATCGCCGCCACCCCAAGCAGGCGCACGGCCACCGGCGGCTCCGCCGGAAGCCGCCTCAACAACTGCGCCGGAAGCGCCAATCTCACCGCGCGCCGCGGCGCCACCCTCCTCGCCGCGCGCCGCGTCCCCGGGCTCGGTCCCGAGTTTTTCTCAAACAAAGGCCTCGCCGGCAGCCCACGCGATCAGTCTCGAAGAGCGCTTCGGCACGCGCTGGGTCGTCTGGATCGGTGGCGTCGCGCTCGCTCTCGGTGGCATATTCCTGGTGCGTTATTCAATTCAACAGGGTCTCATCGGACCCGGTGTTCGGATTCTCTTGGGAAGTTTGCTCGCGCTCGCGTTGATTGCTGCCGGCGAGTGGCAGCGGCGCAATGAGAAGCAACTGTCGCTTCCCGGCGTGCCAACCGCGAACATCCCCAGTGTTTTGACGGCGGCGGGAACGACCGTTGCGTATGCCACGGTGTATGCCGCCTATGCGCTCTATGGATTTCTTCCGCCCCCGGCCGCCTTCCTGCTTCTCGGAGCGGTGGCTCTGGCGACTTTGGCAGCCGCGCTGCTTCATGGCCCCGCACTCGCAGGTCTCGGCATTGTCGGCGCGTATCTGGCGCCAATGCTGGTCGCATCCAACGCGCCGGATTACTGGTCGCTTTATATTTACATCGCTGTTGTGACTGCCGCTGCATTTGCGCTGGCGCGATTTCGCCTGTGGTACCGACTTGCAGTCACAGCGCTCATATTCGGCGCGCTGTGGTCGCTGCCGGGCCTCGATCCATTTCTTCTAGTCGTAACGGCACTCGGCGCGCATGTGTTTCACGTCCTTGCGGGCTTTGCGCTCGCCGCGACGTTCCTTGTTGCCAATCTGCTTTACGGACCGCATGCGGCTCCGGGTCAAATGGACCGGCTCTCGAACCTTGCGCTTTCGATTTATCTCGTCGTGGCGACACTTCTCGTGTTGGCAAGCCGCCACGATCCGGCAGCACTCATCGCCTTCGTTGTGCTAACCGCAGCAACGGTCGGCATTGCGTGGCGAACCGAGGCGGCGACACCCAGCGTTGTTGTGGCGGCGGTTCTTGCGGCGGTAGTCATGGCGCATTGGGCCGTGCACGAGAGGCTCGACGCGCTGATTGCGCCGGCCGGCCCGACTGCGCCGGCGATACCAGGACCGGAGCATTTCGACTATGGTTCGCATTTCGCGCTTGCCGCATTCTGGGCGGCGCTTTTTGGCATTGCCGGTTTTCTGGCGCAGGGCCGCTCTGCCCGCGCACTCGTGCCAATGCTGTGGGCTGCCTCTGGCGTGCTCGCGCCGATGGCATTGCTGGTCGCGCTTTATTACCGCGTGACGCAATGGGATCGATCGCTGCCATTTGCCGGCCTCGCCTTACTTCTGGGCGCGATTTACGGGGTTGCGACCGAGGCGCTGGTGCAGCGCGAAAAACGGCCCGGGCTAGTGACGAGCAGCGCGCTTTTCGCGACCGGATCGCTGGCGGCGCTCGCTCTTGCGCTCACCTTTGCCCTGGAAAAAGGCTGGCTCACCATCGGGCTGGCGCTGATGGCGCCGGGTGCCGCTTGGGTTGCCGCTAAACGGCCGATCGCATTGTTGCGCTGGGTCGCTGCGGCCATAGCCGCCACAGTGGTAGCGCGTATCGCTTATGAAACCGCGCATTGTCGGCGCTGAGGTCGGAACGATGCCGATCTTCAATTGGCTGCTCTATGGTTACGGCGTTCCGGCTGTGTCGTTTTGGCTGGGCGGATGGCTATTGCGAAAACGCGCCGATGATCTGCCCGCGCGCATAGTCGATGCCGCCGCCATCCTGTTTTCGGTACTGCTGGTGATCTGGGAGATCCGCCACTACGTCACCGGCGGCGAAATATACCAACCCCTGCGCAGTGACTTGGAAATCATGCTGTTCGCCAATGCCGGACTGGCGATGACCATTGGCCTGGAACATGTGCGCGTACGAACGGGCAATGTCATTCACAATATCGGCGCGCTGATCGTCGGTGCGTTGACCTTGCTGGCTGTGCTCGCAAATCTTATCACTGCGTTCGACTTGCGGTTCGGCGCCACGCCAGTTGGCGGAGGCGCTTTCTTTAATTTCATCCTGCTTGGCTACGGCTTGCCGGCCGTGCTTGCTATCGTTCTTGCGATGATTGCACGCGCGACGCGGCCCATGCCTTATCGTGTTGTTGCCGCAACGACTTCAGTGGTCCTGGCATTGTTTTATCTGACGCTTGAAGTGCGGCGGCTTTTTCATGGCGCGGAAATGTCCGGCCCGACCAGCGATGCCGAGCGATATGCTTATTCAAGCGCCTGGCTTGCCTTCGGCATCGTGCTGCTGGCCGTCGGCTTCGTGCTGCGCTCGCAACCGGCGCGCTTTCTGGCGCTTGGCGTCATTGCGCTGACCATCGCCAAGGTGTTTTTGTTCGACACGGCCAATATCGCCGGCATTTACCGTGCGCTATCGGTGACCGGGCTCGGCGTCGTGCTACTTGGCATTTGCTGGCTGTATCAGCGCGTGCTGTATCCGCGTGCCGCGCCCGCGGACGGCGCGTGATCGTCGTTCGTTCGCGACAGGCTATTGCGGCAGCGAGGGGCGCAGCACCGGGCGCGCATTGGCGACCGGCGTGGTCGCCGCCGGCGGCTCCTCGGCGCTGCTGCTGATCAGGTGGCCGCGCGGATTGCGCTGATAGAAATCGCAATAGGCGAAGCTCAAGCCGGAGAGCGAGCCGCGGAAACTGTGGTAGTCGATTTTTTCGACGCGAAAGCACGGCGTGAACGGCATGCCGGCGAGATGCGCGCACATCGACTGGCTGTCGATCCGGATCGTCCCGGCCGGCAGCGCGGCGAAACGGGTCTGGCCCTGACCGCGAATTTTGATGGTGCCGACCACTGAGCCGTCGGAAAAGATCCGGCCCATTCCGGATGTGCCTTCGAAACACGTATAGGCGAACAGTTTGCCGACCACGAAGGCGCGCGCCTGCTCCGGCGCGAGCTCCTCGGCGCTTCCCTGCCCCACACCCAACAAGCCGGCCGTCAAAACCGACGCACTCACAAGCGACCAGCGCACCGACATCGAGCACCCCACCCCGACAGATAGGACAGTATTAACGACATTTCTTAACCGTCCCCTTACCATAGCAGAGCCTCACATCATGGCCGAAATGAGCAAGGGGACCAGCGCGTTTACCCGATTTTTACCACGAGACGGCCGCGCACCTTGCCTTCCACGATGCGACGGCCCGCGCCGATAACTTCCTCAAGGCCGATTTCGTTCGCCATGGCCGCGATCTTATTGCGATCGAGGTCGGTCTCGAGCCGCCGCCACGCCGCTTCCCGGTGCGGCAGCGGGCACATGACGGAATCAATACCGATCAATGACACCCCGCGCAGGATGAACGGCGCGACTGTGGTCGGCAGATCCATGCCGCCGGCGAGCCCGCAAGCCGCAACCGCGCCGCCGTAGCGGGTCATCGACAGCACATTGGCGAGCGTGGTCGAGCCGACCGCGTCGATGCCGCCGGCCCAGCGCTCCTTGGCCAGCGGTCGCGCCGGCCCGGTCAATTCATTGCGGTCGACGATGTCGCTCGCGCCGAGGTCTTTGAGATACGCCGCCTCCTGCGGCCGGCCGGTCGAAGCGGCGACGGCGTAGCCGAGCTTGGCGAGAATCGCGACTGCGACCGAACCGACGCCGCCGGCGGCGCCGGTCACGATCACGGATCCCCGGGAGGGATCGATGCCGGCGCGTTCCAGCGCCATCACCGCAAGCATCGCGGTATAGCCGGCCGTGCCGATCGCCATAGCGTCGCGCGCGCTGATGCCGGCCGGACGCCTGATCAGCCAATCGCCTTTGACCCGCGCTTTTTCGGCATAAGCGCCGAGATGCGTTTCGCCCAAACCCCAGCCGTTAAGGATCACCGGGTCGCCCGGTTTCCATTTCGGATGGTTGGAGGATTCCACGGTGCCGGCGAAATCGACGCCGGCGATCATCGGAAAACGCCGCACCACCGGCGCCTTGCCGGTAACGGCGAGACCGTCTTTGTAATTGACCGTCGAGAATTCGACGCGGACGGTAACGTCCCCATCCATCAAGTCTTTTTCGTCGAAATCGGTAAGCCGCACCGTCTGCCCGGCCTCGGCCTTGTCAATGACGATCGCTTTGAAGGTCGCCATGCGATGATCTTACGCGCTGGGGCGCGCAGAAAACAACTCGGCAAAATCAGGCGCGATAGTCGAGCGCTCAGGCCGGCACCGCGGCGACCCGCGCGACCGGCTTCTCCACGATCGGCATATTGATCAGCGCCGAGAGCACACCGAACAGGATCGCCAGCCACCACACTGCATTATACGAGCCGGTGCGGTCGAACACGAGGCCGCCGAGCCAGACACCGAGGAAGCCGCCAACCTGATGGCTGAAAAAGGCGAAGCCCGCGAGCGTCGCCAGCCAGCGCGTGCCGAACATCAAAGCAATGATGCCGTTGGTCGGCGGCACGGTGGAGAGCCACATCAAACCCATCGTGGCTGCGAAGATCAGGCACGTCACCGGCGTGACCGGGAACGCAATGAATGCCAGGATCGCGGCGGCGCGGATGAAATAGATGATCGACAACAGGTAGCGCTTGGGCATGCGACTGCCGAGCCAGCCGGCGGCCACCGAACCGATGATATTGAACAGCCCGATGGTGGCGATGGTCCAGCCGCCGATTTGGGCCGACAATCCGCGATCGACCAGATAGGACGGCAAGTGCACGGTGATGAATTGCAGCTGAAAGCCGCAGGTGAAGAAGCCGAGAACCAGCAGCACATACGAGCGATGCGCAAACGCTTCAGTTAAAGCGTGACGCAGCGACTGCGAATCGGCTTCATGCGCCCCCTGCGCCGGCGGCGTCGCCAGCACAAGCGACAGCGGCAGCACCGCCATCATGCTCACCGCGAAGATCACCAGCGTCTGTTGCCAGCCGAAAGCGTCCATCAGCGCGACCGCGACCGGCGAATAAAGGAATTGTCCGAACGAACCGGCGGCGGTGCCGAAGCCGAAGGCGAGCGAGCGATATTGCAGCGGTACGATCTTGCCGAGCGCGGCCAGCACCACCGGAAACGAACAGCCGGCAAGGCCGAAGCCGATGAGCACGCCGGCCGACAGATCGAGCATCGACGCACTGTTTGAATGCGCCATCATCACCAGACCAGCCGCGTACAACAACGCGCCACCACACAGCACGCGAACGGTGCCGAAGCGATCGGCGACGATGCCGCCGAGCGGTTGGCCAATGCCCCACAGCAAATTCTGCAAGGCCAGCGCGAACGCGAACACGTCGCGGCCCCAATGATTGGCGCTCGACATTGGCGTCAGGAAAAAGCCCAGCGTCGAGCGCGGCCCGAAGGCGATGAGCGCAATCAGGCTGCCGGCGCCGATGACCAGCGCCGGTGTGCGCCAGCTGGTTAAAGATTTTGAAACGTCGCTCATGTCGCCCCGGCGGGATGTTGTTTCAGCATGATCTATTCCGGATCATGCTCAAGATTCGAAAGTCGCGCAGCATAAAGGGACAATCTGGATGTCCAAAATGAAAATCGCCAGACCCTGGACCGGCCAGTGCATGGCTGTTCCGCCCGTGCAGCGGAGCCGCGCCGCCACGCCGAGGCCCTATCGCAGTGTTTGCCATAATTGGCGGCAGTGACTATGGATTCGCTCCGATGCGAACGCCAAAACCGCACGATCCCGCGCCGGCGGCCGCGCTGTTGCGCGCCGACGCCTTCCTCTCCCCGCTTGAGATCGAAGCGGCGGTGACGCGCGCGCTGGAAGAAGACCTCGGCCGCGCCGGGGACATCACCTCGACCGCAACGATCCCGCAGGATTGCGACGGCCGTGCTGCGTTGGTGGCGCGCGAAGCCGGCGTGATCGCCGGACTGCCGCTGGTCGCCGCGGCCTTCTACCGGCTGGCGCCGCAGATCGTGATTGCGCCAAATGCCCGCGATGGCGCGCCGCTTGAGCGCGGCGCCGAGCTGATGATTATTTCCGGCAATGCCCGGGCGATGCTGGCCGCCGAGCGAGTTGCGTTGAATTTTCTCGGCCACCTGTCCGGCATCGCCACCGCGACGGCGGCGTTCGTCAAGCGCATCGCGCATACCAAGGCGCGCATCATCTGCACGCGCAAGACCACACCCGGATTACGCGCGCTGGAGAAATACGCGGTGCGGTGCGGCGGCGGCTACAATCACCGCTTCGGCCTCGATGACGCGATCCTGATCAAGGACAATCACATCGCGGTCGCCGGCGGTATCAGAGCGGTGCTCGAGCGCGCCAAAGCTACGGTCGGCCATCTGGTCAAGATCGAAATCGAGGTCGATTCACTCACGCAGCTCCAAGAAGTGCTCGATGTCGGATTGGCTGACGTCGTGCTGATCGACAATTTCGATCTCGCCGCGATGCGCAAGGCGGTGCAGATGGTGGCGGGCCGGCTGGTCATCGAAGCATCCGGCGGCATCACCCTCGATAGCGCCGCGGCGATCGCCGAGACCGGCGTCGATTATTTGTCCTCCGGCGCGCTGACACATTCGGTGCGCAATCTCGACGTCGGTCTGGATATTGCGATGTGAGTCTCTGATCCGCTCGTCCCCGCGCAAGCGGGGACCCAGCGCAAAATCGTGATCTGGATTCCCGCTTTCGCGGGAATGAGCGGCCCGCCAGGCACCAAGTTTTGCTCTTACGTCCGCGCGCCTGCCGGAGAAGTGGCCGCTTGCGGCGCCTTTGCCGCGTCAGGTTTAATTTCGGACTTCGCTGACGGCGTCTCGCCGTTGCTCGCGCTCGGCGCTGCGGGCGTCGCGGACGTCGCCGGCGCGCTGATACTTGCGCCCTTGCCCCAGACCGGCTCGCTATCGCCGTCACCCCAATTGCGCGGCCGATAAAATGTATGCACGCCGAGTTTGAACAGCCGCGTCATCTCATGCACCCAGCTCGGATGCACCCAATAGGCATGGTAGTGCGTGGCGTGCCCGACTTCGGCGAGCCAGATTTTGCCGTCGAGCTCGTCCTTGGCGATGGCTTTGGCCTGCTCCCACATGTCGGGCTCGTCGATGCGGGACAGATCCTTGCCCTCGCAAGCAAAGGTGAACTGGCAGGCGAGATGGCGGTGCGCGTTCTGATAAACGACGCCGCAAACGTCATGCGGGTAATAGCCTGAGAACACGCGGTTCATGATCACTTGGGCGACCGCCTCCTGGCCCTTGCGCACCTCGCCGCGCGCTTCGAAGTAAACGGCGTCGGCGAGACACTTCTCGGCCTTTGCGCGCGCCTTACCCTCCAGCTCGAGCCGTTGCGCCGGCGTCTGCAGCCGGCTCACGTCGTCCTTGCCGGCAACCGACTCGCCGGCGCCGGTATCATTGCCGGTGCCCTCCAGCGCGGACAGTTTGATATTGGAGTCGACCGATTGCGCGGCCAGCTCGGCCGACGGCGAAACGAGAATGGGTTCGGCGCCCGGCGCCCAGCTTTGCAGCTTTGACGGCGAGCCCATAACGCCCCCACCGAAAAAGATCGCGCTCGAACGATCGCCGGCGTCGGCATCGAGGAACGACGTGCCGCCGAGCGCCCGCGGTCCATCGTCTGCTTCGCCGGGCGCCGGAATTTCCGGCGGCTTGTCGGCCAAGGCGGCGTCGTCCTCATCGGCGGCTGTCTTGGTTTGCGGCGGCGCAGCCTCTGCTTGCGACGGCTGCGCTTGCGCAGGAGCGGCGTCCACAACCGGTGCCGCCGCGTCGGCAGCCGGCGCCGCGGGTGCGGATGCCGGATGCTCATCGTGGGCGTCGATGGCTGACGCGGCAGGCGGCGCCGGCGGCCCGGTGACCAACTCTTGTTGTGGCCCGCTGCGTCCGGCTTCGACGGCGGCAGGGGCGACTGGCGCTGGCGGCGGCGCTGGTGGCGCCGTAGGAGCCGCAACAGGCGGTGCGGCGGTCACCGGAAGCCGATTGGCTTTGTGGCTGCGCTCGACGCTCGGATATTCGATCTGGCGCGCCGGGCGCGCATGGAGCGGCTCGTCGATCTTCCAGGAATAAGCGTCGAGCGAACGCGGATCCAGACTGACGGTCTGAAATCCGAGCGGCTGCGGGATGGCGCTGCCGATCGGGCGCGAATAGCTGAACGTCGCGGCCTGCACCGGCGATACGATCAAATGCCAATGCGAAGGAGGATGGGCGCGCTCACGGGCGCTTAGCGCGGCCAGGTCCTGATACCCGATGGACGTCGGCATCAGGGCGGCGCAGAGCGCACTGAACCAGAAGCGGGCAGTACTACACGCGCCCGTTACACTACGCGACGCCGACATTACCCCTCACGCCAACACACGCCCACTAGGCGCCTTGCCCCGCGCACATGGTTATGGAAGCGCCACCGCGGTGGCGCGAATGCGACAGGTTTATTTATTGTCGGGTTAACGTTGCGAAGGCGTTAACTCGCGGATTGGCGCGGCTTTACGCCGGCCCGCCGTGCGAGAAAGGTTGCGCCGGCTGCGTTCCCGCGCGGCGGTTACGCACTACCGAGCGATCCGGTTGACGCTTTGTTAACCAGGGTGGCGCGGGCGCGCGAAAAAGCTATCCGTCCGCCGGCGTCAGCGCGCCGAGCGCGGCCTGCGCGGCGGCGAGCCGCGCGATCGGCACCCGGAATGGCGAGCATGACACGTAATCGAGCCCGACCTCATGACAGAACGCGACCGAGGCCGGATCGCCGCCGTGCTCGCCGCAAATGCCGAGCTTGAGCTTGCCGCGTGTTTTGCGGCCGCGCTCGCTGGCGATGCGGATCAGTTCGCCCACCCCATCACGATCCAGCGAGACAAACGGATCGCTCGGCAAGATTCCTTTCGCCGTATAGATGTTCAAAAAACTCGCCGCGTCGTCACGGCTGATCCCGAAAGCGGTCTGGGTCAGATCGTTGGTGCCGAACGAGAAGAATTCGGCGCTCTCGGCGATTTCGTCGGCTTTGAGCGCGGCGCGCGGCAATTCGATCATGGTGCCGACTTGATATTTCAGCTTGGCGCCGGTTTCCGCGGCGACCTTTGCCGCGGTCGCATCGATGCGCTCCTTGACCAGATCGAGCTCGCGCTTGCTGGCGATCAGCGGGACCATGATCTCCGGCGCGACCGTCTTTGCGGTCTGGCGAGCGGCTTCGGCGGCCGCTTCGAAAATCGCGCGCGCCTGCATTTCTGCGATCTCCGGATAAGCAATCGCAAGCCGGCAACCGCGGAAGCCGAGCATGGGGTTGAATTCGTGCAGCTCGCGGGCGCGATCGGCCAGGCGGCGCGCGTCGGCGCCCATCGCTTCGGCCACTTCGGCGATTTCCTCCTCGCTATGCGGGAGAAATTCGTGCAGCGGCGGATCAAGGAGCCGGATGGTCACTGGCAGGCCGCCCATGATCTTGAACAGCGCGAGAAAATCGCCGCGCTGCATCGGCAAAAGTTTGGCGAGTGCCGCGCGCCGCGCCGCCTCGTCCTCGGCCAGGATCATCTCGCGCACGGCGCGGATGCGGTCCTCGTCGAAGAACATGTGCTCGGTGCGGCACAGCCCGATGCCTTCGGCGCCGAACTTGACTGCGGCGCGGGCATCCGCCGGCGTGTCGGCATTGGCGCGCACCTTCAATACGCGCACTTCGTCGGCCCATTTCATGACGGTGGCGAATTCGCCGGCCAATACCGGCTCCAGCATCGGCACCGCGCCGGCGAGCACCTGCCCGGTGGCTCCGTCGATGGTGAGCGTGTCGCCCTTCTTGAGAACCGTGCCGCCGGCGGTCAGCGTCTGGGTGCGGTAATCGACGCGGAGCGAGCCGGCGCCGGAGACGCAGGGCTTACCCATGCCGCGCGCGACCACCGCCGCATGGGACGTCATGCCGCCGCGGGTGGTCAGGATGCCTTCGGCGGCGTGCATGCCGTGAATGTCCTCTGGCGAGGTTTCGACCCGCACCAGGATGACTTTGCGGCCCCCGCTTTTGAGCGCCTCGGCCTCGTCCGACGAGAACACGATTTCACCGGAGGCCGCGCCGGGCGAGGCCGGCAAGCCGGTAGCGATGACCTTGCGCTCGGCTTTCGGGTCGATGGTCGGATGCAGGAGCTGATCGAGCGCGGACGGATCGATGCGTTTGACCGCCTCGGTCTTGTCGATCAGTTTTTCCTGCGCCAGATCGACGGCGATGCGCAGTGCCGCCTGCGCGGTGCGCTTGCCGCTGCGCGTCTGCAGCATCCACAACTTGCCTTGCTCGACGGTGAATTCGAGGTCCTGCATGTCGCGGTAGTGCCGCTCGAGCGTCGATTGGATGCGCTTGAGCGCGGCGAACGCCTCCGGCAGCGCCTTTTCCATCGACGGCTTGTCGGAGCCGGCCTCCTTGCGCGCGGCCTCGGTGATCTCCTGCGGCGTGCGGATGCCGGCGACGACGTCCTCGCCCTGGGCATTGATCAGATACTCGCCGTACAGCTTTTTCTCGCCGGTCGACGGATTGCGGGTAAAGGCGACCCCGGTCGCGGAGCTCTCACCCATATTGCCAAACACCATGGCCTGCACGTTGACCGCGGTGCCCCAGCTTTCGGGAATATTGTGCAGGCGGCGATAAGTGATGGCGCGCTGGTTCATCCACGAGCCGAACACCGCGCCGATGGCGCCCCACAATTGCGCGTCGGGGTCTTGCGGAAACGGTTCGCCGCGCTCTTCTTCGACACGTTCTTTATAGCGGCCGACGAGCTGTTCCAGATCGTCGGCAGTAAGATCGGTATCGAGCGTGTAGCCGTTGCGATCCTTGTGGTCGTCGAGAATTTCCTCGAAATGATGATGGTCGATGCCGAGCACGACATCGGAATACATGGTGATAAAGCGCCGGTAACTGTCCAGGGCGAAGCGGCGGTCGCCGGATTTTGCCGCAAGCGCCTTCACCGTCACGTCGTTGAGCCCGAGATTGAGCACGGTATCCATCATGCCGGGCATCGACGCGCGCGCGCCGGAGCGCACCGACACTAAAAGCGGATTGTCGCGATCGCTGAATTTCTTGCCGGTGATCCGGCCGACTTGCGAAAGCGCGGCGTCGACCTGCCGTTTCAGGTCCTTTGGATAGGTTTTGCCATGCTGATAAAAATAAGTGCAGACCTCGGTGGTGATGGTGAAGCCGGGCGGCACCGGCAGCCCGAGCTGCGCCATTTCGGCAAGGCCGGCGCCCTTGCCGCCCAACAGATTGCGCATGCCGGCACGGCCTTCGGCCTTGCCGCCGCCGAAGGCATAGACCCATTTGCCCTTCGCCGCTTTGCCGCCGCCGGTCTTGCCGGCGGCTTTGCGCGCCGAAGCTTTGCGCGCCGAAGCTTTGCGCGAACCGGGCGCTGGCGACTTTTTGACCACCTTCGGCGAGGCTTTCGAGCGCGATTTGGTCGAAGGCTTGTTGGTCAAAGGCTTTGTCATGACGTCATGCATGCGAGGAGTTGTTCCTTGAGCATGATCTTTTCCGAAAACCGGTACCCGCTTTCGGGACCATGCTTTTAGATCGCAATTCTCGTCAACCGATGCAACCGGCAACAGCGAATGCTCTGTCTCAACGGAAGAAATGATGGACGGCGTTGAGCCCGACCAGCCCTTCGACGATCAGATAGACGGCGACGATGATGTTGAGGAGCCGCGGCACGATCAGGATGAGAACGCCAGCAATCAGCGCGACAATGGGGGATAGCTCGGTGGCTGTGATGACCATGATTTGCCTCGATGATGAATTTTTAGGCGCAATGCGCAGTGCGGGCAGAAATCGACAAACACTCAACGCCCCAAGCGCCGTTCGGTTCTAGGCGACTATGGGGGCGAGTGCCAGCCTCGTTGCACAGAACCGCACAGGTCAATCATCGTTGCGCTGATCGCAATTCCCCGCCCACGCGCGGAGCGCGTGGTGGGGAGGGGCGCAGGCGGCCTTCGGCCGCCGTACTTTAATAACGCCGATGCGAAGCATCGGCTATGGGTGGGGGGACTTTCTTTCTCGCCCCCCACCCTGGCTCATATCGCTGGCGCGATATTCGCCATCCCTCCCCACCGCTGCGCGGGGGGAGGGAAATTACCCCTCGATCTTCGAGAAATCGGCGACCGCGCGGGTGGCTTCGCGAATTTGGTTTAGAAGTTTGAGCCGGTTTTCGCGCAAGGCTTTGTCGTCGACGTTCACCGTGACCTTGTCGAAGAACGCATCGACCGCCGGCCGCAGCTTGGCCATGGCGCGCATGGCGGCGACGAAATCCTCTTTCTCGACTGCGCGCGCCGCCTCGGTTTCGGTCGTCTCGATCGCGCTCGCCAGCGCCTTTTCTTCCGGCTGGCGGTAGAGCCTCGCCTGCGGCGCGCCGGTATAGTGTCGATTGTCTTTTTTCTCCTCGATGCGAATGATGTTGGTGGCCCGCTTGTAGCCGGCGAGCAGGTTCTTGCCGTCCTCGCTGTCGAGGAATTGTCCCAGCGCCTCGACCCGGCGCACGATCAGCAAGAGATCGTCCTGGCCTTCCAAGGCGAAAACTGCATCGACGAGATCGTGCCGCGCGCCTTGTTCGCGTAATTGCACTTTCAGACGGTCGGCGAAGAAGGCAAGCAGATCGGCCGGCAATTGTTTGGAGTCTGCGATCGCATCGGGCCGGCTAGCTTTGATGAGACCGGCAGCCGTCTTCATCGTCTCGAGCAAAGGAAGCCGGATCTTGTTATCGAGCACGAGCCTGATGATTCCGAGCGCGGCGCGGCGCAGCGCATAGGGATCTTTGCTTCCGGTCGGCTTCTCATCGACCGCCCAGAAACCGACCAGCGTGTCGATCTTGTCGGCAAGCGCCACCGCGATCGAGACCGGATCGTTCGGCACCAGATCGTCCGGCCCCTTGGGCCGGTAGTGATCCTCGATGGCGTGAGCGACGGCCTCGTCCTCGCCCTGTTCTTCCGCGTAATACTTGCCGATCGTGCCTTGCAGTTCGGGAAATTCGCCGACGATTTCCGTGAGCAGGTCCGCTTTGCACAGCCGCGCCGCGCGTTTTGCTTTTTTCGCGTCGGCGCCAACCATCGGCGCCAATTCGCCGGCCAATCGCTCAATCCGCTCAATACGCTCGCCTTGGCTGCCCAACTTCTCGTGGAAGATGATGTCGGCGAAGCTTGGCAGGCGATCTTCAAGGCGCCTCTTTAAATCGGTCTGATAGAAAAATCGCGCATCCGACAAGCGCGCGCGGATCACCCGCTCGTTGCCGGCGACGATCGCCGCCCCGCCGTCGGCGGCCTCGAGATTGGCGACCAGCAGAAATTTATTGACGAGCTTGGCATGCGCGGCGTCGCGCAACACGAAGCATTTCTGGTTGTTGCGGATGGTGGCGCGGATGACTTCTTCCGGAATCTGCAGAAACGCCTGGTCGAAGCTGCCCATCAGCACCACCGGCCATTCGACGAGACCGGCGGTTTCGGCAAGGAGGCCCTCGTCCTCGACGAGTTCGAGCCCCTGCGCGAAGGCAAGCTGCCCCGCTTCGGTGCGAATGATGTCGCGCCGGCGCTCGGGGTCGAGCACGACCTTTGCCTTGTCGAGCTTGGCGGCGTAGTCGGCGAGCCGGCGCACCGTGAAAGTTTCCGGCGCCATGAAGCGGTGGCCGCGGGTCTGGTTGCCGGCGACAATGCCGTCGACGGTCAACGGCACGATGTCGGGGTCCTCGGTCTCCGGGCCGAACGTCGCGAGGATCGAATGCAGCGGCCGCACCCAGTTCAGCGCGCCGGGATTTTTCGATTGCGCGCCCCAGCGCATCGATTTCGGCCACGAAAAGCTTTTGATCACTTCGGCGAGGATTTCGCCGATCACTTCAAGCGCTGGCCGGCCCGGTTTGTCGATGACCGCGACATAGAAATCGCCCTTCTTATCAGGCGTTACCTTGGCGTCGCCGATCGATTTCAATCCTGCAGCCTTGAGAAAGCCGCCAATCGCCTGCTCCGGCGCACCGACGCGCGGGCCTTTTTTCTCCTCGCGCCGGTCGGGTTGGCGCATCGGAATACCGTGCACCGCCAGCGCCAGCCGGCGCGGTGTCACGAACGCCTTGGCGCCGTCGTAAGTCAGCCCCGCATCGATGAGCCGATCGGTGACCGCCTTGCGCAAATCCTCCGCGGCGCGCACCTGCATGCGCGCCGGAATTTCTTCGGAGAAAAGTTCGAGCAAGAGTTCAGACATAGAAAAACTCAAAGTCGCTTATGACTGCCGTCGCACATCGGCTTTTTGGCGGAACGCTTGCAGGCGCAGAACCAGGCCTCTTCGGCCGCGGCGGGCTTGTATTCGAC
>JBQCCX010000053.1:0-8081 GCA_051961815.1 Xanthobacteraceae bacterium
CCCGAACGCTTTCTCCAGCGCCAGTGAAATCTCGCCCACGGTCGCCTTGGCGCGCGCCGCGTCGATCGCCAGCGCCAACAGATTGCCGTTGCCGCCGGCGGCGCTGCGGGTCAGCGCTTCGAGCGCCTGTTTGAGCGCTTCCCCATCGCGCTCGTGCCGGAGCCGCTTGAGCTTGTCGATCTGCAATTGCCGCACCGCCGCATTGTCAACCTTGAGGACGTCGATCGGCGTTTCGTCGCGTGGCCGAAACTTGTTGACCCCGATCACCGCCTGCGCACCGGCATCGATGCGCGCTTGCGTGCGCGCTGCGGCTTCTTCGATGCGCAGCTTCGGCAAGCCGGATTCGATGGCGCGCGTCATGCCGCCGAGATCTTCGACTTCGCGAATGTGGCTCCAGGTCCGCGCCGCAAGATCGCCAGTCAAGCGTTCGACAAAAAAGGAACCGCCCCATGGATCGATGACGCGCGTGGTGCCGCTTTCCTTTTGCAGCACGATCTGGGTATTGCGTGCGATCCGCGCGGAAAAATCTGTCGGTAGTGCCAGCGCCTCGTCGAGCGCATTGGTGTGCAGCGACTGCGTGCCACCCTGGGTCGCCGCCATGGCCTCGATGCAAGTGCGCGCCACATTGTTGAAGACGTCCTGTGCAGCAAGCGACCAGCCCGAGGTCTGACAATGCGTGCGCAGCGACAGCGAGCGCTCGTCTTGCGGCTCGAACTGCTTCATCAGTTTCGCCCACAGCGCGCGCGCCGCGCGCAGCTTGGCGACTTCCATAAAAAAATTCATGCCGATGCCGAAGAAAAACGACAGCCGCGGCGCAAAGCGGTCCACCGGCAGATTGGCGGCGAGCCCGGCACGGACATATTCGACGCCATCCGCCAATGTATAGGCGAGTTCGAGATCGGCGGTCGCGCCGGCCTCCTGCATGTGGTAGCCGGAAATCGAGATCGAATTGAATTTCGGCATTTGCGCCGAGGTGTAGGAGAAGATGTCGGAGATGATGCGCAGCGATGGCTTCGGCGGATAGATATAAGTGTTGCGCACCATGAATTCTTTGAGAATGTCGTTCTGAATCGTCCCGGCAAGCTTCTGCGGTGGCACGCCTTGCTCTTCGGCGGCGACGACATAGAGCGCAAGCACCGGTAGCACCGCGCCGTTCATCGTCATCGACACCGACATCTGATCGAGCGGAATGCCGGCAAATAGTGTGCGCATGTCGTAGATCGAATCGATCGCCACGCCGGCCATGCCGACATCGCCGGCGACGCGCGGATGATCGCTGTCGTAACCGCGATGGGTGGCGAGATCGAAGGCGATGGAAAGGCCTTTCTGGCCGGCGGTGAGGTTGCGCCGGTAGAAGGCATTGGAGTCCTCCGCGGTCGAGAAGCCGGCATATTGCCGGATCGTCCACGGTTGGGTGACGTACATGGTGGGGTAGGGGCCGCGCAGGTAGGGCGGCATTCCCGGATAGCTGTCGACGCCGATGAGCCCTTCCAGATCGTTCGCGGCATAGGCGGATTTCACCGCGATGCCTTCCGGCGTGAGCCATGGCGCGGCGGTAGGGGATGCCGGTGACGGCGTCTCGGAAAACGCAATTTGGGAAAAATCCGGAATTCGGGTCATGCCACGAAGGCTCAACGATCCTTTTGTTGTTGAAGAATATCGTAAGCCGCGCTCAGTGTCGCCAGGGCGTCGGAACTTTCGTCAATATGGGTTTGCGCTCCGGCGTTGTCTTGGCGCGCTGCAGACCGACCGGCGAAATAGACAAGTCGGGCGCCGTTTTGCTTGAGCGTTGCGGCAGCCGACATCAATTCCTGCTCAGAAACCTTCACCGACGGACAGAGGCAGGCGATCGCGGCCTGGTCGGCGCGATACTCGGCAACAGCTCCGCTCGTGGCTTCAATGCCGCCGGCTTCGAAAAAATTCTTGGCAAAATTTACGCGCGCGGTGAATTCCGCGGGCGTACCGATCGTGGCAAGGAAAATTTTCGGCCGGACGCCGGTCGCGGCGAGAATTTGGTCGGACCTGTCGCGCAAGGCTTCGAACGGTTCGGCGAGCCGCAGCCGCGGCAATGCCGGCGCGGTGATTGTCGCGGCTTCTTCGTTTGCCGCGACATGCGGCGCGACGTCGAGCGCCGCCGGCGGCGTCTCGGCGATGTCGGGATAGGCATTGGTGCCGGTCAGAATTTCCTGTCCGTGGGCAAGCGCCTGTTGGCGCGCCGCGCGCACCGCCGCGGCGTTGCGTTGAATGAGCCCGCTTTCCAGCGCGGCCCATGCGCCACCGGCGCGTTCGATGTCCTGAAATTGCGTCCAGGCGGAAAGGCAAAGCTGCTCGGTGAGAGCTTCGAAGGCGCCCGATCCCGCCGCAGGGTCGGCAACCTGCGCCAGGTTGGCTTCCTGCAACAGTACGAGCTGTATGTTGCGCGCCACGCGGCGCGCGAAGGCATCGGGCAAACCGAGCGTTGCGGTATGCGGCAGGATGGTGATCGCATCGGCGCCGCCCAATCCGGCGGCGGCCACGGCGATTGTCGAACGCAATATGTTGGCATAGGCATCGCGCCGCGTGAGCATGCGCCACGCGGTCTCGGCCGTGACCAATGCGGATTTCGGTGACAGGCCGGCGGCGGTCGCGACCCGCGCCCATAACTTTCGCATCGCCCGGAATTTTGCCGTGGTCAGAAACTGCTCGGCATCCGCGCTCAGCCGGAAATAGATCGCGTCATAGGCCGCTTGCACCGCCATGCCGCTTTGTTCGAGCGCACGCCAATAAGCGACAGCGCTGGCAAGCGCAAAGGCAAGCTCCTGCGCTTCCGAGCCGCCGGCGTTATGGATCACGCGTCCGTCGGCGACCGCGAACGGCCCGCGAAACCCGTCACCTGCCAATGCGCTGATGGCGGTGGCAAAAGCGGTCGCGAGTCCTTGCCAGTTTTGCGCGCTGCGCCCGGCCGCAGCGAAGCCGCCGATCGGATTGATGCTCAAGCGCAAGTCGATCGTACCAGCGTCGATGCGCCGGCTTTTGATGAGCGCCGCGACTTCGCGCGCCATGTGGCGTGTTGCCGGGCTCAGGTTCAAGTCGAGAACGATGTGGCGAAGATCGATGCCTTCGAGCACGCGCGCAAGCGCGGTTCTATTGGCCGCCAGTCCGAATCCATTCGCGCTCACCGAGCCGGCAAAAACGAGGACCAAACCCGTCGCGCCGCCGTCTAAATCCTCGCGGGCCTGCGCGTTGGCTGCGGCTGGGTCGGGATGGTCGACCCGCTGCATGACGCTCCATGCCATACCACCCGGGCGGCCGGCGACGTTGATTGCTGCGCGCGCCGCCGAATACAGGGGATCAACCGAGAGCCCGTCATAGGTTGGGCTTTTCAGACGCTCGAACGAGCCCCCTTTGAGCGCAGCATCGACAAGCTTGCGCCAATCCGCCTCGGTCGCGGCGCGGAAGTCGGCGTCTGACAGGGGAGCCTCGGGGTTTGCCATGCGGGCAAAATGCCACGCGCGGGGGCAGCGGCCAACCGGCTGGTTGGCGGGATCCCGCCTCAGCTATCGGCCAAGCGAGCGAGCGGCGGCAGCTTTTCAATCCCTCTGGCGTCGAGGGCGGCCAGCGTGTCGCCGATCCGCCGTCCAGCGACCAACCGATCGGAAGCGATTTCGGCGAGCGGCAATAAAACAAAAGCGCGTTCGAACAAATGCGGATGCGGCAGAGTCAAATCGGATTCAGTCATGGTGAGATCGTCATAGGCAAGGATGTCGATGTCGATCGGGCGCGGGCCCCATCGCTGTTCCTTTGCCCGCTCGCGCCCGAGGGCGCGTTCGATGTCCTGCGCACGTTTGAGCAATGCGTGCGGCGGCAGCGAGGTCGCCACAATGATCACCGCGTTGATGAAGGCCGGCTGATCCGCAACACCCCAAGGCGGGGTGCGGTAATCGGACGAGCGTGCGACGAGTCGCACAGCATCGTCGTCGCACAGCATTGTGATCGCGCGCTCAAACGTGGCTCGCACCGCGCCGATATTGCCGCCGAGCGCGAGCAAAGCCTCGGCCCGCGAGGCGGTCATGATTTGCGGGTGCGGGCGCGCTCGATCGTCACGCCGACATCTTCGAAGGTTGCCGCGACCGGCGCGTGCGGCTTGTGCACGGTAACCCGTGCAGCGCGCACTTGCGGGCAGCGCGCCAGCACGGCATTGGCTACCGCACCGGCGGCCGCTTCTACCAGTCGATAGCGGCGGCCGCAGAATGCCTCGGTAACGGTCTTGATGACGAAGTCGTAGGAAACCGTGTCCTTCAGTTTGTCGGTCCGTGAAGCGGTGCCAAGCTCAAGCGCGAGTTGCAGATCGACATAAAAAGTTTGTCCGACCTTGGCTTCGTGCTGCATCACGCCGTGGTAGGCGTGCAGTGCCAATCCTTTGACAAAAATCGTGTCGCTCATCGTGCCCGCCTGATCGCGGCAGCCACGGCAAGCGCCTGCACGGTCGGCGCCACATCGTGAGCGCGAATGATTGCCGCGCCACTCTCGGCGGCGATGAGGTGCGCGGCAAGCGATCCGCCGAGGCGTTCGCTGGGTTCTGCGGGCGCGACCGCGTTGATGAAGCGCTTGCGTGAAGCGCCCACCAAAATCGGCAGATTAAATCCACGCCAGGCGTCAAGTCGCGCGATGCAAACGAGGCTCTGCTCGGGCGTCTTGCCGAAGCCAATCCCGGGATCGAGCACGATCTGCTCGCGGGTGATACCGGCTTGCCATGCGATCTCAAGCGAGCGCGAGAAGAAGTCGGTCACCGCTGCAACGATGTCGATATTCGGATCGGCCTTGTCGCGGTTGTGCATGATGACGACCGGGACGCCGTAATCGGCGATGACGCGGGCCATGTCGGGGTTGTGCTGCAGTCCCCACACGTCGTTGACGATGGCCGCGCCGGTCTGCAGCGCCCAAGCCGCGATCGGCGCTTTCATAGTATCGACTGAAACCGGCACGCCCAACGCGACGACGGCTGGCAGTATCGCGGCGAGGCGGCTGTGCTCGTCTTCGAGCGAAACCGGCGCGGCGCCGCCGTAGGGCCGCGTCGATTCCGCACCGACGTCGAGAATGTCTGCGCCTTCGTCGACCAGCCGCTGCGCCTGCGCCAGTGCGGCCGCCGGCTCGAGGAACCGCCCGCCATCGGAGAATGAATCGGGCGTAACGTTGAGCACGCCCATCACCAGCGGCCGGCCTTTGGCGAGTAGGGCGGCGAGCACGTTGCCGGCCAGCGCCGCGCCGGCAAGGGAGCGAGCGCCACGCGTGACATTCGCGGCCGCGGTCCTCGCCGTCATCGCCTTTGTCCTTTTGCGTCAATCGGGCGGCCAAGCGCCGCTCATCGCGTGGCTTTGCGCGGCCATTCCGGCGAAGTCAAGCGGCGGCGAACCGCGATCCGGGGTTTGAAAAGCGTTTGCGGACAGCCCCAATCAATAGCGGATCAGCGGCGGCAGCTTTTTGGCGTCCTCGATCCAGCGGGCGACCGTATTCACCGAGGGGAGAACGCGGACGAGTTTGCGCTTGGTGTTCACCTCCGCCATGACCTCCGCTAGCTTTTGCGGATTGCGGTAACGAAGCTCATTCACCGTTCGCACCCCGGCGGCGCGCAGCAGTTCCGCATATTCCCAGCCGACGCCCTTGATCCGCATGCGATCGGCGGCAGTGACCCAATCCAGAACGTTTCGCTCCGGCGTTCCGGTTTTGAGCGCAAGCTTCAATCGCTGCTTTGGCGTCTTGGCCAAGCGAAGCAAGGTGACGGTGGTGCGAATCCCATCCGATTTCAAAACAGCGGCAACATCGGTGCCGATCCCCTGAATTTCGGAAATGGGATACGCCATCGATGCCCCCTCAGCGCAATTTGCTCGCAACAAACACTTGGTACTCAAACAAACTGCTCGAGTCCGGGAATTGCGGCGACGATCTCGCCGACCGCATCCTCGCCCGCTTTTTCCCGCGTGAATGCAATCACCGCGCGGGTCACGCTCTGCACCTGACCTATGCTCAAACCGGTCGACATCATGCGCATCCCCGCGCCCATGACTCCGCCCATGGCTCCCCCCATCGTTCCAGCCATCATCCCGCCAGCTTCATTTTCGCTCGCGGCCTTTTGCATCAGCGCCTCGGCTCCGGGAAGTTTGGCCAGCAACGGTTGCACTTTGTCAGCTGGACCTTCCTTGACCAGAAACTCAAGGATGATGCCGACGGCTTTTTCCGCAGTCGCACGCTCTATGCCGACGTCAGCGACCAGGCGTGCGATCAGTTCGTCCATACTCCCTCGCTGCCCCCACAGTCAGTCGGGCACGAGACATATTGCCGGGTCAAAGGCAGGGGTGACAAGCAGGCGCAGGTCGAAGGTGCTCAAGCGTTGCAAACTTGCAACGCAGTGAAGATGGAGAGCAGATGACAAACCTTGGGGCCGGACTATAAAATTTGCGGCAGTATTGGAGCGCCGTTGCCGGTTATGCGCGCGCCCAAGCATCGATCAACTATGACGGTAGGCCCATGACTGCAAATAATGCTGTGTCGGCGATTTTGAGCCATGTCGATCGCGAACTGGATTCCAGTCTGGATCGCTTGTTTGCGTTGTTGCGAATTCAATCGATTTCGACCGATCCTGCATTTGCTGCGCAATGCCGCAAGGCCGCGGAATATGTCGCCGCCGATCTCGATACAGTCGGTTTCGAGACCAGTCTGCGCCCGACCGCAGGCCACCCGGTGGTGATTGGCAAAAGCCAAAACGGCGCCAATACGCGTCCGCGGGTGTTGTTTTATGGCCACTACGACGTGCAGCCGGTCGACCCGCTGGATCTGTGGCAGACATCGCCTTTCGAACCGCGCATTGCGACTTTGGAGGACGGACGCAAAATCATCGTGGCGCGCGGCGCCTGCGACGACAAAGGGCAGGCGATGACATTTATTGAAGCGTGCCGCGCGTTCAAGGCGGTAACCGGCAAACTTCCACTCGACATCACGGTCATGATCGAGGGCGAGGAGGAGTGCGGCTCAAAACATCTGTTCGGATTCGTGCGCGACAATGCCGAGGAGTTCAGGCGCGATCTCGCGCTGGTATGCGACACCGGGATGTGGGACGCCGAAACGCCGTCGATCACGACCTCGCTGCGCGGCCTTGTCTATGAGGAGGTCCGGCTAACCTGCGCCGATCGCGATCTGCATTCCGGCTTGTTCGGCGGGGCGGCACGAAATCCGATCCATGTGCTGGCCGACGTTCTTTCAGCCTTGCACCGGCCCGACGGTTCAGTGTCGATCCCGGGATTCTATGACGGCGTGCCGGAGTTGCCGGCCGACATCAAAGCGGATCTTGCCGGGCTTGACCTGACGCCGGAGAAATTTCTGGCGCCGATCGGGCTGAAAATTCCGGCCGGCGAAAAGAACCGCATGCTGATCGAGCTGGTCTCGACCCGGCCGACCGCCGAAGTGAACGGCATTATCAGCGGCTATACCGGGGAGGGGGCCAAGACCGTGATACCCGGCAAAGCGATGGCCAAGGTCTCGTTCCGGCTGGTCGGCGCCCAGGATCCGGACAAAATCCGGTTTGCGTTCCGCGAATTCGTGCGCGCGCGGGTGCCGGCCGACTGCACCGTGGAATTCGGCAATTTTACCAGCGCACCGGCGTTCAACGTCGCGTTCGACAATCCGGCGCTTACCAAAGCCCGCGAGGCATTGGCGCAAGAATGGGGAAAGAAGGCCGTCACCGTCGGCGCTGGCGGCTCGATTCCGATCGTCAGCGATTTCAAGACTGTGCTGGGAATGGATACGCTGATGGTCGGCTTTGCGCTTGACGACGATCGCGTTCATTCACCCAACGAAAAATACGATCTTAAAAGCTTTCACAAAGGGATCCGCAGCTGGGTGCGGATCATGGCCGCGCTTGCCAATGCGTGAGCGGGCAGTGCCGGCCGCGCGTCAAACGGAAATATCGCGCCCTATTCCGTCGCCGCGGCGATCAGGCGAGGCGTGACAAAATGCTCCAGCCGCGCCGAATGCGGACGCAGCCGCCGCCAGTCCTCGATCGGCAGCGCGATTACGACCAGCCCTGACGTCGGCAATTTCTCGCGCAG
>JBQCCX010000054.1:0-2822 GCA_051961815.1 Xanthobacteraceae bacterium
GGCGGAAATGAAAACATCGGCTGGCGCGCCCTGCTCGATCTGCTTCATCAGCGCCGAACTGGCGTCGTAGCTGGCAACAGTCGCAATCCCGGTTTGCTTGGCGAAGGCAGCATCGACGTCATCGAGGGCATTCTTCATCGATGCCGCGGCAAAGACCAGAATCGATCTGTCTTGGGCTTGTTGTTGTGCTCGCGCCGTAAGTGTGGAAACGCAAAACACGAGGCAGGCGGCAAGCGCCGCAAGAAAACGAAATCGCTGCGACACGACGGCTCTCCAATATGCACGATGCGCTCAACGGCACGCGCAAGGAAGCGAATGCGGATGCTGATCGCGGCCAGCTTTAAAGGAACCGTCGTTCCGGGCTGTGATGGCGGCGCGCGCCCGGCGCGCCGTTGGCCTTCACTAATGATAGGACTGCAAGCCGCACCGGACAAGCATGGTGACGGTTTGGGCGAACCGAGCCCTTTTCCCTGCGGCCAAGGCTGCTATCTTGCCGGCACACGGTGCGGCCGCGCGATTTGGCGCAACGGCAATGATGCAGCAGCAAGCGAGACGACAGCAAGCAACGAATAGTCAGCCGATCGACGGCGATTACGATTACATCATCGTCGGCGCCGGCTCGGCCGGTTGCCTGCTCGCCAATCGACTGTCGGCGGATCCGGACAAACGCGTGCTGATCCTCGAAGCCGGCGGCAACGACAATTGGATCTGGTTTCACATCCCGGTCGGCTATTTGTTCGCGATCGGCAATCCGCGCTCGGACTGGTGTTTTAAGACCGAGCCCGAGCCGGGATTGAACGGTCGCAGCTTGAATTACCCGCGGGGCAAAGTCATCGGCGGCTCGTCCGCCATCAACGCGATGATTTATATGCGCGGCCAGGCTGCCGACTACGATCATTGGCGGCAACTCGGTCTTAATGGCTGGGGCTGGGACGACGTGCTGCCGTTCTTCAAGCGCCACGAAAATCATTTCATGGGCGAAAGCGCCACGCATGCAATCGGCGGCGAATGGCATATCGAACCGCCGCGGGTGCGCTGGGATCTGCTCGACGCCTTTCGCGCCGCCGCCGAACAGGCCGGCATCAAATCCATCACCGATTTCAACTGCGGCGACAACGAAGGCTGCTGCGCCTTTCACGTCAATCAACAACGCGGCCGGCGCGTCTCAGCCGCGCGCGCTTTTCTCAAGCCGGTTTTAAGCCGCGCCAATCTGCGGCTCGAAACCGGTTGCTTGGTGGAAGGCCTGACTTGCGAAGGCCGGCGCGCCGTCGGCGTGCGCTGGCGGCAAGGCAGCGGTAATGGCGGCGGGCTGCGCAGCGCGCGCTGCCGCGGCGAAGTCGTGCTCGCCGCCGGCGCGATCGGATCGCCGCAAATCCTGATGCTGTCCGGCATCGGGCCTGCCGAGCATTTGCGCCAGCACGGCGTCGAGGTTGTGCTTGATCGCCCCGGCGTCGGCGGCAATCTGCAGGATCACCTGCAGCTGCGCCTCATCTACAAAGTCCAAGGGATCACCACGCTCAACGAGCGCTACCACGCGCCGCTCGGTTTCGTCCGCATGCTCGGCGAATATGTCCTGTTCCGCCGCGGTCCATTGACGATGGCGCCGTCGCAACTTGGCCTGTTCACCCGCTCCGACCGCGACCAGCCACGCGCCAATCTGCAGTATCACGTCCAACCGCTGTCACTCGACAAGTTCGGCGAGCCACTGCACAAATTCCCGGCCTTTACCGCAAGCGTCTGCAACTTACGGCCAACCAGCCGTGGCGCTTTGCGGCTGCGTTCACGCGAGCCGACCGATGCGCCGCTGATCAAACCCAATTACCTCTCGACCGACGACGATCGCCGCGTCGCCGCCAGCGCGATCCGGCTCACGCGGCGGATCGCGGCGCAGCCGGCGCTGGCCCGCGTTCATCCGCAGGAATTTTGGCCCGGCGCCGCGGCGCGGGACGACGATGAAGCCGGATTGGTGAAGGCCGCCGGCGACATCGGCACGACGATCTTTCACCCCGTCGGCACCGCGAAAATGGGCCTGCCGAGCGATCCATTAACGGTGGTCGACGAGCGCCTGCGCGTGGTCGGTATCGAGCGGCTTCGTGTCATCGACGCGTCGGTGATGCCGACCATCACCTCGGGCAATACCAACGCGCCGACCATGATGATCGCCGAAAAAGGCGCCGCGCTGTTGCGCGAGGACGCCAGGGCGCTGGCGCGATGAACGCGGCAGCGCGCGCCAGGGCGATCCTCGCCGATCCGGCCACGGCTTGGCAGCGGATCGAAAAAGACATCGGCGATCCGGCCTTTCTGCTCAGCCGCTATGTCGCGGTGCTGGCGCTGATCCCTGCGCTTTCCGGCTTTATCGGCGCGACCCTGATCGGCGCCCTCGGGCCGTCCGGCGCCGTTGTGCGCGCCGATCTCTTCGACGGACTGCTCGGCGCGATCTTTAATTACGCGGCGAGCTGCGTCATCGTGTTGCTGCTCGGCCTGATCATCAACCTATTGGCGCCGCTGTTCGGCGGGCGGCGCGATTTCGAAGACGCGTTCAAGCTTGCGGTCTACTCCTTTACGCCGTTGTGGTTCGCCGGATTATGTCTGCTGCTGCCCGGCTTGCGCTTTCTCCTGCTGACCGGCGCCTACGGCATTTATCTGTTGTGGCTCGGCGTGTCACGGCTGATCAAAATCCCCGAGCAGCACGCCGCCACTTTCACCGTGGTGATTGTCATCTGCACCTGCGGCTTGCTGTATGCCGCGGCGCTGGCGCAGCGAATCTTGTTCGGGACGGCGGGCCTCTGAGGACTACGGCGCCTGCACGATTGTTTTGCACA
>JBQCCX010000055.1:0-2508 GCA_051961815.1 Xanthobacteraceae bacterium
GATACGGGCGTGTAGTTACGCCGCGGCGGCCGCCGGCGTGCCGTTGAAAGAAAGTCCGTCGCGGGTGGACGAGATCTTCACCGTCTCGCCGTCCTTGATCTTGCCGGAGAGGATGAGCTCGGCGAGCGGATCCTGCACCGACTTCTGGATCACGCGTTTGAGCGGCCGCGCGCCGTATGCCGGATCGTAGCCTTTGTCGGCGAGCCAATCGCGCGCCTTGCCGTCGAGCGCGAGCGCGATCTTGCGCTCCTCGAGAAGCTTCTGCAGATACGCGAACTGGATATCGACGATGCGGCCCATCTGCTCGCGCTTCAATCGATGGAACAGGATGATCTCGTCGACGCGGTTCAAAAACTCCGGCCGGAAATGCGCGCGCACTGCCCCCATAACCAGATCACGGACCTTGTCGGTGTCTTCGCCATCGGGCTGCGCCACCAGATATTCGGCGCCGAGATTCGAGGTCATCACGATCAGCGTATTGCGGAAGTCGACGGTGTGGCCCTGGCCGTCAGTTAAACGACCATCGTCGAGGACCTGAAGAAGCACGTTGAAGACGTCGTGGTGCGCCTTCTCGATCTCGTCGAACAACACGACCTGATACGGTCTTCGCCGCACCGCTTCGGTCAGCGCGCCGCCTTCCTCGTAGCCGACATAGCCGGGCGGCGCGCCGATCAGCCGCGCCACCGAATGCTTCTCCATATATTCCGACATGTCGATGCGGATGAGCGCATGTTCATCATCGAACAGGAATTGCGCCAACGCCTTGGTGAGCTCGGTCTTGCCGACGCCGGTCGGACCCAAAAACATGAACGAGCCGATCGGGCGGTTCGGATCCTGCAAGCCCGCTCGGGCGCGCCGCACCGCGGTCGACACCGCTTTGACGGCCTCGGCTTGACCGACCACGCGCTTGCTGAGCTGGTCTTCCATGCGCAGAAGTTTCTCGCGCTCGCCTTCGAGCATGCGATCGACCGGAATCCCGGTCCAGCGCGACACCACGCCAGCGATGTGATTGGCGGTGACCGCCTCCTCGGCGAGGAGGCCCGACGCGCTGGCATTCGCCGCCGCGGCCGCGGCGTCGGTGCCTTTGAGCTTGGCTTCGAGCTGCGGAATGGTGGCGTATTGCAATTCGCCGGCGCGCTGGTAATCGCCGCGGCGGATCGCATCGGTGAGATCGTATTTCGCCTTGTCGAGCTGCTTCTGCAGTTCGGCCGCCGACGACAATTTATCCTTCTCGGCTTTCCATTTCGCCGTTAAGGCAGCCGCCTTCTCCTGCAGCGACGCCAGATCCTTCTCCAGCCGCTTGAGCCGGTCCTTCGACGCCGCATCGCGCTCTTTCTTCAGCGCCTCCTGCTCGATCTTCAGCCGCACGATTTCGCGGTCGAGATTGTCGAGCTCTTCCGGCTTGGAATCGATCTGCATGCGCAGGCGCGCCGCCGCCTCGTCGACCAGGTCGATCGCCTTGTCGGGCAGAAACCGATCGGTGATGTACCGGTGCGAGAGCGTCGCGGCGGCAACCAGCGCGCCGTCGGTGATCTTGACCTTGTGATGCGCCTCGTATTTTTCCTTCAGGCCGCGCAGGATCGACACCGTGTCCTCGACGCTCGGCTCGTCGATATAGACCGGCTGGAAGCGACGCGCCAAAGCGGCGTCCTTCTCGACATGTTTCTTGTATTCGTCGAGCGTGGTGGCGCCGATGCAGTGCAATTCGCCGCGCGCGAGCGCCGGCTTCAAAAGGTTCGACGCATCCATGGCGCCGTCGGCCTTGCCGGCGCCGATGATCGTGTGCATCTCGTCGATGAAGAGAATGTAGGCGCCGGCCGAGCCGGTGTCTTCTTGCAGGACGGCCTTGAGCCGCTCCTCGAACTCGCCGCGATATTTGGCGCCGGAGATCATCGCGCCCATGTCGAGCGCGAGCAGCTTCTTGTCTTGCAGGCTCTCGGGCACGTCGCCATTGACGATGCGCAGCGCCAGCCCCTCGACGATCGCGGTCTTGCCGACGCCGGGCTCGCCGATCAGCACGGGATTGTTCTTGGTGCGGCGCGAGAGCACTTGCACGGTGCGGCGGATTTCCTCGTCGCGGCCGATGACCGGATCGAGCTTGCCGTCGCGCGCCGCTTGCGTCAGATCGCGGGCGTATTTCTTCAGCGCATCGTAGGCGTTCTCGGCCGACGCCGAATCGGCGGTGCGGCCTTTGCGCAACGCTTCGATCGCGGCATTGAGCGATTGCGCGGACACCCCGGCGTCTTTGAGAATCTTGCCGGCGTCGCTCCCTCGATCCAGCGCCAGCGCCAGCAAAAGCCGCTCGGCGGTGACGTAATTGTCGCCGGCCTTCTCGGCGGCCTTTTCCGCGGCGTCGAAGGTGCGCGCCAGCGCCGGATCGAGATAGATCTGCCCGGCGCCGCCGCCCGAGACCTTCGGCTTTTTGGCGAGCGCCGCTTCGGCGGCCGCGAGCGCGGCGCGCGAATTGCCGCCGGCGCGGTCGATCAGGCCCGCGGCCAGGCCCTCCGG
>JBQCCX010000056.1:0-25299 GCA_051961815.1 Xanthobacteraceae bacterium
AGCGGCGCGGTCTCGTCGACTACGACGATCTGATCGACAAGACGCTTGAACTTCTCACCAATGTCGACGCCGCCTGGGTCCATTACAAGCTCGACTTCGGCGTCGATCACCTTCTGATCGACGAAGCCCAGGACACCAGCAACAAGCAATGGCAGATCGTGCGCGCGCTGGTCGCAGAATTCACCGCCGGCGCGGGCGCGCGGCCGGGAACGCGAACCGTGTTCGCGGTCGGTGATGAGAAGCAATCGATCTATTCGTTCCAGAATGCGGCGCCGAAAGAATTTGCCGATATGCGCCGCTACTTCGATCGTGCGCATCAGGCCGTCCGCCGCAGCTTTGTCTTTCGCGAGTTCAAACATTCATTCCGGTCGGGAGCAAACATTCTCGCTGCCGTCGATGCCGTGTTCGCCGACCGGGCGATTGCCGCGAGCTTGTCATCCGACACCGATGGTTTTCCTCCACACATCGCCTTGCCGCAGGCGCCACCTGGCCTGGTCGAGGTCTGGGAGCCGGTCGAACCTGAGAAAAGTCCCGAAATCGAGGGCTGGGACGCACCGTTCGATCACGTCAGCCAGACCAGCCCGCGCGTGCGACTGGCGCGCCGGATCGCGCGCACGGTACGGCGGCTCGTCGAGGCCGGCGAGCCGGTCGGGATGGCGCGCCGCGCGTTGCGCTATGGCGACGTCCTGGTGCTGGTGCGCCAGCGTGGCGAATTGTTCGAGGCCATCATCCGCGCCTTGAAAAATGAAAACGTCGAGGTCGCCGGCGCGGACCGTCTCATGCTGACCGAGCACATCGCGGTGATGGATTTGATGGTGCTTGCAGACGCGCTGCTGTTGCCCGAGGACGATCTCGCGCTCGCCACCGTCTTGCGCAGCCCGCTGTTCGATTTTGGCGACGGCGATCTGTTTGCACTGGCCTGGGATCGCGGGCGGTCATCGCTGTTCGCTGCGCTCAGCCGCAGAGCGCCCGAGAGACCGGTGTTCGCGCAAGCTGCTGCCCGTCTTGCCAAACTGGCAGATTCGGCCAAGCGCGAGACGCCGTTCGATTTTTATGCGCAGGTGCTTGGCGCCGGCGGCGGCCGAAACCGCTTCCTCGCGCGGCTTGGCCCCGAGGCCAACGATGCGCTCGATGAATTCCTCAATCTCGCCCTTGAATACGAGCGTCGCGAGACGCCGTCGCTGCAAGGCTTTCTGGCGTGGCTGCGGCAGGCGCGCGCCGAGGTGAAGCGCGACATGGAGATCGCCCGCGACGAGGTGCGCGTCATGACCGTTCATGGCGCCAAGGGCCTGGAAGCGCCGCTGGTGATCCTGGCCGATACGATGACATCGCCGGCCGGACCGCGGCAACCGCGGCTGCTCACGTTGCCGGGTAACGTTGTGGTCTGGGCAGGCAAAAAAGCCGAAGACTCCTCCGCCATGGCGAGCGCGCGGCAGGCGAAGCTCGCCGAGGCGGGTGATGAATATCGCCGGCTCCTTTATGTGGCGATGACGCGCGCCGCGGATCGGCTGATTATTTGCGGCGCCGAGAGCGAAAGAAAGCGGCCGGATGGGTGCTGGTACGACCTCATCCGCAACGCGCTCGACCCGCAACTGGTCGAGGAAAGCGATGCCGGTGAGAAGGTTTTGCGCTTCGGCCCGAGCGTGGGCGCCACCACGGCCGCGGCGCCGCGCGCCGCAATAGAAAAGACCGGTAAGCCGGAAATGCCGTCATGGCTGCGCCAGATCGCTCCGCTTCGATCACCTCGACCAGCGCCATTGACGCCCTCCTCCGCCTTCGCCGAAGAAATCGGACGAGCAGCGATAGGCAGCGCGCACGATCGCCAGCGGGCGCTGCAGCGCGGCCGTCTCGTGCATCGGCTCATGCAGTCAATGCCGGATATTGCGCCGGCAGCGCGCAAATCGGCGCTCGAGCACTATCTTGCCAACGCCGACCGCGATCTTTCACCAGACGAGCGCACCGAGATCGCGCGGCACGTTTTCGCCATTTTGGCGGACGACCGGTTTGCCGAGGTGTTTGCCGGCACGAGCCGGCCGGAAGCTTCGATTGTCGGCCGAATTCCGCGGCCAACCGGCGAACCCCTTCTCGTCGTCGGGCAAGTGGACCGGCTGATCGTCACAGACGAGGCGGTGCTGGTGGTGGACTACAAGACCGACAGGGTCGTTCCGGCCAGCATTGATGAGGTGCCACCCGCTTATATCGCGCAGCTGGCGCTCTATCGAGCGGTACTGATGGGAATCTATCGGCACAAACCTGTGCGGGCGGCGCTCATCTTCACGGCGGCCCCGGTTTTGCTGGACGTTCCCGCTGCAACTCTGGATGCCGCGCTCGCCGATCAGCTCGAGCGGCATGGCAGCCAGGCCTGTCACGCTCCGGTGACCGCGGCTTGACGCCCCCAGAAGGCATTCATACGTTCAACGCCCGATTCACGCACCGGGCTGCCGATTCTGCGCCTTTCCCAGAACCGACGAACCCCTGAAAGACGAGGTATTTCATGGTCGAAAAGGTAACCGACGCCAGCTTCGACAAGGACGTGCTCAAGGCGAGCGGTCCGGTGGTCGTTGATTTCTGGGCGGAATGGTGCGGCCCGTGCCGGATGATCGCACCGGCGCTGGAAGAGATTTCCAACGCGCTCAATGGCAAAGTGAAGATCGTCAAGCTCAATGTCGACGAGAACCCGGGCACGGCGGCGAAATACGGCATCATGTCGATACCGACTTTGATGCTGTTCAAAGACGGCCAGCTGGCCTCGCGCCAGATCGGGGCACAGCCGAAGCAGAAGCTCGAGCAGTGGATTACCGGCTCGATTGCTTGATTGACTGGTCGTCGACCACGTTTTAATGCCGGAAATGCCGCGTGCCGGTGAACACCATGGCGATGCCGTGGGCATCGGCGGCCGCGATCACCTCATCATCACGCATCGAGCCGCCGGGCTGGATCACCGCGGTGGCGCCAGCTTCGATCGCAACCAGCAAGCCGTCAGCGAACGGGAAGAACGCATCGGAAGCGACCACCGAGCCTTTGGTGGCGGGCTCCTTCAAGCCGGCTTCTTTCGCGGCGTCCTGGGCCTTGCGCGCCGCGATCCGTGCTGCATCGACGCGGCTCATCTGGCCGGCGCCGATGCCGACCGTCGCCAGTTCTTTGGCATAGACGATCGTATTCGATTTCACGTGCTTGGCGACGCGAAACGCAAACCGCAAATCGCGCAATTCGGCATTGCTCGGCGCACGCTTGGTCACCGGCCGCAAATCCATGTCATCGGCCACTGCATTGTCGCGGGTCTGCACCAGAAGCCCGCCGGCTACGGTTTTCGCCGTCAGACCGGCCGCGCGCGGATCGGGCACGCCGCCGGCTAGGAGAAGCCGCAAGTTCTTTTTCGCCGCCACCAATGCAATCGCCTCCTCGGTCGCATCCGGAGCGATGATCACTTCCGTGAAAATCTCGGTAATGGCGCGCGCCGCTTCGGTGTCCAGCGTGCGGTTGAGCGCGACGATGCCGCCGAATGCCGAGGTGCGGTCACAGGCAAAAGCCCGCCGATAGGCCTCGACGAGATTTTCCGCTTCCGCAACACCGCAAGGATTGGCGTGCTTGATGATGGCGCAGGCGGCGGTGCGTGCCGGATCGAATTCGGCGACGCATTCGTACGCCGCGTCGGTATCGTTGATGTTATTGTAGGAGAGCTGCTTGCCTTGGACCTGCCGCGCGGTGGCGACGCCAAACCGCGGTTCAGGCGTCCGGTAGAACGCCGCCGATTGATGCGGGTTCTCGCCGTAACGCAGCGCTTCGATGAGACGGCCGCCGAATGCGCGATAATCCGGCGCAAGCTCGTTAATCGCGCCGGCGAACCAGTTGGCAATCGCCGCATCATAGGCGGCGGTGCGCGCATAGGCCTTGGCGGCAAGGCGCCGGCGCAGCGTCAGGCTGGTGCTGCCGTCATGGCGCCCGAGCTCTTCGATCACGCTGGCATAGTCGCTCGCGTCCACCAGCACCACGACGTCATCGTGGTTCTTGGCTGCGGCGCGGATCATGGCCGGGCCGCCGATATCGATGTTCTCGACGCAGGCGGCGAAGTCGCCGCCGCCGGCCACCGTCGCTTCGAACGGATAGAGGTTCACAATCACGATATCGATCGGGCGGATGTTGTGCGCGTGCATGGCAGCGACATGATCGCTATTGTCGCGTCTCGCCAATAATCCGCCGTGCACCGCCGGATGCAGCGTTTTCACCCGGCCGTCCATCATTTCCGGAAAGCCGGTGAGCTCGCTGACATCGCGCACCTTTAGTCCGGCATCGCCGAGGATCCTGCGCGTGCCGCCGGTCGAAATCAGCTCGATGCCGAACGAGGCAAGCGCGCGGGCAAAATCCACCACCCCGGACTTGTCCGAAACCGAAATCAGCGCGCGCGTGGCGCGCCGTAAATTGTCACTCATCGTGGTCCCATCTGCATTCCATTTGCTTATCCGCAACTATGCTCACAACGGCAGCCGTGGTTCCTCGTCCGCTTGCCGGGTTGCTTCGGCATTCGCGCTGACTGCCGGATGGGCTTGCAGGACCCACTGAACCCGCGCGGCTTCGCGCGCATGGCCGCGGATGACCAGTTGCAAGGTGCGGCGCGGCCCCTCGCTTCCGGCAAGATAGACACTGTCCTCGAGCTCGACTTGGTCATGATGAACGCTGAACGTCCACACCTCCTTGTTCGGCGTCATCAGCATGACGCCATGGCCGTCGGTCAAGCGCGTCGCACGCATCATCGGATGAAGGTGAAAGCGAATCGCGAATTCGTCGCGCGCGCTGCCCACCCGCGGTTCGCCGTCGGCATCGAGGAAAATATCCTCGCCTTCGAGCCGGAGCCCGTCGGTCGACAGCGTGAGAACCCGTTCGTGGAGAATACCGAAGCGGCTAGCGTAGCCATCATGCATCGCGCGCAAGCCGATCGTAGCGGAACTCTCCTCGCGGCTCACCGTCACCCGCGTGGGTCCGCCGACAATCGGCGAGCCGCCGAGCATACGCCGAAACGTAGCCAATTCGACAAAGCGCGCCGAAGACACATCGTTGAACGTCACCGTCGAGTGGGCGGCCGTGGCGCGGGCGATCGGACGCCAGTTCTCGCGTCCGATCGCCGGAACGCCGCAATTGACGATAATCAGGGTGTGGCTTGGCGAGGAGAACTCGAAGGACAGGCACCCGGCGTGGGCATCGAGACTCATCTCGATCGGCGGTGCGCATCCGGTATCGACAACGGCGACGGCGCCGCTGGCTGCGAGCCGCTGGTAGCCGGAATAAGGTGCGTTCGCGAAAGGCGCACCGCGGGCTTCATCATAGGCCAACAGCGTCAGCAGCAGATCAGCCGGAGTGGCGCCCATGCCGTTGAAATGCGCAAAGGTCCCTTCGGAATGGCGGAAGAAGCGCAGCATGGGCATCATGCGGTCGATCGCATTTTGCAACGCCTGCGGCGGCGCAATGTTGCGCGAGGCAAACGCTTGGCGCAGCGGCAACAGGTCCAACAGGATTTCGATGATCGCGCCGGGATCGCGGCTGATGTGGCCGCCATCGGGAAGAATCTGCCGCTCGAGTTCGCCTTTGAGGCGCTCCGTCGCCGCCTTGATATGACGGGCCTGACCGGCAATGCAGAGCGCGGCATAGCTTAGTGCGATCACCGCCTGCAGGCGTGCGACGCCGCGGCGGGCGTCACCGGCGGTATGGCGGAGATACCGCACCTGGCGCAGCAGGCTACGCAGGAACCGCCGGTAAAAACGCACATCGGCGTCCTGCAAAACCAGGGTCGATTGGCTGAGCCAGGAAATGATACGGCGCGCCAGCACATCCGGACGCCAGGCAATCGAATGCCAGGAACCGTGAAAAGAAATCCACTCGTCGACCAAGGCGCGGGCATTGGCCCGCGTGATTGCCGATTCGGCTGCGCGCAAATGGCGAAGCCAGCCGAAGCCGAGCAGCGCCGCGGCCCATTCGTCCGACGCCGGCTCCATCTCGAAGATCGAGCGCCGGTCACAGACCACGACTTTTCCGGCAAAGGCAAAGCGCCCCGAATAAATTTCGGTCGCCCGCGTTGCATCGGCGGTGCGCAGATCCTGCGGCGCGATCAGAAGACGATCGGATTTGAGCGGGGTGAATGGCCAGCGAAACAGCGGGTGGCCATTGGCCCGCCCGGCGATGCGCCGCAATGCGCCGCGAAGCAGAAGCCAGGACAGCTTCGCATGGTTCGCGACCGCAGTGCGCGACATCGGCTTCGCTCGCCTCTCTGCAACCCCTCCCGCGCGACCATAACGAAACGCCAGCGCCCGGGCCAATGGTGGCCCAAACAGCTGCATTTACTGCTGTTTTAGCAGCCGGGCAGCGTAGAAACCATCAATCCCCGCAAAGCGCGAATCGCTATCGGCAAAGTGGCACGGCAAGGTCCGCAGGTCGCCATCGTAGTTGATGAGCTCCGCGCAGCCGAAAACTTCGGCGGCCGCGATGGGCGCCCGCCGCAGGGTTGGCATGCGCGCCAACAGATCGGCGATGACGTGCTCGTTTTCCTCCGGTTCAAGCGAACAAGTGCAGTAAACAAGCATGCCGCCCGGTTTGGTGAGTGCGACCGCGCGATCGAGCAAGCGGCGCTGCAGTGCCGAGAGCTTGGCGATGTCGCCGGTGCTCTTGAGCCATGGCACGTCGGGATGGCGGCGAATGGTGCCGGTCGAGGAGCACGGTGCGTCGAGGAGCACGGAGTCAAACGGCTCGGCAGACCATTCCTCGACATCGGCGGCGACGATGTCCGCCGTGAGCGCAAGTCGCTCAAGATTGTTGCGAAGTCTTTGCAGCCGCGCCGGTGCGCGATCGACCGCAGTGACGACGGCGCCGGCGAGCGCAAGCTGCGCGGTCTTGCCGCCCGGTGCTGCACAGAGATCGGCGACGCGCCGGCCGCGGATGTCGCCGAGAAGCCGGGCCGGCAGCGACGCCCCCGCATCCTGCACCCACCACGCGCCTTCGGCAAAACCGGGTAAGCCCGTCACTGCACCGGCTGCAATCACGCGCACCGAACCGATCGGGAGCACGCGGCCGCCGAGCTTGTCAGCCCAGGAGTCCGGATCGCTTCTGACCGTCAGGTCGAGCGCCGGCTCGTTGCGATTGGCCGCCGCGATGGCGCGGGCCGTCGCCACGCCGTAAGCCGATGTCCAGCGGCTCATCAGCCAATCCGGGGTGTCGAGCGCCGACGTATCAAGAGCCGCGACGCGCGCATTGCCTTCCCGCGTCAGACGCCGCAACACCGCATTGATTAGGCCGGCAAATCCGGCCGTGTGCCGATCGGCTTGCGCGAGCCGGACGGAAAGATCGACCGCCGCATGATCCGGGACATTGAGAAAAATAATCTGCGCCGCCCCGAGCAACAGCGCGGTTTCGGCCCGCGGTGCTTGCGCCGGCAACCC
This sequence comes from Xanthobacteraceae bacterium, assembly GCA_051961815.1. Classification (GTDB taxonomy): domain Bacteria; phylum Pseudomonadota; class Alphaproteobacteria; order Rhizobiales; family Xanthobacteraceae; genus BOG-931. Next base: position 7,425 of record JBQCCX010000056.1, read on the forward strand.
GCGATCGAGAAAACTCTCCACAAGCTGGCGCAGCGTGCCGAGCCGGCGCAGCACGGTGGCGACCAGAACGCGCACAAGCGCGCGATCGCGCTCGGGAAGCCTTGCGAATTCGCTTGTTGAATCGAGAAGCTCGTCGAGCGGTCGCTGCCGGCGCAGCACACCATCGAGCATGTCGGCGGCGATCCGGCGGGCCGCAAAGCCCGGTGCTTCGGAACGTGTTGTCGCCGGTTTGCGCGGCTCGTCCATTACGGCGTGGTCCTCCTTGCGGCGGCGGCAGGGCTACGCCAAATCAAAGGAGATGCCAACGCCAGATGCCGCTGACGATCGCGCCGATCCGCCTTTGCCGGCGCCAGCCGACGGTGCGAACAATCGGCCGGGCGATCGCCGGCGGTTGCCAGATGCCGCACGGCGCGCGCTGGCCGAAGCCGCGGCACGACGAGCCGAGCGTCGCAATACCGAGGCTCGGACATCGCACGCTGCAGACGAAATCGGCGGCCGCGATGGTCTCGATCCGACACGCTACGGCGACTGGGAAGTCAACGGGCTCGCTTCGGATTTTTGAACAGCAGGGATCAGAACGTCAGGGATCGGGTATCAGGACATCGGGACTTATGACTTTTGATCCTGGAAACCTGATCCCTGATTACCTGGTCACCACCACTCGCGTGCCGATGCTGGCGCGGCCGTACAAATCCATAATGTCTTCGTTGTACATGCGGATGCAGCCGTGCGAGACAAAGCCGCCGATCGTGCCCGGCGCATTGGTGCCGTGAATGGCGTATTCGCCGCCGCCGGACAGCGTCATCGCAGCTGCGCCCATGGGATTGCTTCCCGAGCCGCCGGGGACGACCCGCGGCAGCCGGCGATAATCGCCTCGGATCGAATCCGGAGGTGACCAGGCCGGCCTGAGATATTTGCCATCGATGTAAGCGGGGCCCGACCATTGCATGCCGGCGCGGCCGACGCCGACCGGATAGCGGATAGCCTCACCGTAACCAACGAAATAATAGAGCCGGCGTTCGCCGGTGCGGATGACGATGGTCCCGGGCGAATAGCTGTCCTTCACCGACACCCGATCGCCATGCGCCTGCGCCGGCGCCGACACAAAACTCAGTGCCGCGGCGACGGCGAACCCGGCGAATACCAAAATCTTTGTTCGCATTTTCACATTCCCTAATGCTCTTCCATCGCCCCCGAACGCGCCTTTCGGCGGCAATATTCTAGCGGAATCGGCCGCTGCACTCAGCATGAGCGCGTCAATAGGGTTGACGTTTTCTTAGATTTTTCGGCGGGGTGTGTTCTCGCTGCACCACCTCATTGCTGCCTGCTCACAAAGCGCAAATCGCCAAACGGTTCCACGCGCGACCGCCGGCAGGCAGGCGCACCCATCAGATCGGGCGGAATGGGAAGGCTTAAGCGCTCTTGCGGTTTTGCCGATTGTTCACCAGGTCGTCGACCACGGCGGGGTCGGCAAGCGTCGAGGTGTCGCCGAGATTGCCAAATTCGTCCTCGGCGATCTTGCGCAGAATGCGGCGCATGATCTTGCCGGAGCGTGTCTTCGGCAGATTCGGCGCGAACTGGATCAGATCGGGCGAGGCGATCGGGCTGATCTCCTTGCGCACCCAGCCGACCAGTTCTTTGCGCAATTCCTCGGTCGGCTGCTCGCCGGCCATCAGCGTCACATAAGCGTAGATGCCCTGTCCCTTGATGTTGTGCGGGTAGCCGACCACAGCCGCTTCCGAAACTTTGGGATGAGCAACCAGCGCCGATTCCACTTCCGCCGTGCCGAGCCGGTGCCCGGCCACATTGATCACGTCGTCGACGCGACCGGTGATCCAGTAATAGCCGTCGTCGTCGCGGCGGCAGCCGTCCCCGGTGAAATACTTTCCCGGATATGTGCTGAAATAGGTGTCGACGAACCGTTGGTGGTCGCCGTAGACGGTACGCATCTGGCCGGGCCAGGAATCGGCAATGCACAGATTGCCGCTTGCCGCGCCTTCGAACACCTTGCCCTCGGCGTCCACGATCTGCGGCACGACGCCAAAAAACGGCAAGGTTGCGGATCCCGGTTTAAGGCGGATCGCGCCGGGAAGCGGCGTGATCAGAATGCCGCCGGTCTCGGTCTGCCACCAGGTGTCGACGATCGGGCAACGGCCGTCGCCGACGACGCGGTGATACCATTCCCAGGCTTCCGGATTGATCGGCTCGCCGACGGTGCCGAGCAGGCGGAGCGACGCCCGCGAGGTCTTCTTGACCGGCGCATCGCCGGCCTGCATCAGGGCGCGGATCGCGGTGGGCGCCGTGTAGAACGTATTGACCTTGTGCTTGTCGATGACTTCCCAGAAGCGCGACGTCGAAGGATAGTTCGGCACCCCTTCGAACATCAGCGTCGTGGCGCCGTTCGCCAGCGGACCATAGACGATGTAGCTGTGGCCGGTGACCCAGCCGACATCGGCGGTGCACCAATAGATGTCGCCCTCGTGGTAGTCGAACACGTATTGGTGCGTCATCGCCGTGTAGATCAGATAGCCGGCGGTGGTGTGCAGCACGCCCTTCGGCCGCCCGGTCGATCCCGATGTGTAGAGGATGAAAAGCGGATCCTCGGCGTTCATGTGCTCGCAAGGGCATTCCGCCGTGACCACGTCCTTGGCCTCGTGGTACCAGACGTCACGCACCGGATCCATTTCGACCGCCCCGCCGGTGGGCTTGACGACGATCACGTAATCGACGCCACCGACCTTGGCGATCGCCGCGTCGGTATTGGCTTTGAGCGGAATCTTGCGGCCGCCGCGGATGCCCTCATCCGCCGTGATCACGATATTTGATTTGCAGTCCTCGATGCGGCCGGCGAGCGAGTCCGGCGAGAAGCCACCAAACACGACCGAATGAACGGCGCCGATGCGCGCGCAGGCGAGCATCGCATAGGCGGCTTCGGGAATCATCGGCAAATAGATGGTGACGCGGTCGCCCTTCTTGACGTTGCGGGTTCGCAGAATATTGGCAAAACGGCAGACCTCGTCGTGAAGTTCTTTATAGGTGATGTGCTTTGATTGTTTCGGGTCGTCGCCCTCCCAAATGATCGCGGTCTGCTTGCCGCGGCTATGCAGATGACGGTCGACACAGTTGTAAGCGGCATTGGTGACGCCGTCTTCAAACCACTTGATGAAAACGTCGGGCTTTTTGAAAGACGTGTTTTTGACCTTGGTGAACGGCTTCATCCAATCGATGCGCTTGGCCTGCTCGGCCCAAAACCCGCTCGGATCGGCGAGCGATCGCTCATACATCTGCCGGTATTGCGATTGGTTGATGAAGGCGCGCTTGGTCCATTCGGCGGGCACATCGTAGGTCTTCTCGGACATCTCGCTCTCCTCCGCAGCCGCGCGGGGCTTATTAATGGATCGTTTTCCTGCCGCATTATGCGACGGCCGATCGCGAACGGACAAGGCTCAAAGACCGCGCCGCACTGACGCGTTGGAATGCAGGTCCCCTGCGATCAAGCGGCGGAAGAATGTAGCGCAGGCAAATCGAATGCGGTCTGAGCGGCGGCCTAAACGCCGAATCCGCCGAGCACCGCGCCGATAACGATCAACACAATCAGCCAGTTGCCGGCATGGATCGCAAGCCGTCCGCGGCTGCGGCCCGAATAGCCGTAATTGATCGTCATTGGGGGCAGCACGAAACCGAACCAGACAAATCCGCCCGACACGACGCCATTGGCGACAGTCACTTGGCCCGGCCCGAGGTGGCCGATGAGCCCGGCAAGCACAAAGGACATGACAACGTAGCCAATGATAGCGATGACGTCAGCCAAGGAAGCGCCGGATTTTCCACCGCCCTTGGCCGTCTGTTCCAGCCTGGCGGCGAGCGGAGTGGCGCCGATCTTAGCGAGAACGGTATACCAGGCGGCGCTCGCCACCAGCGCGACCGCTGCTGCGATCGCGACCGCGAGATAGTTGATGCCGGCGAAGGCCACGGCCCTCTCCTTTTGCTGCGTGACGCGCAACGTATCTGTCTTTTCGATCCGTCGCGTCAATGGAACAAAAATCGAGCGCGAAACTTGCTCATGCGAAGGATTAATTGCGTCACTTTGCATCTGTGCAACAACACCAGGCAAACCAAGGCGCCCAGATCGCGTCGGCCGATCAGACCCGGCTCTCGCCGTCCACGACAAAGCTCGTCAAAAGGCTGAAGCTGAAATATGTCAGCACGGCCGAACTGACGATCCGCAGGCAGCGGCACGGCCGCGGTTTCGCTTACTGCAAGCCTGACGGCGCAACGGTCAGCACCGCGGAGAAACGGCGCCTTGCCGCGCTCGCGGTCCCTCCGGCTTATCGTGACGTTTTGTACGCCGCCGATCCGCGCGCCCATATTCAGGCGGTCGGCCGCGATGCGGCAGGTCGTCTGCAATATCGTTATCATCCCGAGTGGCAGCGCGTGCGCGAAGTCCGCAAGGCGCGCCGGCTGGCTCGGCTCGCGGATGCGTTGCCGCGCATTCAGCGCAGCGTCAGCCAGCATCTCGGCGGCAGCGAACCGTCGCGCGAATTTGCGCTCGCCGCCGTGGTCGAACTCGTCGCGCGCAGCGCTATTCGGCCCGGCAGCGAACAATATGCGCGGCTGCGCGGCACGCGCGGTGCGGCAACGCTGTTGAAATCCAACGCTTCCGTCTACGGCGAAACCATCAGGCTGCGCTTCAAGGCCAAAGGCGGCAAATTGATCGAAAAGGAAATCCACTCGCCCAAGCTGGCAAACGCCATCGGCGTCGTATCGCAGCTGCCTGGCCGGCGCTTGTTCCAGTATCGTGACTCCGGCGGCGCGCTACGCGCCGCGAATGCCGGCGAGGTCAACCAGTTCTTGCGCGAAGTCGCCGGCGTCGAGATTTCGTTGAAGGATTTTCGCACTCTGCTCGCCTCGGTCTCGGTGCTTGACGCCCGGGCGCGCGCCGCGCCCGCAACCACCAACCGGGCGCGGCGCCGGCAAATTCTCGACGCCATTTGCGAGGCCGCCGCCGAGCTTGGCAACACGCCCGCGATTTGCCGCAAGAGCTATGTGCACGAAACGGTCGTTACCGCGTTCGAGGATGGCGCGCTGGAACAGTTCGCCGAAACTTTGCGCGCGAGCCGCTCGACGGCAAAACGCGCGAAGGTGCTGGCCGAGGTCGCCGCGCATATCGAGGCCGATGCCGTGGCATGAGCGCGCGCCGCTGCCCTGGATATAACGCCCCGCCTATAGTCCGCCCATTTTGCAGACCTGTTTCCATTCGCTGTCGGTCACCGGCTGGACCGAAAGCCGGGCGTATTTGGCGAGCGCCATGGCTTTAAGCTTCGGCTCGGCCTTGACCGCGGCGAGCGTCACCGGTTTTGGCAATGCCTCGAGCGCCGCGGTGGTCACCGCGACCCAGGGCTCGCCTTTCTTCGCGCTCGGATCGGCATAGGCTTCGCGAATGATCTCGCCGATACCGACGATCTGCTTCTCGTCGCCGGTATGATAGAAGAAGAACTTCTCGCCTTTTTTCATTTCCTTGAGATTACGGCGCGCGATGAAATTGCGCACACCGCTCCACGGTTCGCCCTTGCCGCCACGTTTGACCTGGTCGGTCCAGGAAAATTCTTCCGGCTCGGTTTTCATCAGCCAATAAGCCATATGCGTCGCTCCAACCTATGCCTCGGCTTTGAACGGCCGCGTCAATAGCGATCCGATCGCCGTTTCGACGGTCATTTTGCCGCTCAGCAAAGCAGCGACCGCTGTCGAGATCGGCATATCGACCGCGCGCTCGTGCGCCATCTCGAGAAGCACCGGCGCGGTGAATACGCCCTCAGCCAATCCGGCGTGAATGGCATCAAGCCGCTCGCCACGGCCGAGCTTGACGCCAAAGGTGAAATTGCGCGACTGCGGAGTTGAACAGGTCAGAAGAAGGTCCCCGAGCCCGGACAGTCCCATCATGGTCTCGGGCTTTGCACCATAGGCCTTGCCGAAACGCACCAGCTCGGCAAAACCGCGCGTGGTCAGCGCCGCAAGCGCGCTGGCGCCGAGCTCGCGGCCGGCGACCACGCCCGCGGCGATCGCGAGCACGTTCTTCGCCGCGCCGCCGATCTCGACGCCGCGAACGTCGCTTGAATGATAAGGACGAAACGTGGCGGAGCCGACCGCGTGCGCCAGCTCGCCGGCAAGTTTATCGTCAGCTGCCGCGAGCGTGACCGCGGTTGGCATGCCACGCGCCACGTCGGCGGCAAAACTTGGCCCCGACAAAATCGCCGGGCGAAGCTCGGGCGCGCATTCGGCGATGACTTCGGTCATGAATTTCTTGCTGCCGCGCTCGATACCCTTGGCGCACACGATCACGGGCGTGCGCGGCGCAAGCATCGGCGCCAAACCTTTGGTCACGGCGCGAACCGCTTGCGCTGGAATCACCATCAGGACCGCTTGCGCGCGTGCCGCTTCGGCGAGATCGCCGGCAACGATAATGCGCTCATCGAGCGCAATTCCGGGCAGAAACGCGCTCTCGCGTTTTTTCCGGAGCCGTTCGGCATTGGTGGTGTCGTGCTCCCACAAGGTGACGCTTCGTCCCGCCCGCGCGCAGGTCAACGCCAAAGCCGTGCCCCAGGCGCCGCCACCAAGGACCGCAATATGGTTCAACGCCATGCTTTACCGAAAGCGATTGCCGCCCGGCGGCGTGCCGGGCACCGCGCCGGCCCGAAGAGTAAAGCCATTAATGGCGGGAACAAGCCCAGCCAGGGAGGCGCATTGTTTGCGTCACAGCCGCGGGGAACAGATGCGACCTAGAGCGCTTCGCCGCGCAGCAATTTTGGGACGTCGCCAACCAGTCCGGCTGCTTCGCGAATGAACAAGCGCTTGAGCACCGGGAGCCGATCGACCAAGCCAAGGCCGACATCGCGAACCAAGCGCAACACGTCCGAGCGATTGGAGAACAGACGATTGAGACCGTCGGTGGCGATGCCCATCGCCATGGTGTCGAAGCGCCGCCAGCGCTGGTAGCGTTCGAGCACATCGAGCGTACCGGGATCGAGTCCAAGGCGCGCCGCATCGACGAGGACTTCGGCAAGCGCAGCGACGTCCTTCAATCCCATATTGAGGCCCTGGCCGGCAATCGGATGAATCAGATGCGCGGCATCGCCGATAAGCGCGATGCGCTCGGCGATAAACGCGCGCGCGACAAAAAAGCCAAGCGGATGCATGCGCCGCTTGCCGATCACTTTGATCTCGCCGAGATGCAGCTTGAACCGGTGTTCGAGCTCGGCATCGAACTCGGCTTGCGGCAAAGCCATGATACGCTCGGCCTCGGCCGTGGTTTCGGTCCACACGATCGAGGCGCGATTTCCTTTCAGCGGTAAAATCGCGAACGGGCCAGCCGGCAGAAAATGCTCCTCGGCGCGGCCATGGTGATCGCGCGCGTGCGCCACATTCACGACGATTGCCGACTGGTCGTAGCTCCAGCCATGCGTTGTTATTGCGGCTTTGCTGCGGATCGTCGATCGTGCTCCGTCAGCAGCGACGAGAAGACGAGCGGTCAGCACGTTTGCGTCACACAACCGGGCCTCGACACCACCCGGATGTGCGGATCGATCGTCGCCGTCCGCTGCCGATACGGAAAAATCCGTCACCGCTGCGGATCGTAACGCGACGCCGAGCTCTCGCGCTTTGGCGATGAGCGCGTCGATGACGATCCGGTTCTCGACCATGTGGGCGAAGGGTTCGCCAGGTTCGACTTCACCGGCGAAAGTAAGGAAGGTCGGCCGCACCGCATCGCCGAGCCGGCTGTCGGTGACCACCATGTCGAGAATCGGCTGAGCATCGCCGGCGACGCGCTGCCACACGCCGAGCGTCTCGAATAACCGGCGCACCGACGCTACGATCGCCGAGGCGCGTTCGTCATCCGCCGCCGCGGCGCGGTCGAGACCGGGGTCGGCGACGGCAACCGCAAAACCGGCGCCGAGCGCCTGGCGCAGTGCGATGGCGAGCGTGAGCCCGGCAAAGCCGCCGCCGGCAATCAGGACATCGAGATCAGAACGCGCCATGGGCCGGTACTTGAAATGGGCGTAAACCTGCGGAACAGCCCGCATGCAGCCGCTATTATCAATTCCAGTCTAACAGATTTGCTCCGCGGCAATTGTTAATGAGGCTTGACCGGACGGCCGATCCCGTATGCAACCAAGGCTCGGGCCTCCTGCCGCCCAAAATTGAAATCAGCAAAGACCGCCGGAGATACTATGGCGTCGGCCGTACAAAACCTGATCGAGCTCCTCGATCTCGAGCCGTTGGAAGTGAATCTGTTTCGTGGGCGTTCGCCGCAGTCGAGCTGGCAGCGCGTGTTCGGCGGCCAGGTGCTCGGCCAGGCGCTGGTGGCGGCCTGCCGTACCCTCGACGACGTCACGGCGCGGCCGCCGCCATCGCTGCACGCGTATTTCCTGATCGGCGGCGATACCCAAGTGCCCATCATTTATGAAGTCGATCGCATTCGCGACGGCCGAAGCTTCACCACCCGGCGGGTGATCGCGATCCAGCACGGCCATGCCATTTTCTCGATGTCGGTCTCCTTTCACGGCGCCGAGGGCGATCTGTCGCATCAGTTCACGATGCCGAACGTGCCCAGGCCTGATGAGTTGCCGAGCGAAGCGGAGTTCAAGAAGACGATCACGCCGCTGATGCCGGAGGCAGTGCGCCGTTATTATGAGCGCGAGCGGCCGATCGAACTGCGCCCGGTCGAGTATCATCGCTATGCCGGCGGCAAGATCGCCGGTGACCGCTTCCACGTCTGGGTGCGCACCACGGGTCGGCTACCCGACGAACCGGCGATTCATCAATGCGTCCTGGCCTACGCGTCGGACATGACGTTGCTCGACGCGGCCTTGATCGCCCACGGCCGCACCGTGCTCAGCGACGACATCATGGCCGCGAGCCTCGATCACGCGATGTGGTTCCACCGCCCATTCCGCGCCGATGAATGGCTGCTCTATGCCCAGGACAGCCCCAGCCTCGCCGGCTCACGGGGTTTTGCCCGCGGCTTGATTTTCGCAAGCGACGGGACATTAGTGGCCTCAGTCGCTCAGGAAGGGCTGCTGCGGCAACGGCACGCCAGCGGCCATCGGACCACTGGACGTGACACGCGCTGAGCCACACAATACCGCGCAACAAGCGAAATGCCGTACGCGCACATCTGCAATGTCTCGCCAACAGTGGAGCGGATTGACATTCGCTACCCACGGGCCGCGAGCTCCTGAAAGCGAATGTCGAGAGCTGCCGAACCGGATACGAATGTTAGAATCGGACCACTAGCCGGGGAATGCCATGAAACTGGTCACCGCCATCATTAAGCCCTTCAAGCTCGAGGAAGTGCGCGACGCCCTGCTCGCGATCGGCATTGACGGGATGACGGTCACCGAAGTGAAAGGTTATGGCCGGCAAAAAGGCCACACCGAAATCTATCGGGGCGCCGAATACGCCGTGAACTTCTTGCCGAAAATTCGCATCGAGGTCGCCGTCAGCGAAGAGAATGCGAACAAGGTCGTGGAGACAATCACAGCCGCTGCCAAAACCGGCGAAATCGGCGACGGCAAGATCTTCGTCGCACCGATCGACCACGCGTTGCGCATTCGCACTGGCGAGACCGGCGGCGATGCGCTGTAACGGCGAGGGCGCTCGCGCCGGAGCGGGGTGAACCAAGCGACAAAACCTGCTACGTCCTTCGGTCCGACCAAACCAAAGCAGGCCAACCGGAAGGCCCAAAGCAAGTAGTATCACGGGAGCACAACGAGGATTCTCATGTACGCCAATCTCGAACTCTTCATCGACGGCAAATGGCATGGCGGCAACGGACGCCGCGGCGAGGACGTCATCAATCCGGCAACCGCAAAGCCGCTGGCGCATTTGCCGCATGCGAGTCAGGCCGATCTCGACGCGGCGCTGGAAGCCGCGAAGAAAGGCTTCGCGCTGTGGCGGACCACCCCGGCTTATGATCGCGCCAAGATCATGCGCAAAGCCGCCGATCTGATGCGCGAACGTTATGACGCGATCTCGAAAATCCTGGTGCAAGAGCAGGGCAAGGTCTATCCCGAGGCGCGCGCCGAAGTGATCACCTCGGCTGACATCATCGAGTGGTATGCCGAGGAAGGCCGTCGCGCTTACGGGCGCATCGTTCCCGGCCGCGGCAAAGGCGTACGCCAGATCGTGGTGCAGGAGCCGGTTGGCGTCGTCGCCGCGTTCACGCCGTGGAATTTTCCGACGCTGACGCCGGCGCGCAAAATCGGCGGCGCGCTCGCCGCCGGCTGCTCGCTCATTCTCAAGGCTTCGGAAGAGACGCCAGGAGCCTGCATCGAGATGGTGCGCTGCTTTGCCGATGCCGGGCTGCCGGCGGGCGTGCTCAATCTGGTATTCGGCGTGCCGTCGGAAATTTCCGAGCATCTCATTGCCAAAGACGACGTGCGCAAGATCTCGTTCACCGGCTCGATTCCGGTCGGCAAACACCTTGCAGCACTCGCCGCCAAAGGCATGAAGCGCGCCACCATGGAGCTCGGCGGGCATTCGCCGGTGGTGGTGTTTGCCGATGCCGATCCGGAGAAATCGGCCGAGACGATCGCGGCGTTCAAATATCGCAATGCCGGCCAGGTCTGCATTTCGCCGAACCGGTTTTATGTCCAGGAGCCGGTCTACGATCGCTTCCTGGCGCGTTTCACCGAATACGCCAAGTCGATCAAGGTCGGCGACGGCCTCGAAAAGGGCATTGCCATGGGGCCGATGGCGAATGCGCGCCGCATCGACGCGATGGAAGGCTTCGTCAATGACGCCAAGCAACGCGGCGGAAAAATCGTGACCGGCGGCAATCGCCGCGGCAACCAGGGTTACTTTTTCGAACCCACGGTCATTACCGACGTTCCTGACGACAGCAAGGTCATGACGGTCGAGCCGTTTGGCCCGGTAGCGCCGATCCTCGCCTTCAAGAGTTTCGATGAAGTCGTCGAGCGCGCCAATTCGCTGCCCTACGGGCTCGCCGCTTACGCGTTCACCGGCTCGGCGCAAACCGCGACCATGATCGCCGACGCGCTGCAATCCGGCATGGTCGGCGTGAACTCGATCGCAGTTTCGACTCCGGAAACGCCGTTCGGCGGCGTCAAGGAATCGGGCTACGGCAGCGAAGGCGGCATCGAAGGACTGTCCGCCTACCTCAACACCAAATTCATCTCGCAAGGATGATCGGGCATTTTTAAGCAAGCGAAATGGCGGTCGAGCCATTTCGCTTGCGAACCCGCATGCGCGTATGCGCCGAGTGCGGAGAAATCACGACTGCGTTACTACGCGGGGCCGATCTCGCGCTGCGATTTGAACGGCGGCGGCGCCGTGCCGGCATTGCCGACCAAGGAACGAACATCGACATCCGGTAGTTGTAGGCCGGGACGCTGATCCAAGCGCGAGAGTGTCGATGGATATTTTGGCAGGCATGCTTGCTTATGTGGCCGGGATTGGCGCGCTTATCGCCGGCTTGGCGATCTCATTCTCGCTTTTCTTTGCTCCTCATAACTCGTCCTTGCAAACGGAAGCTCAGCCGCAGGGCGCGAGCGCGATGCTGGTCCGCCCGAGCTCTGCGGGCGCGCCGAACAAGCCGACGGCGGCCGGCGCACTCGCAAAGCGCATGTCCGATCGAGGTCATCATCCTGAAAAACATGAGGCGGCGGCGACCCCGGGCGCTGCCCGCTCGCCCGCAACGGTCGGAGATCTCCACCGCAAACCGGCCGGCTCCTCTGCTCAAGCGCGGCGCGTCCTCCAGGAAGAGCGCGCCCGCCGCTGGGCCTATCAGCAGGACTCCAGCCAAGGTTCCAACCAGGGCTCCAACCAAGCCTCTGGCCACGACCCAAGCTTCGAGCGCCGCTTTCTCGGCTACGCCGAGTGACCGCTCCCGCATCCGCGCGGCACAGCGTCACGCGTAAGAACGATCCAGATACGACACCGCATCGTCGGCAAGCTCATCCGGATTGCGTTCGCCGCGCTGGGCCATTTCGATGATGCGCTTGGCGATTATCTCCTGGGCCGCCCGCCGATAGGCAGGGGATGCCAGCTTGCTGCCGGATTGTTCGACTTTTTGCCACGCAGCTTCGAAGACCGACACCAAGCTTTCAATCGTTTCCGGATCAAAGGCCGATTGTGCGAGCAAAGGAATTATTGGCATGGGGCCATTCTGCATTGTGCGCTCTTGCTATACTAACTCGCGACGAAGAGAATCGATGTTGGCGACCGCTCGAGGACGGCCGCTGCCGTGTTCCCGAAGAATAGCATCTCGCCGGGGCGGCGGCTGACGCCGAGAACGACAAGATCATAGCCGCGGCCCGCTTCGCGCCGGATTGCTTCGTCGGGAGCCATATCGGCAAGCGTGGTATTGCGCAGCGGTACCTCATACCGCTCGGCCAGCGCCGCGATGTCCTTGATCACTGCCAACTCATTGCGCCGCATGACTAACCGGCGCGGCGGCGTTCTGACGGGACTGGCACTTGCTCGGGTGACATAGAGCGCGGTGACATGGGCATCCCTGGCGCGCGCCAGCGTCAGCCCGACCTCGACCGCACGGCGCGACACCTCGGTCCCATTCACCGGGATTAACACGCGGCCGTGCCGCGCTTTGGCCGGTTCATGCCCAGGCACGCGTGTATCGACCAGGGCGAGCGGGCCTTCGAAACCGCCCGTGATCAGCGACAGGTCCTTGCTGAATCCCCCCTTCGGATCGCGGGTATCGGCAATGCCGACGATCAGCAGATCGTAGCCTTTGCCCGCTTCGGCGGCGATGGCTTCCGGCGCGGCCGCAGGCTTCCGGGTGATGACCTCGACGTTTTCCGGCTTCTTTTCGTCCGGATCAGGTTCGCGTGACGTCGCCGTTTGCGCTGTGGTTTGGACGGCTTCCTCAGAACGCCCGTCTTCTTGCTCGTCCTGTTGCTCGCCTTCTTGCTCGCCCTCGCTTTTTGCAACCGGCTCCGCCGTCTTTTGCACTTTCTTGTCCGACTTCGGGGTGAGATCGATGATGGTCGTCGGTTTACCGCCAAAGGCCGCAATAATACCGGCGAGTCGGGCAGCGAACCTGCCATTGGCGCTATCGTCGGACACAAGCAGTAGCCGTTCGAGATTGGCTACAAATCCTTTGGCATCGAGTTCTTCGCGTTTGAGCCGCAGGCGTTCTTTCTTGCGCAATGGCAGGCGCTTGAGCGACCAACGCAGCATGGCCGGCATCGCCGTCGTCGTTGCGATTGCCATGGTCACGATCAACGTGAAAAGGTTCTGGCTGAGCAGGCCGCTTGAGAGACCGAGTGTTGCCACGATCACTTCGGTCGAGCCCCGCGCATTCATTCCGCATCCGAGCGCCAGCGATTCGGCGCGGGACAATCCGCCGATTGTGCCGCCGATGAATGCGCCGAGAAATTTTCCGATACTGGCAATGACGATCAATCCGACGGCGAGCAGAGCCAGGTCGGCGCTGCGCAAAATCGTGAGATCCGCGTTGAGTCCGGAAAGACCGAAAAACACCGGCATGAACAAAGCGACGATGAGTCCGCGCAATTCTTCGTCGATATGGCGCGTCAGTATCGGCGACTCGCCGATCAGGATGCCGGCGACAAATGCGCCGAGCACGGTATTAACCCCGATCAGCTGAGTTATCAGCGCCATGACAGCCATAATGATCAGGATCGTGGTGATGACCGGAAAGTCGCTCCTGAAATTGTCGTTGGCCCAGCGGATCAAGCGGAACACGATCCGGCGCCCGATCGTGAAGCTGAAAACCATGAAGAGTCCGGTGCCTATGATGGCCCGGCCGACCGACCACACGTCGATGGTGCCGGCCGAGGCAAGCCCGAACGCGACCGCGATGATCACCCAGCCGATCGTGTCCTCGAGAATGGCGGAGGCCACGATGATCTGGCCCAGATCGCGACGCATGAAATTCATTTCGCGAACCACCATGGCGACGATCTTCACCGATGAAATTGACAGCGCGGTGCCGAGAAAGATTGCGGTGACGAGACGAGCGTCAGGCTTCGGCAGGTATTCGGCGGGCAACAGTTGACCGAGCGCAAAGCCGCAAGCGAACGGTATCGCGACACCGGCCGCCGATACCGTGATTGCGGCGCGGCCGACGCGCCGCACCATCTGCAGATCGGTTTCCATGCCGGTCAACAGCAACAGCATCAAAACGCCAAGCTCGGAGACCGCGTCGAGCATGCTCTTTTGCACGGGGTCGGTGGGGAAGATCGCATGCTGCGCCGCCGGCCACAGCAGGCCGAAAAACGACGGCCCGAGGAGGAGACCGGCGATGAGTTGGCCCATGACCGAGGGCTGACCGATGCGCTGCGCGGCTTCGCCCATCAGCCGGCCGACCAGCAGCAGCAGCGCCAATTGCGCGATGAACAATGCCTGCGACGCGCTATGCGAAGCCCCCTCGGCGGCAAGCGCCGGAATGGCCTCGACTGCTGCGGCGGCGCCGAGCAGCGTGAGCACGACGATCAAGGCGCCGCTTGATCGCCGCAACTCCAGCGTCCGGCTGTTGGCTGCAGCAGGCCGTTGATCGAATGCCGTCATCGCCGCGCTCGATTCCCCTCACGCTCGGTGAAGATAACGCGCGAGGTGAAACTACGATCCCGCGCGCATTGCAGCGCGGCTCGCTTGTTTCTGAGACGGTGACGATCGATGTGAACCAGTTAATCGCTCGTCCCCGCGAAAGCGGGGACCAGGCATGACAAGCCCGTATCGACGTTGTCTGGATTCCCGCTTGCGCGGGAATGAGCGGAAAGCGGCGAGCTCTAGCCGCCGAATTTGTAATTCACGCCACCGCGGACGATCCACATCGTGTCGAGCACATCCAAGCGGCCGGTCACCACGGTCGGATTGCCTGGTGGCGTGGATTGAGCAATGCCGGTGATCGTGGCCGAGTTTTTTCCAAGATCGACATACAGAGCTTCGACTTTAACCGACCAACGCGGATCGAGTCCGTATTCCGTACCAATCCCGGCGACAAATCCGACCTTGGTCGAGCTGAGACTGAAATTAGGATTGGTGTTGAAGAAGGGATCAACAATGGTGTGCTGTACCCTGCCATAAGCGAGGCCAGCGGTCAGATAGGTCAGGATATTGTCAAATGCCAATCCCGCCCGGCCACGTACTGTGCCTAGCCACTGGATCGAATCATGAAACGTCGGACCGACGTTGCCGGCAGGAAAAGCCAGTTGTCTTGTGTTTTGACTCAATGACAAAAAATCGAAGTCGGCTTCAACGCCGACTAACGCATGTCCAGACTGCCAATTGTACCCAACTTGGCCGCCGCCAATGAAGCCGTTCGCCGCCTCGGTTATAAGAACGCCACCGACGCCATCAAATATTCCGTCCAGATCGTTCCAGGTCGTCGTGTTCCGCGCGTAACCGGCATTGAGGCCGGCATAGAAACCCGACCAATTCCATTCCGGCTCGAGCGCGCGCCCTTTCACCGGCAGTCCCATGTCCGCGGCGCTCGCGGCATTGGTCGCGACCAGCGCCACGACGGCGACGCTTCCGAACAAGAATTTTTTCATGACGCTCTTCCCCAGCCGCGGCGCAAAGATTTTTGCGCCCTCGCGAAAATAAAAAGCACGAGATGGTCTGCGCGCGTAATGTTTTGCGCAAGCGTGATGATTTTTTTCACGACGCGTTGCGCGTGCGCCACGAAATGCACCTCAAGAGTTATCTAAAACTAATTCAGAAATGAAATTGATTCACTTTACGCCGCGCCGTGGCTGAGAAGAAATGACGCCGCGCGCCAATCGAGGCGCGCTTAGGGTCCTGAACATTGCGCGCCGCGAGCGCGCATCCCGACAATCAATCGATGGAGGAGAAGCGATGACTCGCACCGCACGCGCGCGGGCTTTGAGATTCGGGATTGCCATACTGTTGGCGGCACCGCTGTTGTGGGGAGAACTCGCCTTCGCGCAAGAGTCGCCGCCGGTTCGCATCCGCGGCACCATCGAACGCGTCGATGGCGCGACCTATGTGGTCAAGGCGCGCGACGGCGCCGAACTGAAACTGACGGTCGCCGATAACGCGCAGATCGCCGGCATCATCAAGGCGTCGCTGTCCGACATCAAACAAAACTCCTTCGTCGGCGTCACCGCGATGCCGCAGCCGGACGGCGGTCTCAGCGCCGTCGAAGTGCATATCTTTCCCGAAGCGATGCGCGGCACCGGCGAGGGACATTACCCGTGGGATTTGCAGCCGCAGAGCACGATGACCAATGCCAATGTCGAGCAGGTCGTGAGCGCAGTCGACGGGCGGACGCTGACGCTCAAATATAAAGACGGAGAAAAGAAGATCGTCGTGCCGACCGGCGCGCCGATCGTCACGTACGTCCCCGGCGACAAGAGTGACATCAAGCCGGGCGCGAAAGTCTTCATTGTCGCCGTCAAACAGGCCGACGGAACGCTGGTCGGCCGCGCCTGGCGGATCGGCCGCGACGGCGTGACGCCGCCGATGTGATTGCGGAGAAGCCTGACGGCGGCGGCCCACGCGAGCAGCATAATGGCTTGTTTCGTTGTGGCGCCGCCGCTAAATACGGCCTGGACCGCTTGAGCTTTTCCTCGCGGAGAGGTGGCAGAGTGGTTGAATGCACCGCACTCGAAATGCGGCATACGGGCAACCGTATCGGGGGTTCGAATCCCTCCCTCTCCGCCAACCCTAGTCCCGAATATTGATCGGAAGGGATATCGAACCCCCGATTTATTCCCGCCTCTCGCTTTTGTCTCCGACAAAGCGAGGAGCGAAAAGAACGCGCTCGCTCTCGCGAGCGCTATGGGTTCGAATCCCTCCCCTCTCCGCCAACTCCCGCCTGGCTGGATTTTACAGCTCGCGGCCGAGCTTGCGGTCGAGCGAGTACGGTCCGCCGCCGCGCAGCGCGATGGCGAAGCACAATAGCCCCCAGAGCAGCACATATTCGTAGCCGCGCTTCATCCAACCGAAGCCGTTTCCGCTTTGCCAATAGGTCACGCATATGACCAGCATCTCGATCGCTGCCGCCGCGGCAAAAAATCGGGTGAACAGGCCGAGGATGAGCGAAATCCCGCCGAGCATTTCGATCAGAAACGAGCTCCAGAACCAGAAGGCCGGCGGCGTGAAGCCGAGTTCGCTGAACGCTTTGAGGAACGCATCGGTCGGCCCGATCATGATCTTGCCCCAGCCGTGGACCAAGAGGTTCCAGCCGACGGCCACGCGGATGACCAGCCACGACAGCGGAATCGCAGCGTCGTAGAACGGTTGCAGAGCCGGTACGAACAGTTTCGGTTCAGTTTGTGCCTGCGGCATTGTCGCCTCCCCTATGCGCTGCCTCAAGGGTAGTCGCAAACGTAACACCGTTCACCGGATTTTATTTCGTCGGCACCACCAGCGAATACCGCTCATCGGCTGCCAGGCATTGCGCTTCCGGCGCGCCGAGTTCCTTGCGCACCATGTTGGTGCCGAGCACGAGCGAAACCATCTTGTAAAAGGCGTGCCGGCGGCTCATGCCCTCACGCCCCATGCCACAATCCGACGAAATCACCAGCTGCTCCGGCGGAATGAACTTCAGCGCCGCGCGAATCTGCGCCGCGACTTCGTCGGGACTCTCGACCTGCAAGGTGTGATGGTCGATGACGCCGATGGCGATCTTTTTGCCGCTGATCGTCTTGCCGATCGCTTCGAGATCGATGCCGCCGGAGCTCGACGATTCGAAGGTGATCACGTCGGCATCGACGGTATTGTAGGTTTCCAGCGCCGGCTTGTAGCTCTGCACCTGCGCGAACATCCGCTGCTGCGAAGGATTGCCCCAGCAGGAATGCGCCCACACTTCGGTCTTGGCGCGCAGTCCTTTGACGGTGCGGTTGAACAC
>JBQCCX010000057.1:0-31945 GCA_051961815.1 Xanthobacteraceae bacterium
GTCGCCGGGATGAGTTTGGACGGGCAGCCGCTCGTCACAAAAAGCAGCTATCGCATGCTGCACACGCTGACGAATCTCGGCCCGGCGCCGGAACCGAACATCACGGTTCTCTGGTCCAAGCACATGCCGGACAATTTCAAGAAATATTGCGTCAAGGTCAGCCGCGACACGTCATCGCTGCAATATGAGAATGACGACCTGATGCGCCCGCATTGGGGCGATGACTACGCCATTGCATGCTGCGTGTCAGCGATGCGGCTCGGCAAGCAGATGCAGTTCTTCGGCGCTCGCGTCAACCTGGCGAAGGCCCTGCTCTATGCCATTAATGGCGGCCGCGACGAGGTTTCGGGCGACCAGATCGCCCCACCGAGCCCGCCAGTGGTCGGCGAGGAACTCGAATACGACGATGTCTATGCCAAGTTCGATCACATGATGGAGTGGCTCGCACGCAACTATGTGCACGCGATGAATTGCATCCATTACATGCACGACAAGTATTTTTATGAACGCCTCGAAATGGCGCTGCACGATCGTGACATTTTGCGCACGATGGCGTTCGGCATCGCCGGGTTGTCGGTCGTCGCTGATAGCCTCGCGGCAATAAAGTACGGCAAGATTCACGTCGTCCGTGACAATACCGGCCTGGTCGTCGACTACGAGAACAAGAGCCCGGGCCCGACACCTCAATTTGGCAACAATGATGAGCGTGTCGACGGTATTGCCTCCAGTATTGTCACGCAGTTCATGCAGAAAATCCGCAAGCATCCGACTTATCGCAACGCGACGCATACCCAGAGCGTCCTGACCATCACCTCAAATGTGGTCTACGGCAAAGCAACCGGAAATACGCCGGACGGCCGACGCAAAGGCGAGCCATTCGCGCCGGGCGCCAATCCGATGCACGGCCGCGACAACCATGGCTGGCTGGCGTCCTGCCTCTCGGTGGCGAAACTGCCGTACAGGGATTCGCTGGATGGCATCAGCTACACCGTTTCAGTTGCACCGCAAAAAGCGCACCTCTCGGAGGCCGAACTCGTCGACGCCGCAGTGAAGGCATTCGACATGTACTTCGATCATGGCGGCTTCCACATGAACCTGAACGTGATCGACAAGGAGACGCTCGAAGATGCGATAAAGAATCCTGACAAGTATCCGCAGCTCACGATTCGTGTTTCCGGCTACGCCGTCAATTTCGTCCGGCTCACGCGCGAGCAGCAACAGGACGTCATCAGCCGCACCTTCCACGGCCAGATCTAGAAGAGATCAACGATGCCCCAACTCGGTCACGTTGAGCCCGGCAGCCGTCACGATTTGCACATCGGCCTCTCCCCCGATGCTCCGGACGAAAGCGCGCTGAAGGAAGACGCAGATGGCACAAGTGGCTATCTGCACTCCTACGAGACGGCATCACGGTACGATGGACCTGGCTTGCGCATCGTATTGTTCGTGTCGGGTTGTCTCCTTCGCTGCTCGTACTGCCACAACCCCGATACCTGGCATCTCAAGGACGGGACTTACGTCGAGACACAAGGAATAATCGATCGGCTCGGAAAGTTTGCATCAGCTCTGCGACATCTGGGCGGAGGCCTCACCATCTCAGGCGGCGAACCGATGGTGCAAAAGGCGTTTACGCGGCGAATATTGGCTGGCGCCAAGCAGCTCGGCCTTCATACGGCGATAGAGACGTCGGGATTTCTGGGCGATCGTGCCGACGACCGATACCTATCCGTCCTCGACCTTGTGCTGCTCGATATCAAAAGTTCAAACCCAAAAACATATCGCACCGTTACCGGGCGCGACTTGGCCCCGACGCTGCGCTTCGCCGAACGTCTGGCGTCGATCGGAAAGCCGGTATGGGTGCGCTTCACGCTGGTCCCCGGGTTGACTGACGATGTCGAGAACGTTGACGGGATCGCCCGGTTTGTCGGACCCATGAAGAACGTCGAATGGGTCGAGGTGCAGCCATTCCATCAGCTGGGCGCCTTCAAATGGAAGGCAATGAACCTCGAATACCAGCTAGCGCACACGACTCCGCCAACGCCGGATTTGGTGGAGCGCGTACTTGAACAATTTCGCGCCGCCGGTTGCCGCGCTCGCTAGCGGCCGCGATCAATGATGTGGGGGAGACATTCTGATGATCGACCTAGCCCGTGATATTATCGGCAGCCAGCCAATCCTCACAGCATTCCTGGCGATAGGCCTTGGCTATCTCGTCGGCCAGATCAGCATAGGAAGCTTTTCGCTCGGTGTCGGCGCCGTGCTTTTCGTCGGACTGGCGCTCGGCGCGTTTGCCCCGAAAGCACAGATTACCGGCCCCATCGGACTGATCGGCCTGATCATGTTCCTTTATGGCGTAGGGATTCTCTACGGCCGGCAATTCTTCGAAGGCATGAGCGGCGCCGCCGGCCGCAAATACAATCTCTTGGCATTGGTCGCCGTCGTGGTCGGACTAGGGGTCGCACTTGGTCTCGGGCAGATGTTCGGCGTCAAGATCGGCCACACGCTCGGCATTTTCGCCGGTTCGATGACCAGCACCGCGACTCTTCAGGCGGCGCTCGATGTCATGGGCAACAAAGACCCCTCGATCGGATATTCGGTCGCCTACCCGTTCGGCGTTATCGGACCGATCCTGTGCATCTATTTCATGACGCGCCTGGTGCAGCCGAAATTCCCGCCAAAAGAACCGCAATTGCACATGGGCGAAATTACGCTTGGGCCGAATTGGACAAACTCCACCTATGACGACCTTCGCCGTGATCTGCCGAGCGGGATTCAGGTCACCATGGTGAGGAAGAAAAGCGGCAATGTGCTGCCATCGCCTGACTTGATGCTCGAACCGGGAGACGGTCTCCTCGTCGTTGCCGACCGGCAAGATTCGCTCAACGCGGCTGCGGAACGGCTCGGCAAGCTTGACCCCGGCCGCATCGTCAAGGATCGCTCCGCACTCGACTACATCCGGGTATTCGTCGGCAAGGCCGGCGTTGTCGGCATTCCGCTGGCGCAGCTGCCGCTGCCGGCGGGGTTCCCGGTACAATTACTCCACGTGCGGCGCTACGACACCGATATCGTTCCAACGCCTGATCTCACGCTCGAATTCGGCGATCGCGTCGGTGTGCTGATGCCCCCGGACCGGAAAGCGGCGGTTCGCCAGTTCTTCGGCGACAGCGTCAAAGCCGCGGCCGAATTCAGCTATGTGTCGCTCGGCATCGGGATGGTGCTCGGAGTGCTCCTTGGGCTCATTCCGATTCCCATTCCGGGGGTCGGGACTGTGACCCTCGGCATCGGCGGCGGCCCGCTCATCGTAGCGCTGATCGCGGGCAAGCTGCGCCGCACGGGCCCCCTTCTCTGGGTCATGCCATTGCCGGCCAATATCGTGCTGCGCAACTTCGGCCTCGCCTTGTTTCTTGCGACCGTCGGCGTCAATGCAGGCCAGCCTTTCGTCAAGACCGTCTCCGAAACCGGGCTACTGCTCTTGTTGATCGGCGTTGCCGTGCTTTTGGCGACGGTCGTGATCGTGCTGCTGGTTGGGCATTATCTGATGAGAATTCCTTATGACGATCTCCTGGGAGTAGCGTCAGGCGCCACGGGCAATCCCGCCATTTTGGTGTATTCGACCCGAATGGCGCCAACCGAGCGCCCCGATATCGGTTACGCGATGATCTTCCCGTCGATGACGATCGTCAAAGTCATAGCTGTTCAGGTTGTCGGCTTGCTGTTCGGTGTCGCTGGCGCGACCTGAAAACTAAGACGACGGAGCACGCATGGACGACCGGACCGGCAGCAGCGAGCCCCCACCCCCTCAGCTGGTGACATTCGACACAATCATGCCGGCGGCGATGGCGCTGCGCGCCGAAGAGACCGGCATAAAACGGATCGCCGCCGATTCGTCGACGCGTTTCACACTGAGCGTGCTCGCCGGAGCATTCATTGCTTTTGGCGCCATTTTCGCAACGACCGTGATGGCCGGCGGCATTGAAGTGACTGCGCCGGATGGCGCCTGGGCCGGTTCCGCTCGCCTACCCTACGGTATCGTGCGCTTGCTCGGCGGGCTTGCTTTTTCGCTCGGACTTATTCTGGTGGTCATCGGCGGAGCCGAGCTGTTCACCGGGAACAACTTGATTGTCATGGCTTGGGCCAGCGGCAAGGTGCGAACGCGCGACCTTCTTCAGAACTGGATGGTTGCTTTTGCCGGGAATTTCGTCGGCGCCTTCATGACAGCGATCCTGGCATTTTATTCGACGCAATACAGCTTCGGCGGCGGCGCCGTCGGACTGACCGCATTGAGCACGGCACATGCAAAGACATCCCTGGCGTTCATCCCGGCGATGACCCTGGGTATTCTTTGTAATGCGCTGGTCTGTCTGGGAGTCTGGATGTGCTACAGCGCGCGGACCAGCATCGACCGGATTTTGACGATCATTCCGCCGATCACAGCCTTCGTCGCGGCCGGTTTTGAGCACAGCATCGCGAATATCTACTTCATCCCGATGGGCTTGCTGATTAAATCGGGCGCTCCCGAATCGTTCTGGAAAGCAATCGGAAAAACGCCGGCGGATTTCCCGAAT
Organism: Xanthobacteraceae bacterium; assembly: GCA_051961815.1. Lineage (GTDB taxonomy): Bacteria > Pseudomonadota > Alphaproteobacteria > Rhizobiales > Xanthobacteraceae > BOG-931. The sequence continues at coordinate 4,566 of JBQCCX010000057.1, forward strand.
CTGAACTGGAGCAATTTTCTCGTCGGCAATCTGCTGCCCGTCACGATAGGAAATATCATCGGCGGGTCGATCATGGTCGCCGCGGTCTATTGGTTCGTTTATTTGCGCAAGAGGGCGCCCTGACCATGGACTTGATCGTGGGCCCCGGGGCGCCGTTATTGCTGCAGTTGCACCAGCTTTGACCGGCTGCGGAACTGAATACGCCGGCGCCGCGATATTCCGATCGCGCCGCAGTTCTCAAGACCCCACAGCGTACGCGACACCGTCTCGATCGTCAGACCGAGATAGTCCGCGATATCCTGGCGCGACATCGGCAGTTCGACGGAATTTCCGTTCGACGACCCGCGCTTCGACATTTCAAGGAGAAACCCGACAACGCGTTCCTGGGCGCTCTTCGATGACAACAGCAACACCCGGTCCTGCACGCGGCTAAGCTCGCGGGCCGTGAGCGACAGGAGATGACTTAATAGCGCCGCGTTACGGCTTGCCAGCGCATTCAGCACGCTTTTTCTGATCACCAATATTTTGGCATTGGTGATCGTTTCCGCCGCAAGCGTATGCCCTTCGGGGCATTCCAGCCCAAAAATGTCGCCGGACAGATAAAACCCGCCGATCTGGCGGCGGCCGTCGCTGAGAACTTTGTAAGTGCAGACCGTGCCGCTGATCACCTTGTAAAGCCGGTCCGCCCCATCATCTTCGTGCACGATCTGGACTCGGCGCGGATAGTAAGTGAGGCCGCCGATGAGCTGCATCCAGCGGTCGAGCGATTCTTCGTCGGTAAGCTGTTCGGAAGATGGTTTGGATGGGAGGGGCTGATCGAGCAGTGCTGTTGGATGAAACGCGCTCTTCAGTGCTGCAGAATGTGTCAACATGACTCCGACCCCGCACATCAACAAAACGATTAGAGTTGAGTTTTAGTCTCCTAGCATGCTGCGTTATCTATATGACAGAACGTTGGTCGCCACGTCCATTGGTGGTGCGCCTATGCATTGGGATCGAACGATTATACTTTGGTTTACCAACGGCCGAGCCGCGCAAATGCGCCGTTTATTGCACGCTTGATTGCGACTGCCGCGCGGTGAGGCTCAGCTTGAGGCGGAGACGCGATTCATTGCGACGCTCAGGCAGTCGACGAGGCATTGTTCTTCGAAAGGTTTACTTAAAAACCCAATCGCGCCAGCGCTGATGGCCCGGCTGCGATGCTTCTCGTTTGGATAGGCGGTAATAAGAATGACGGGCGTGTGATAACCCTGCGCCTGGAGGTGTTCCTGCAGGTCAAGGCCGCTCAAGCCTGGCATCTGCAGATCGGTAATGAGGCAGCCCGTTGTTGCAATCGCTCCGGATTGAAGAAAATCCTGCGCCGAGACAAACGCGAGCGCCCTGTAGCCTAAAGACTCGACAAGCTCCCTGATGCCCTCTCGCGCCAGCGGGTCGTCATCAACGATTGACACCAATTGCGTTTGAGACATCGGAACCCTGCCTCGATCAAGCTTCATGTCGGCCATTCGCGCCCCGCAAAATGTCCGCATCGGGCATTCGGTCCCCTGATTTGCTAGTCGCAACCGGGACGACGCCGAGAATTTCCGCCATCCGCACAAGCTCTGGCAGCGATTTAGCGCCGAGCTTATTCATCAACCTGTGCCGATGCACTTTGACAGTGACTTCGCTGACGCCCATTTGCGCCGCCGTCTGCTTGTTCAACAAACCTGCAATCACAAATGTCATCACCTTGCGTTCGCGGTCGGTCAGCATTTCGAACCGACCCTGCAGATCACCCAGATCGCGATCTCGAATTCGCTGCAAGCGGTCGCGCTCGAGCGCCGCTCGCACTGCGTCCAAAAGGTCCTGTTCGCGAAACGGCTTGGTCAAAAATTCCACGGCCCCGGCTTTTATCGCTCTGACCGACATTGGTATATCGCCGTGGGCGGTGATGAAAATTATCGGCGTCTTGATTTGCGCCTTGGTCAGTTCGTCCTGAAGATCAAGCCCGCCGCCACCCGGCAACCGCACATCGAGGATCAGACAGTTTGCGTTCTGGATCTCAGGGCTCTGCAAAAACTCTCGAGTGGAGCTGAAAGCAATGCATGCTATACCGACGGATTCCAGAAGAAGCTTCAATCCGTCGCGAATGTCGGAATCATCGTCGACGACGCAAATTGTGTGTTTGGCGGTCGAGTGATTCAGCATAGCTCTGCTATGACTCGTTGGTTGGAACCGGTTCCAAGTTCACGCCGAAAAGCAGCTGACCTTAGGGATTAAGCGACGTGTGGAGACATCGTACAACATAATTGGCGGGCCCCGGCGCTGAACCTTGATTTAAGTCAAATTAGCGAACCCTCAGGGTCGCCAGCGTGGAAAAAGCGGCAATTTGCTCCCCGGCGGTCAGGTTTGCCATCTAACCGCCAGCAAGAACGTCCTTTCTAAAGCTTGATCGGCTCACGTTGGGTATTTGGCGGCCGCGCCGGAACATCCAGGCTTGGTATCTCCTCGCGAAACCAGACCGCCAATAGCTGCCAGGCGATGGAGAGCACGATCGGGCCGACGAACAGTCCAATCAGCCCGTGCGCCAGAGTCCCGCCGAACACGCCGACCAATATGACCGGCATCGGCGTGCTCAGGCCTTTGGCCATGACCAGCGGCCGCAGCACATTGTCGAGCAAGCCCACCAGAATCATATAGACGGAAAACAGGGCCGCCATGCTGGTGTCCATCATGAACCAGCTCCAGATGACCACCGGAATCAGAACGATAGCCGGCCCGATTTGGATAATGCCGAGTAAAAGTACCGCGAAACTAATAAGCCCGGCTCCGGGCACACCGGCAAGAATCAACCCGATGCCCGCGAGCAACGCCTGAATGATCGCGATTCCGATTACTCCTCGCGAAATATTGCGGATCGTCGCTCCAGCGATGTCGACAAACATCGCGCCTCGTTTGGTGGCGACATGCTGAAAAAGATTCTTGATTGATTGTACCAGCCGCGGTCCTGGAATGAACAGAAAACCAGATATCACGGCTGCGACAATGAATTTGATCAGGTTGATGCTGACACTTCCCGCCGCCGCAAGCACGCCGGCGCCAAGCGGTTTGAGTTGCGGCGCCGCTTGCACGAGCATTGCTCGCAGATTGGTCGACGCGAGTTGCCACGTCTCATAGGCATTGCTGCCAATCAGCGGCCAGTCCTTGATTCTTTCTGGAGGTGGCGGAATTGCCAGCGTGCCGTCGCTCAATCGGGCGCTCAGCATTCGTGCGGTGTCAGTCAGGCTGAGGCCGAGCCACGTTGCCGGTCCGAGCATGACGAGGAGGCTGCATAAGGTGATTACGATCGCGGCCAGCACGCGATGGCCGGAAAATTTTGCCGATAGCCATTCAAAAATCGGATAAAGGGCGACCGTAATGATCGTGCTCCAGATCAGGATCGTGAGAAACGGCTTGATGAGGATAAAGGCCCAGTAGCCGACCAGTCCGAGACAGACGAGCCGAATGGCCAAAACCATGAATGTTTCGTCCGACGCACTTGACGGCAGCGATCGAGACTCGTCATTCACCGAGTTGCCCTTTTTGCTCCAAATCGGCTACGGCACGAAGGTCAGCAAACTAGATTCAAATGCAGTGACAACTTTGATTTAGATCAAGGTTCGCTGCCCAAGCGCTCGCGGAATTGTTCAGCGTTGACCGGCAGTACGATTTGAAAAACGGTTCCGTTCTCGAGGCCAGCGGACGATGCCGTAAGCTGCCCATCGTGGCGTTCGACGATCATCCTTGATATCGCCAGACCAAGACCCTTGCCCTTCGCTTTTGTCGTGACGAATGCATCGAAAATGCTGTCGATCACCCGCGCATCGATTCCCTTTCCGGAGTCTCGTATCGAGATACCGACCGCGTTCGGCCCGCGACGCTCGGTCTCAATGCGCAACAGCCGCGGCGGCTCGATCCGTTCCATTGCATCGATGGAGTTTTGTAACAGGTTGATGATGACCTCCTGCAGTTGGCCCCTGTGAGCGGCAATGGCCGGCATGTCGGAGGCAAGCTGGGTCACTATTTTGATGCGATGACGCTCGAATTGTTCGTGCATGAGCCTTAGCGAGTCGCCAACAAGTTCGTTGATGTCGGTCGGATGCGGTTCCTGATCGTGGCTGAACAGACCGTGGATGTTTTCGAGCACCTCATTGGCGCGAAAACTGGCTTCAACAATCTCGCTAAGAATGCTCTGCACGCGCGGAACGTCCGAAGGCGTCCGCTCCAGGAAGCGGCGCGCCGCCGAGCCTTTGGTTACGATTGCGGTCAGCGGCTGTTTCAGTTCATGGGAAATTGCGCTGATCGCCGCACCCACATTCATCAACTTGTTGTCCCGTTCGCGCTGCAGCATCTTGTTGGCCCGCGCCAGCCGTGCCTCGCTGTTCATCAGCACGGTCTCGTGCTGCTTGCGCTCGGCGAACAGCGCCGCCAGTACGAAGGCGCCAAGCGTCACGACCAGGATCACCGCCTGCGCCTGCAGAATAAGCTCATCCAGCGAAAATTCGGGATCGCCAAAATGGCCGATGCCGAAAATGGTCGCCCAAACCACGGTCAGCGAGACTATGAAGGCGCCGGCCGCGGCGAAAACCGGCCGGCAACGGGCAGCGACCCACAACAGCATGGGGAACAACACTCCGCCCGGGACCAGGGTTTGCCACGGTGATTTCGGCAGCAAGATGATTACGCCGGTCACCGCGGCGAGGAGCACAAGCGCGGTGGTCCCTTCGATCAGTTCGCGCCGCGGCGGCGGATTACGCGCCGCGGCGACAATTCCGATCACCAGCGGGGCAACGGCGATGATGCCGATGGCGTCCGATGCGAACCAATGCCACCAAGTGATGAACATCGGTACGTCAGGACTGTGAAACAACTTAAAGGAGATAGCCCCTCCGATTCCGGAAACGACGGTGGCCGCAATCGCCGCCACGACCAGACCGAGGACTTCCTGCAGCCGACCGAGAGTGAAACCCGCTTTGAAATAAGAATGGATTATTCCCGCCGTGATCAGCGCTTCGATTGCGTTGCACAGTGCGAAGCCGACGCCGGCCGAAATGTTTCGATCGCCCATGAGATTGGCCGCAACCGTCGCGGCAATGACTGCTGCGGAGACTGGCACGCGCACCCGCGGGCCCAAAACAATTAAAATGCCGGACGAAATGCCGGCCGCCGGCCAGAACACCGCCACGCCATCGGGTTTGAGAAGCAAACCGAGGCTCAATCGAGCCGCAAGGAAATAACCGCAACCGACCGCGGCGGCGAGCCAGACGTCGCTCACCCACTCCCACGACCAACCGATCGATTTCGACTGCTGCCGGAATAACATGCCGAATTCCCGCCCGTCTAAATTGCGGTTGCGACAGCCAGCGTAAAGCACATTTTACGAGGAACAAAAAATCGATTCCATAGGCTTGTTGAAGCGGAATCGGGCGAAAACCCGCTGGTATCGGATCAATTGTGACCTTTGGAAATGGCCAGCGCGGCGGCGGGATCGTTGCGCGACAAAGCTTTTAGTTCACCAACACCTGCGTGCCGACCTGCACCCGACTAAATAGATCCACGATATCGTCATTGACGAGGCGGATGCAGCCGAATGCCAGGTTGGTCCCGATTGTTTTGGGCGCATTGGTTCCGTGGATGCGCGATTTGTTATCATCGAGCTCCAGGACACGGGCCCCCAGCGGGTTGCCTGGCGCACCGGCCATAGCGCCGCCCTGCGTCATCCTTTGCTTCGCCATCTCCGGCGGAACTTCCCATGCTGGCCATTCCGCCATGCCGGCAATGCGTCGCAGGCCGATCAAATCGGCACATTGGCGGCCGAGACCGATCCCATAGCGCAACGCCATGCTGTTGGGCTGCACGAGATAGAGGAAGTGCTGCGATTTATCGACAATCACGCTGCCTACCGGTTGTAGCGTGCGATAGAAGGTCGGCTGCCGGCGAAAAAGGTAAGATTGATCGGCATCCATCGGACCACCATCCACCCCCGGCGGCAGATCGCCGTCCTTGGCTGCGACTACGAAATTCGTATTCGGCTTGTTTGCCGGCAAGCCCGACGCGATGGACGCCGGCCGTTGGCTCGGCCACAAAACATAGGCTCCAGCCCCGACGAAAGCGGCAACCACCGCAACCGCGATCCAGGCCAGATGACGCTGGTGCCACGGGTCGGCTAACGGCGATTGATCGGCTGCGGCCGGCGCGATCGAGAGATCGCCGTCAGCGCTCTCGGTGTCGCCTCGCTCAGCCTCGATGCGCTCAATGCCGGCCTCAAGGGCGGCCAATTCGCCGGCAATTTCAGCCCGTGATGGCTGCGGACGCCGCGCCTGCATTTCCCGCGCCAGCGTGCGCCGCGCGCGATCATAAAGATTGCGGCGCCACGCCAAGTCGCTGGCATCGCTTGCCTCGATCGCCCGTGACAGGATCGTGTAGTAGTCAATCGTCGGCCCGCTCATACCGCCATTAATTCCGAAACTCGGAGCCAATGGCAACATCCAGCCGGCGCGGTAGATCGCTTAGTCAATCCATTATGTGATAACCGCCGTCGATATACAGCGTTTCGCCTGTGATCAGGCGTGCGGCGTCGTGGGCCAGAAATGCCGTCGCAACGCCTACATCGTCGATGCTGACAAGGCTTTTCGCCGGCGCTTTGGCTTTGGCCTTATCCAGCAAGGCGTCAAATTCCGGGATTCCAGAGGCGGCGCGCGTCGCCAGCGGCCCGGGAGAGATCGCGTGCACGCGAATGCCTTTCGGGCCAAGTTCGGCGGCGATATATCGCACGGCGCTCTCCAGTGCGGCCTTGGCTACGCCCATGATGTTGTAGTTCTTCACCACCATTTGGCTGCCGTAATAGGTCATCGTGAAGAGCGAGCCGCCCTTGCGCATCAGCGGCTCGGCCAGATGCGCCATCCGGATAAAGGTCCAGCACGAAACGTCGAGCGTGGTAAGAAAGCCTTCCCGCGAGACATCGACGACCCGGCCCTGCAATGCGTCCTTGGGCGAGAAAGCGATCGAGTGCACCAGGAAATCGAGTTTGCCCCATACATTGCCGATCTTCTCGAACACCGCCTCCATCTGACCACCGGCGCGAACGTCAAGCGGCATGACGATCGGAGCCTCAAGCGCCCGCGCCAGAGGATCAACATGTTTTTTTGCCTTGTCGTTCAGGTAAGTCACGGCGAGCTCGGCGCCTAATGCGCGAAATGCCTTGGCGCAACCCCATGCGATCGATTGATCGTTGGCGATGCCGACGATCAAGCCTTTCTTACCCTCGAGAAGTTTGGCCTTCACTGCTGGTAAATTCACTGCGTTCCCCGGTTTCTCGAATGGCGCTGTCCTGGTCTGCAGATAGTGCTCGGCGATGGTTTTAAGTTCACGAAAAGCCTGACGTCGGTCTTTCGCGTCCTTTAAATGTGCAATCTGCTGCCCATTGACGCGTAGGCGGCCTTCGCCCCACGGCGCAACATCAATTGCAAGCTTATCTGCTCCGACGCTCGCCAGGAATTCTTGCACGGTCGATCCTTTGCCGACCGCCAAGGTGCCGTTCGCTTTCCAGTCCACTTTGCTCATGCTCATCGATCGAATCCTTCATTCGACGGCTCACTATTCGTGACGCGTGCCGATGGCGGCGATCGTAGATGTACGCGATGTTCCCGCATATAAAGCATTCTCTTGCGCGGCACCGGTTTGATTTAAATCAAAGATCGGCGCGCCCATCGCACTACAAAAAGATTTTCAACCACCCAGGTTTTCGCAATGAAAACGGTTTCCGTCGCGGACGCCGTTGCGCTGATCCCGAACGGTGCGACACTCATGATCGGCGGATTCATGGGCGTCGGCACTCCCGAGCGCGTGATCGACGAACTGGTGCGTCAGGGCAAACGCGACCTTACCGTCATAGCCAACGATACGGCGGTACCCGGCCGCGGCATTGGCAAGCTTGTTGACGCTGGCCTGGTCAGCCGAACTATCGCCAGCCACATCGGGCTCAATCCCGAAACGCAAAAACAAATGATAGCCGGCAAAATGGCCGTCGATCTCGTTCCACAAGGTACCTTGATTGAACGCATCCGCGCCGGCGGATTCGGGCTTGGCGGCGTGCTCACTGCGACCGGCGTTGGAACGATCGTCGAAGAAGGCAAACAAAAGGTCCAGGTCAGCGGTAAAACTTATCTGATCGAAACCGCTCTCCACGCCGAATTTGCTTTGATCGATGCGTTCCTCGCCGATTATTCGGGCAACCTTGCCTACGCTTTGACCGCACGAAACTTTAATCCCGTCATTGCCATGGCCGCGGACACGACGATCGTGACCGCCGAGCACATTGTCCCGGTAGGACTGATCGCGCCCGATCACGTGGTGACGCCCGCGCCGCTGATCGACTATCTGGTGGCAAACGGATGAGCGCCATGGATCCGCAAACCGTCATCGCCAAGCGCATCGCGCAGGAATTGCGATCCGGCATGCTGGTCAATCTCGGCATTGGAATCCCCACGATGGTGGCGAACTACGTGCCGAGCGAGGTGAAGATATTCTTCCAGTCGGAGAATGGCCTGATCGGCACCGGACCGATACCCGAGCAGGGCATGGGGCACCGGCTTCTTACCGACGCCGGAGGCCGCCCGGTGACAGCATTGCCGGGAGCCTGCACCTTCGACAGCGCAGTGTCGTTCGGGCTCATTCGCGGTGGCCTCGTCGATATCACCGTTCTCGGCGCGCTACAGGTGGACGCGCACGGTCTCCTGGCGAACTGGATGATTCCGGGAAAGATGGTTCCGGGCATGGGCGGAGCAATGGATCTGGTCACCGGCGCCAAGCGCGTGATCATTGCAATGCAACACACTGCCAAGGGGAAGCCGAAGATCGTCAATAAATGCTCGTTGCCGCTGACTTCCGCGCGGCCAGTCGATCTCGTTGTCAGCGAATTGGCCGTGATCGAATTTGCCGACGGTCGCGCCACGCTCGTGGAAACTGGGCCCGGCGTGTCGATCGAACAAGTGATCGCGGCCACCGAAGCTCAATTGGCGATCCCCGACAAAGTGCCGCAGATGCGGCTGTGAGAGATCCAAAAGCGGGGCGGCGTTTTTCGCGCCGCACATAATCGATCGAAATAATTCCTGTCACAGGCGTCACGCGAATTTTACTCGCGCCTTTTGTGGAAGCGCGTATGTTTGTTGCTGCGGCGGAGGCACGCTGGCTTTGAGGGTTAGTGCCTTGCGCGATGGGCTAAGTGAAAAGATTCGGGATTGTCATCGCCATGCCGAGTTCTGCCGCGGCAGAGCCAGGGAGCAGAGCGATCCCCTTTTGCACCAAGATTTTCTGGATTGCGAGCGACGCTGGCTGCTACTAGCCCGCGGCTACGAATTGGCCGAACGCATGGAAGCATTGTCCAGAGGCTTACCGGCGCCGAAGCGTCTCAAAGCTGCCGCCTAAATCGCCCCTGACCGCGCGCCACAATCGAAAACTTGATCTGGATCAAAGTAAACGGCGAAAATTCCTCTCCTAATTTGCCTTCATGCATCAATTGGGGACAGCGGCGATGATCCGGTCGGCGATCTTTGCCTTATTCTTGTTAATGCCGGTCGGCGCAATGGCGCAGACACCGGAAACACCTCAAGCAAATCCACAACTGTTGAAGCCCGAGGAGCTTGATCAGCTTGTGGCACCGATTGCGCTTTATCCGGATACCTTGCTGGCTGAAGTGCTGATGGCTTCCGCTTACCCTGTTGACATCATCCAGGCCGAGCGCTGGCTGAAATCGCACAAGAATCTCAAGGGCGATGCGCTGCAAAAGGAAGTCGCGAAGCAGGATTGGGACGACAGCATCAAGTCACTGGTGGCGACGCCCGACGTCCTGGCGATGATGAGCGAGCAGCTCGATTGGACGGAAAAGCTTGGCGATGCGGTAGTCGCACAGCAACCGGATGTGATGGATGCGATTCAGCGCCTGCGCGCAAAGGCCCAGGCAAACGACAAGCTCAAGTCGACCAACCAGCAGACCGTCACGGTCAACGAGGTCCAAGGCAAGCAGGTTATTGCCATCGCGCCCACGGATCCAGGCACGGTCTATGTACCGTACTACGATCCGGGAGTGGTCTACGGGTCGTGGCCCTATCCGAACTATCCACCCTACTATTGGCCGCCACCGCCTTACATCGGCTATGGCCTCCTTGCGACGGGACTGGCCTTCGGCGCCGGTTGGGCGCTCGGCAATTGGGGATCAGGATATTGGGGCGGCAACATCAACTGGAGCGGGGGCGGCAACAACATCAATATCAACCCGCCCGGAAATCGGCCCGCGAATCCCATCGCTGGCGGCGGCAACCGGTGGCAACCGCGAGTCGACCATCGGCAAGCCGGCAATCGAGGTCAACGCGACTTCCGCGGCAACCGGGGCCAACAGGTTCTCAATCCCGGCAACAGACCGGGTGCTGGCAACAGACCTGGTGCTGGCAACAGACCTGGTGCCGGTAATAGACCTGCCAACCGGCCTAGCGCTGGCACCAGACCCAGCGGCGGCCGAACCAATGCTGGCAATCGGCCCAACAAGGGAGCCAACGTCGCCCATCGCGGACAAGGCTCACGGGGGAGCGCGAAAGCGCGAACCTCGAACCGTGCGGCGGGCGCGCGCCCGTCGCACCGTGGCGGCGGCAGACAACACGCGACTATCGGCCGTGGTGGGCGCGGTGGAGGCGGCGGACTCCGCGGGCGCGGCGGCGGTGGCGGACGCGCCATGGCACGTGGCGGCGGCGGTCGCGGTGGCGGCGGCGGTCGTCGCGGCGGCGGCGGTCGCCGTTCGGACATCAGGCTTAAGCACGACGTCGTTCTGATCGGTTACCTGAACGACGGGCTTGGCCTGTACCGTTTCAGCTATAACGGCAGCAACACGCCCTACGTTGGAGTGATTGCCCAAGAAGTCGCGCAAGTGGAGCCTCAAGCAGTGACGCGCGGGCGCGACGGCTACCTGCGAGTGTACTACGAGAAGCTTGGCCTGAAATTCCAGCGCTACGATCAATGGTATGCCTCGCACGGGCAAACGCTTGGTCCCGGGCTACGTTAACAGGAGTGCTTCGTTGACCGGGGGAGCAGGCGGAGCCACGCCCTGGCGGACGCCGTCGTGATTCTCATCCTCAAAGAAATGCGCGAGACCCCGCTCCTCTGGCTGCTGATCCTGGTCCCGGCGGTCTTGATTGCTGAGGTCCTCGCCCCTGAAGCGCACACGCTCCTGTTCGTGCTCTCGGTCGGCGCGATCGTGCCACTGGCCGCCTTGTTGAGCCGCGCAACGGAATCCGTCGCGGCGATGACGGGCGACATGATCGGCGGGCTCCTTAATGCCACGCTCGGAAATCTGACCGAATTGGTCATCGCGCTGGCTGCGCTTCGAGCCGGACAATATGTGCTCGTCAAAGCCTCGATTGCCGGAGCGATCGTCACCAACGTCTTGTTCATGCTTGGCGTATCATTTCTGGTGGGCGGGCTTACTCATCACGTCCAGGAATACAATCGCAGCACTGCGCGCCTGCAAGCGGGCCTGCTCTTTTTAGCGACCGTCGCTATCCTGATCCCGTCGGTAACGACTCCATCCGAGGCCGCGCCAGCTACGAAATTGTTTACGCAAGCATTGAGTGCGGGCTTATCCGTGCTCCTGATCGTCACCTATGGCCTCGGCCTGCTGTTCTCGCTCAAAACGCATCGGGAATTTTTCGGCAGTGTGGATCACGCTGGCGCGGATCATGCTGACGACAAGGAGATGCACTGGCCTTTGGGCCTGTCTTTGGCCACGCTGGTCGTGGTCACGATCCTGGTCGCGCTGGTCAGCGAGGTTTTCGTCGAATCGGTGCAACAGGCGGCAACCGCCCTCGGGATCTCGCCGGCGTTTGTCGGTTTCATCATTGTTGCGCTGGTTGGCGGCGCCGCAGAGATGGTCGCGGCCCTGGCCGCCGCGCGCAAGGACAGACTGGATTTGAGCGTCGGCATTGCGCTGGGCAGCGCATCGCAAATTGCGCTGTTTGTCGCGCCGGTGCTCGTGCTGGTGAGCTACATGATCGGTCCGACCCCGATGGATTTACAGTTCTGGCCAGGCGCTGTCGCCATGATGCTGATCGCCTGCGTGACCGCATCTCTGGTGACCAATGCCGGCCGATCGGCATGGTTCGTCGGCGTGCTGGTCCTCACCGTCTATATAATCTTTGCTATGACACTTTATTTGCTGCCGCCGCGCACCTAAAGTCTTGCAGACCGACATTACCTAAATCAAGATTACTGCTGGACGCCATAGCACTCCGAATTTGCACTTGGAAGCGCGCAGTAGAACCCGGAGATCAGAACCATGACCGATGACGTCCGCGAATCAGTCAAGCATGACGACGCGTCAATTCTGGACTTCGATATTGACGATGCGGCGATCGAAATTGCCGCCACGGGATCTGGCACAATTCCAACTGCATCGGTCAACATGGTGCCGCCGAACTGCTGCGTTCAGCAAAAGCGCTGACTACAGGAGGACGAGATGCTCCGGCTCTGCGGCGGGTGCCAGAAACGGGCATCCAAACAAAAATAGAGAAAAACGCTCGCGCCCGGCGGTCTTGGCGCTGGTCCAAATACGCCAGCGCCCTGCACGCGTTGCTTAGTACGTTTTTTTCTTCTTACGCGCTCTCGGTGGCGGCGGCTGATACATCGTGTTCTGTACGCAAAAACCGCCAATTCCGGAGACGGTCGCCATACACTGCGCGAAGCTGACAAAGCCGCAATTCTGGGCTCCGCCCAGAGCGCGGCCGCTATATTGCGCGCACCAGGGATAGTTTTGCGCCTGCGCCGGAGTGCCGAGCATGGCGATCGCGCCGACAAGAGCTAGCAGCAGAGGTCTCATCTTGGCCTCGGATTTTGATATGTTGCAGATCCTGACAAACAATGCCGGGCCGATTTGAAGGTTCCTTGATCTGAATCAAACATCTGCCAGGCAGTGCACCGGCAGTGCGTGCCAGCAATGCGTGCCGGCAGCGCGACGCCCACGATGCACATCGTCATCGCAGCGACGGGCGTGCTAGCATCGCCGTGGGAATTCGGGCGGGATTTACTTCTTACATGCAAACAGCACGAATGCCGTGGTGGGCGTGGACATGGCCCGCATTGGCCTGGGTGATCCTGTTGGCAATGCTTGCCGCAGGCCCCAGTGGAGCGTTAGCCGCCGCCGCGGCGATAGCGCTCATCACAACGGTATTTGCCGCCGTCTACCATGCCGAAGTGGTCGCACATCGCATTGGCGAACCCTTCGGCACGATCGTCCTTGCCATCGCCGTAACCGTCATCGAGGTTGCGCTGATCATTTCGGTAGTGATTGCGGCGCCGGCGGAAAAGGCAGATCTCGCACGCGACACAGTCTTCTCGGCGGTCATGATCGTGTGCAACGGGATTGTCGGCCTGTGCCTCTTATGGGGCGGCGCGCGCCATCACGAACAGGGTTTTCAAGCCCTCGGTGCGAACGCCGCTTTGGCTGTGCTCGCCGCGCTCACCACCCTCACATTGATTTTGCCGAATGTGGCCGTCAGCGTTCCCGGGCCGGTCTTCAATACCGCGCAGCTTGCCTTTGCCGGAATTGTTTCGCTGGTGCTCTACGGCGGCTTTATTTTTGTGCAAACGGTGCGGCACCGCGAATATTTTCTCGCCGCCGAACCGGATGGCGGCAAGGTGCACGCGTCGCCCCCGGCAAATATCACCGCGCTTGTCAGTGCCGGCTTGCTGGTGGCCGCACTCGTTGCCGTCGTCGGCCTTGCCAAATCACTCACACCGGTTCTGGAAAGCGCAGTCCGCATCCTTGATGTGCCCAAAGGGCTCGTCGGCATCGTCATCGCCGGGCTGGTCTTAATGCCCGAGGGCTTGACTGCGGTCCGGGCCGCTCGCGCCAATCGATTGCAGACGAGCCTAAATCTCGCTCTGGGCTCGGCGCTCGCCAGCATTGGCCTTACAATTCCGTCCGTCGCCGCGGTCTCGATCGCGGTGCATCAACCGATTACGCTTGGATTGGAACCTAAGGATCAGATTCTGCTGGCACTCACGCTTTTCATAAGCGTCATCACATTAGGAACGGGCCGCACCACCGTGCTTCAGGGCTTTATACACCTTGCCATCTTCGCGGTGTTTTTGTTTTTTGCCGTCGTGCCCTAGCCTCACAGCTCCTCCCGGAGGACTGGCGCCAGCGGCCGACTGTCTATTGCGCCGCAATTTCAAAGTTGGTTAGGTGCGGACGGGCCGGTTCAGAGAATATCACCCCCCGATAAAATCGCCGCAGACTGCGAGACGAGCATGGCACGAACACTGATCGCCAATGGGTACGTCGTTTGCGTCGATCCGGCGCGAAATATTTTCCCAGACGGGTTCATCGCGATCGACGGCACCGACATTGCAGCGGTCGGAGCCGCGGCGCAAATGCCGCCGCCTGATCAGTTCGATCAGATCATCGACGCCAGCAGCTGCATCGTGCTGCCCGGGCTGATCAACATGCACCAGCACCATTGGTACACGCTGTTCAAGGGATTGGCCGATGGCTATCTGCTCGAAGACTGGGTGTCGAATTTCCTTTTGCCGCTGACAAAGCAGATTGGCCTGGAGGCAATGCGGATCTCGAGCGCGGTCGCGGGCATGGAAATGCTGGCAACCGGCACCACCTGCTCGTTCAACCACTCGGTGACTACGACCGATGCCGAACGGGTAGCGGCTTCGATCGAGCCGCAATGCGCGCTCGGCATCCGGCAGGTCTACGGCAAGGAGCTGCGCTGCAGGACGCCGGGAAATCCCGACCATCCGCTGTCGCTCGGCGAGTCGCTGGCCGCTTTCGAAGACGAATGCCGCCGCTGGCACGGCGCGCATGGCGGCTTGGCCCGCTTCGGCATGGTGATCGAATCGAATGCGCACTGGGTGGCCGCCGGCATGAGCACCGAAGACCTGATCTGCCGCGGCTATGAGTTGGCGAAAGCGCTCGGTTTGCGCATAAGCACGCATGTCGCCGGCGGCACATTTTCGCTGGAGAAAGGTTTTCTGAAATACTTGCGCGAGACGGGCCGCACCGACGTACGCTACCTCATGCAGCTTGGACTGCTGGACCGACATTGGCTCCTCATCCACGGCATCCACAATACCGAGCTCGATCTCGAACAGATGGCCGCCGTCGGCGCCAGCCTGGTCTACACGCCGACCAGCGAGGCCATTCGCGGCGGCGGCATTACGCCCGCGGCGAATGCAAGCCGCGCCGGCATAAATGTCGCGCTCGGTACCGATGGTCCGATGGTCGACTATTCGGTAGACATGGTGGAGCAGATGAAGGCCTGCATGCTGATGCAGCACGTGCGGCACCTTGATCCGACGCGCATATCAGCCGAGCGCGCGCTCGAAATGGCGACCATCAATGCAGCCAAGGCGCTTGGACTGGACAGCGAGATCGGCTCGCTGGAGGCCGGCAAACGCGCCGACATCGGCATGTTCGATTTGCGCAAACCGTATATCGGCGTGCTGCATCGGCCCCTGTCGAATTTTATTTGCGCCGGCAAAGGCAGCGACGCGCGCGCCGTCGTGGTCAATGGCGACATCGTTTATCGCGATGGCACGTTTACTCGCGTACCAGACGCCGAGCGGGTGTTCGCCGAAGCGGAGCGGATCGGCGCGAGGCTCGTCGAACAGGCCGGGTTGAGTCATCGCTTCGCGCCCGCCTGGCGCGCTTGACCCACGGTTAAGGCATGGACGTGGTGGTTTCAAAAATATCCAAGACCTGGGGCAGCGCCGGCTCCGGGGTAACGGCGCTCGACCAAGTCTCGCACGTTTTCGGCTCGCGGCGTTTCTCGTGCATTCTCGGTCCAAGCGGCTGCGGCAAGAGTACGCTGATCCAGATCATCGGCGGCCTCGAATCGGCGAGCAGCGGTCAAGTCCGCATTCACGATCCCGCCAAACCCGATGCGGCCCGCCCGGTCGGCGCCGACTCTGTGATGGTGTGGCAGAATCTCAATCTGTTTCCTTGGCGCAGCGTCATCGATAACGTCGCATTCGGTCTGGAAATGCGCGGAATTGCGCGCGCGCAGCGATACGAACGCGCGCGCGCCTTGATTGCGCTCGTCGGATTGCGCGGCTTCGAAGATCATCGTCCGGGACAGTTATCGGGCGGCATGCGCCAGCGCGTCGCGCTTGCGCGCGCGTTGATACTGGAGCGGCCGATCCTTTTGATGGACGAGCCCTTCGCCGCGCTCGATGCCCAGACCAAAATCGTCATGCAAGAAGAACTGATGCGGATCTTCGAGCAGACCCACAAGACAGTGTTGTTTGTCACCCATGCGATCGAGGAGGCAATTCTCCTTGGCGACGAGGTGGTGGTGATGACCGCGCGTCCGGGCCGCATCAAGGATACCATCGCCATCGATCTGCCGCGTCCGCGATCGCTTGAGCTTGTGGCCTCTAAACAATTCGGCGCCCTGTTCGACCGGGTGTTTCACCTGATCCGCGACGAAGTGATGAAGACGATGCAGGAGCAAGCCATGGCGGCGGCGAGACCGGCATGAGGGAGCCGAGCAAAGTCGCGGCGCAGATCGGCGAACGGATTTTGCCGGCGCTGACCGTCATTATCTTTGTGCTGGTATGGGAATTTGTCGTCCGGGCTCGTGAAATTGCGCCGATTTATCTTCCGGCGCCCTCGGCGATCGCCGTGCAGCTCTATCGCATGGCGATTGACGGCTCCCTACTCCGTCATCTCGGATTGACGCTTCTTCGTATTTTCGCCGGCTTTGCGCTCGCGGGCATTTGCGGAATATCGGTTGGCGTACTGATGGGGATGTCGCGCACGGTGGCGCGCGTCGCCGACGCCTGGATCGCGGCGCTTTATCCGTTGCCGAAAATTTCGTTGATTCCACTGCTGATCATTTGGCTCGGCACCGGCGAAGCTTATAAAATCGTGATCAGCGCGGTGACCGCCTTTTTTCCGATCGTGATTTCAACCTATGCCGGGATCCGCCAAGTCGATCGCGGACTTCTAAAAACCGCGATCGATCTTGGCGCCGGCCGCCGACAGGTGCAGACCAAGGTGGTCATACCAGCGGCAATCCCCAGCATCCTGGCCGGTCTGCAGCTCGGTATGGGCGTGACGATCATCCTGATTGTCGCAGCGGAAATGATCGGCGGCTCCGCGCAGGGCGGGATGGGCTACCTTTTGATCAGCTCTGGTCAGGTGATGGAGACCGAAAAGGTGTTCGCCAGCCTGGTTGTGCTCGCCGTGGCGGGAGCCATAATCATCAAAGGGCAACAGTGGCTTGATCGCAGGATTGCGCCATGGGCGATTCAAGCCGACGATCGGTGATCAGCGGGAGAACGAAAATGCGAACGGTTTGGCTGGTTGCGGGCCTTGTGCTCGGCATTTCGCTGTCTGGCGGCCAAGCAAGGGCGGCCGATATCGTACGCGTTGGCGATGGGCCGTTCATCACCGGCGGCGGCTATTTTATCGCTCGCGAAAAAGGTTACTTCCAGAAACTCGGCATCGAGATTCAACCGCGAGAATTCCAGGACGGCTCGATGTCGGTTCCTTCCATGATCGCCGGCGAGCTGGAATTTTCGGGCATGACCGCTGCGGCCAGTCTGTTCAACAGCGTGGCCAAAGGCGCCCCTCTCGTCGTCATTCTCGACCGCGCCAACAACCGGCCGGGCTTTGGCTACACCGTGACCAATGTGACTCAAGCGCTGTACGACCAAGGCGTGCACGGATTGGCCGACTTCGCCAAGCTCAAGGGCAAGCGATTTGGCGTCGGCGCGGTCGGCAGCATCAACCAATACAATCTCGCCCAAGGTTTGCTTAAAGCGGGGCTCGATCCGGCCAATGACGTGCAGTGGACCGTTAATGTGCCGCAACCCGATTTGATGAAAATGCTGGGTCAGGGGCAGGTCGACGTCACTGACCTCGCCTATCAGTTTGGATTGTTCGCTCAGAACAATAAATGGGGACCGATCATTGCCAACGGCGATCAGGTGGCGCCGAATACCGCGATCGCGACGTTTGCAGTGCGCAAAGATTTTCTGCAGAAGAACAGAGACGTGGTGATCCGCTGGGCTGTGGCCTATCTGCAAGGCGTCAAGGAGTTCAATGCCGCCGCGCAAGCGCCTGACAAGCATCCCGACATCGTTGAAATTCTGGCCAAGAATACGGCCTTGAATCGACCCGAGCTGGTGAAGGCGATCGCTCCGAATTGGGGTTATCTCAATGAAGATGGAATTCCGCCGATCGATTCCATCATGGCGATGCAGGATTTCTGGAGCAGCAAATACTTCAACTTCGTCGAGAAAAAAGTCTCACGCGAGCAGTTGTTTGACTTGAGCGTGGCCCAGGAAGCCAAAGCGCGGCTCGATCGCGACAAGCCGTTCGGGCCCTGAGCCGAACAGCAAAGCTTAACAAATCGATGAACGGCGCGTCCTGGCAATGGAGTGCTTGCGAGCTTGCTCGCGCCATTGCTGCTCGTGAGATCAGCAGCCGTGAGGCCGTAGAGAATTGTCTTGCGCGCTTGGAGCGGGTCAATCCCCGAATTAACGCAGTGGTTGACGTTCTTGCCGACGAGGCGCTTGCCGCGGCGGATCGGGCCGATGCGGCTACGAGGCGGGCCGATCGGCTTGGACCGCTGCATGGCGTCCCGGTTACAATCAAAATCAATGTGGACTATGTGGGTCGCGCCACGACGAACGGCGTCGTCGCCTTTCAAGACCGGATCGCGGCGGCCGACAGCCCACCGGTGGCGAACTGGCGCCGGGCGGGAGCGATCATTATCGGCCGGACCAACGTCCCCGCTTTCAGCGCCCGGTTTTTTACCGACAACGCGCTTTATGGACGTACTCTCAATCCGTGGGCGCCGGACCGCACGCCCGGCGGATCGAGCGGCGGGGCCGCTGCCGCTGTGGCAACCGGGATCGGCGCGCTCGCGCATGGCAACGATCGCGCCGGCTCGATCCGCTATCCGGCTTACGCCTGCGGCGTGTGGGGGCTGCGGCCGACCATCGGTCGTGTCCCCACTTTTGCCTCCGGTGGGCCGCAAGAACCGACGCTCGCCACGCAACTCACTCACGTGCAAGGGCCGCTTGCGCGAAATATCGCGGATCTCCGCTTGGGCCTCCATACGATGGCGGTCCGCGATCCGCGCGATCCCTGGTGGGTCCCGGCGCCGCTTGATGAGAATCTATCGCAGCGCCCGTTTCGTGTCGCGCTTGCCATCCCGCCGGCCTCGGCAAGAGCGGACGATGCCGTTATTGCCGCGGTCAAGACCTCCGCACGCTGGCTGCAAGATGCCGGCTGCGAAATCGAGGAGGCCTCACCGCCACGCTTGCAAGAGGCCGCAGAACTGTTCTTCTCCTTGATCAGGACTGAGGAAAAGGCCGGGACAACCAGAGCCATCGAGGAATTCGGCGACGATGCTTTGCGCCGCGCCCGCGCCTCCACCATGGCCGCCGCAGCAGAGATGGATTTTGCCGCTTACGTGCGGGCCTTTGCCCGGCGCGCGTCGATGTTGCGCGAATGGCAATTGTTCTTTGAGCGCTTTCCATTGCTGCTGATGCCGATCTCATATCGATTGCCATTGCCGATCGACTTCGACCAGCGCGGCGATCAAGCGGTGAAGGAAATGCTGGATGCGCATCAGCCGATGCTGGCGATCTCAAGCCTGGGTTTGCCGGGCCTTGCCGTTCCCACCGGCATCGCCGATGGTGTGCCCGTCGGCGTGCAGTTGGTCGCCGGCCGCTTTCAGGAGGAGCTCTGCCTGGCGGCGGGCGCGATGATCGAAAACAATCTTGCCAGGGCGACCCCGATCGATCCTATAGCGGCTTAGGCTCACGAGTGCGGCATGTATCAGGATCTGCGCGAATTCATCACGCTGGTAGATAAGCTTGGCGCGCTGCGACGCATCGAAGGCGCCGATCAAAAATTCGAGCTTGGCGGGATTACGGAAGTCGCCGCCGGACTGCCGGATTGCCCGGCTTTGTTGTTCGAGCGCATTCAAGGCTGTGCACCGGGATTTCGGGTTTTCACGAACGCAACAACCACACATGCGCGCGCAGCGCTTGCGCTCGGCATTGATCCCGTGCTGCGGCCGCTCGACGCACTCAAGCAATGGATGAAGAAGCGCCAAACGCTCGCGCCATTGTCACCCGCCCCGGTAAAGACGGCGCCGTTTCTTGAAAATTCCATGCGCCAGGGCGATGTCGACCTCGCCAAGCTGCCTGCTCCTTATTGGCATCGCCAGGACGGCGGTCCGTTCATCGGCTCCGGATCGCTGGTGGTTATGCGCGATCCCGACGAGGGCTGGATCAATGCATCGATCTATCGCGTGCAAGTGCAGAATCAAACGAAAGTCACCATCCAGTTCGACCATGCCGGACGGCATGGCGCCATCATCGCAAAAAAATACTGGGATCGCGGCCGTTCTTGTCCGGTTGCGGTTATCAACGGCGAGGATCCGAGTTTGTTTGTTGCCGGATTTGAATATCTGCCACCGGGTCAATCGGAATACGAGTTTGCCGGCGCGATCCGAGGCGCCCCGCTTGCAGTAATTGCCGGTCCGCACACAAATCTGCCGCTGCCGGCGCTGGCCGAAATCATTCTGGAAGGCGAGCTTTTGCCGAGTTCACAAGAAATGCTGCCCGAGGGACCGTTCGGCGAATTCACGGGCTATTACCCGGCCGAGCAACGGCCGTGTGCGGTCATGGAGGTAAAAGCTGTTTACTTTCGCAACAATGCGATCCTGCTCGGCTCACCGCCGATGAAACCGCCGCGCTTTCATTTTGGACTGCCACTGCGCGCCGCCACAATCTGGAGCAATCTGGACGACGCAGGCGTGACCGACGTGGTCGGCGTTTGGCAGCATGTGTCTCAGCTGATGACGGTGGTCGCAATCAAGCAGCGCTATGCGGGGCACGCCAAACGTGCGGGGTTGATCGCGGCCGCCAACAGCTACATGGCGCGCCTGGTCGTGATCGTAGACGACGATGTCGATCCCTCGAATCTCGCCGAAGTGTTGTGGGCGGTCACCACGCGTTGCGAGCCGTCGGAGCAGATTGACATCATCCGCGACGCCTGGAGTTCAGCGCTCGACCCACGTATTCCGGCGGAAAAGAAAGCGGCGGGCCTAACCTCCCATTCGAAAGCGATCATCGATGCCTGCCGGCCCTTTGCCTGGAAGGACAAATTCCCACCGACTTCGTCGCTTACCCAAGACGAGGCACGAAACATCGAAGCCAAGTGGGGCTTGGCGCTCAAGGGACAGCGCTCGTGATCTCCCCAACGTTCTCGCGCGTCTACGAGCGCGCCTCGCCTGTATCGAAATGAAACAAATAAGGCCGGCTTTGATTTGCTCCCTAGCGCATCTGAATTCCGCACAGATGCGCGAGGCGGCAAGCAAGGTCGAGCAACACTTCATCGGCACCGGACCAGCCGATGAACGACAGACCGACGGGACAGCCCGATACGGTTCCGACCGGGATGCTGATCTGCGGCAGGCCGGCAAGCCCGGCGATGCAGGTCAATCGCATGGTCCGGACGCGGAACTGCTCCAGCGCTTCGCCTGTGGCCGTCAAGAGCGGCGCGATGGACGGCGCGCTCGGCAATGCCATGATCGTCCCCGGCGGCACGCATTTCAAAACGTGCGCACGTGCGCCGGCAAGGATTTCGCGGGACCGGCTGGCCTGCTCGCTGGTGACGCTCGCCGCGAAATCCATGCGCTCCTTTACTCCAGGACCGAGCTTCGGTTTCGCTTTCGTCACGAAGGCGCCAAATGTCTCCCACACGTCCTTGGCTTGCACCACGCGGAAGGCTTCGCGCCAGCCATCGAAACCTTCTGGCGCGATGATTTGTTCGGCAGCGGGGACCAATGGACCGCTGGCGCGATTGAGAAACTCCCGGCAAAGCGCCGCTACCGCGTCATCGGCTTGTGCCAATCCATCAGTCGCAACGAACAGCCGTGTAATCCGCTCCTCGACGGCGTGGCCTTGCAGCAGCACCGTGCCGACGCGGCGCAAAATTCCAGGTGCTGCCGCGAACCAACCGGCGACGTCAAACGATGGCGCCATTGCCATGGCCCCGCTCAGATCGACGCGGCCGTGAGTCGGACGCAGCCCGTAGACACCGTTAAAGGAGGCAGGCACGCGGACCGATCCGCCAGTGTCGCTGCCCAAAGCGAAGTCGCAGGCATTGGCGCCGCAGGCAGCAGCCGAACCGCTTGAGGAGCCGCCGGGTATGCGACCCGGCGCACGCGTGTTCGGCGGCGTTCCGTAATGGGCATTGACGCCACTCACGCTGTAGAAAAACTCGTCGCAAATGGTTTTGCCGGTGATGACGGCGCCGGCAGCAAGTATTTTCTCGACCGCCGCGGCATGGCGGCTGGCGGGCTTCTGCACCGCGAGCCAATCCGGACTGCCGCCGCCGGTGCGGGAACCGGCGATGTCGTACATATCCTTGACGACGGCGGTGAGCCCGGCGAGTGGGCCGTTTTGCGCGCCGGCAACCGGCGCATCGAGATCATGCGGGACAAAGAAAGAGTCTTTCACGTGGCCTGCTTCTTGTACCAGTCGAGAATGCGCCCACCGTCCCACGCCGCTACTCCCGGCTTGCTCAATACTTCCTCGAAGGCACGGCGCACGTGAGCGATCCGATGCGGCACACCGGACAAATAACAATGCATCGCGATAGCCATAATCTTCGGCCGCTCCGCCGATTCCGCGTACAGCGTTTCGAACTGATCCATGACGCGGCGATACATCTGTTCGGACGTTTGATGCTGGAGCGCCATCAAGACAATATCGTGAAGCTCGAAATTGTATGGCAATGCCACCACCGGCCTGTGCGCGGTCTTGAGCGTCACCGGCTCGTCGTCGAGGACCCAGTCGCCGATGTATTCGATTCCGGCTGCGGCAAGGTAATCCAGCGTATCGAAGGTCTGCGTCAGCCCCGGTCCGAACCAGCCGCGCGGCGACTGACCCCAAAATTTTGCGATGATCGCCATCGATTTGTCGATCACCGCTTTCTGATCCTCAAGCTTATGCATCGGCACCTGATCGTAGCCATGCGCATTAAGCTCCCAGCCCGCTTCGATGCAGGCCCGTGCGACGGCGGGATAAGTCTCACAGACCCGGGCATTGAGCGTCACCGTCGGCGTGATCTTGAGCGCATCGAGCATGCGCTTGATCCGCCAAAAGCCCACGCGCATGCCATATTCGTGCCAAGTCCAGTTCGGAACGTCCGGCTGCATCGGCTGGCTTTGCGGTGGTGAAATCACCATGCGCGCCATCGGGCGCCCGAGGTCCCATTCCTCCAGCGCCAACACGGGCCAGACGATCAATCTGAGCCCATCCGGCAGCCGCAACGGCGGGCGGCCCTCAATGGCGGAGTAAGGGAGGCGTTCTCTTGGATGCATGTGCCCGGTTCCGGTTCGCGCGAATTTATACCTCACGCGGTCGAAAGAGCGAATGGAGCGGGCCAGAGG
This sequence comes from Xanthobacteraceae bacterium, assembly GCA_051961815.1. Classification (GTDB taxonomy): domain Bacteria; phylum Pseudomonadota; class Alphaproteobacteria; order Rhizobiales; family Xanthobacteraceae; genus BOG-931. Next base: position 28,061 of record JBQCCX010000057.1, read on the forward strand.
ACCCGCCGTGATATCCTGACCGGGTTCATTCCCTGATTCGTGTAAGCTGCATGCCAAACGAAGAGATCGGCTCGGGTGAACGGCACCAGGCCACTCGCGGTGGAGAACATATCGTCATCCGCCGGGTCGAGCCGAACGACAAGGCGCTATACTCCGACTTCTTGCGTGAGGTCAGCGCCGAGGATCTGCGGCTTCGGTTCTTTGCCCATATCGGCGAACTCAGCGCCGCGGAGAGCGATCGACTGAGCCATCTCGACTACAGCCATGAAATGGCTTTTATCGCCATCGACGAGGCGACGGGGCAGATGCTCGGGCTCGTGCGTTTACGCGATGAGCTCGACGAACAGACCGCGGAATTTGCGATTTTGGTGCGGTCGCGACTCAAGGGCCACGGTCTCGGGTGGCTGCTCATGCAGCGCGTGATCGACTACGCCAAGGAGAAGCACCTGCGGCGCGTGTATGGCGACGTATTAGCCGAAAACTCCGGCATGTTGCAGATGGCTGCCGAACTTGGTTTCCATGAACAGGACATCGGGCCTGGTCTTAGGCGCGTCGTGCTAAACCTTCAAACCTTGCGTGGGCGATAGGCATATCCTCCTACACAGATTTTGCGAGCATCGCCCGTTCCTCTTCAGTCATTCCGCGATTTGTTCTTTTGAAGCAAAGCGGACATCAATGGCAGATTGCAAAATGTCAGCTTCTAAAACATCACGCAACGTGCGCACGCTGTGCTTCCTCGCCCCAAGCGCCTATCGTGTGCATTTTTTCTGTTGCGACATCGGCACCTTTTTGCTCGGCATCAGGAGAGCCGTAAACGTTACGAGCAATCGCCAGCAACGCAGCGTTTGCATCAGGATCTTCGAGCGCCCTCTCGAAGCCCGTCCGATCGCGCCATACCCAGCTTCCGCGTTCCAGGCGCGCATAGACTTGGCCGGTTTCGTAATCGGCAAAGTTAATCGCCGGTATCCATCGTACGCAGCGCTTCAGAAAGTCAAGATTGTTTTGCGGCGATAGATCCGTATTGGCAAATACCTCTGCGGCGGTTTGCGCGGCGATGTTGATCTTTCTGAACCGGCCGATGTCGATCATGCTTTTTAGATCTAGAACGGTCATTTCGCCGTTCCAACCGAATGCCGCCGTTCGTGGCGGACAACCTTCTGCAACGCTGTTGTCCAAAAACTCATAATGGACACGCTTGTTGCCTATCAATGCCCATATGAAAAAGAGCTCCGGCATGCCGGAATAGGCCTCAACATTCTGGGCCAGGATATCATCGACTGCCTTGTACCGGCCGACCTTCAGTCCACGCGTCCAGGCGCGTTCAACCGTCATCACTGGCGGCGTGATCATAAAAAACATGTACACAAGATCACCGAAGCGGGTCAGCAAACGCCTTGAACCCTCGTCCAGATTGGGCACAAAGCTGTCGAATCGAAAGCGATCGATCAGCAAATGCGGCATCTCACCCTCGGCAGCACGGTTCGCCATGCGGCGATCAAGCTTTTTATCGATGATTTCAACTTCGTGCCCGGTCAGCGTACCGGCATATTTGTAAGCAGAGCCGAGCCCTGAATAGTCTAAGAGGAACTTTCGCCAAATGTCGGGGCTGATCAGCGCGAACTCGTCCCATGGCAAATTGAGCTTTCCGGTAAGGACCTTCTGTAAGGGCCGCATCGTGCTTTTCCCCGAAGCTGGTGCGCCCTTGACATTCATAACCACCGGTTTTTGTTGCGGAGGTAATAATCGATAGCCTTCTGATGCGGCAGCTTCCTGAATAAACGGAAAAATAGCCTCACCAATCATTTCACTGCCGAAGTCATTGCACACGAATGTGACGGCCAATTCTTTCAGCAGCTTGTTGTCACCTAACAACCGACCCCGCCGACTGATTACCGCCGTCGCAATCTTGTGCAGAGCGGCAAAACAAGCAGCTTGCAAGCGCTCGTTTGTTTGTTGCAATTTTTGACGCCACTCGGAAATGATCCGTTGATCACGCTGCGCTACAGTCTCCGAAGACCGGGCTGGCTGCGATGACTTTTTAGTGAAGACAAACAGCAAGCGTGAAAGGCCCGATTGATTGACCGGTACTGGCGCTTTGGGTCGTGATGAATTTGTGAGTTCACGCTCAATGATCTCAGAAGCATTCTGCTTCAGTTCTTCGAAGATGCGCGTCAAGTGCGCGCGATGCGGCGCTATAAATCGATCAAGAATGGTTGTTGCGATCTCGCGGAAGTTTATCCCTAGATCCTCGTAATCACGGCCATCGGGCACAGCAATGCCGGTCGTCACGTGAATGAGGAGCTCGTGAACAATCAGTCGCTCTACCCGAAATGCGACAAGCTCATCAGTCGGCAGACCGCAGAAATCGCTCAGTTCTTGGGCCTTTGCGATCGTCGTCACAACGTTTTCGGCACAAAATATGGTGGAGAGCGGCAAATACTCGCGTGGCAATTGTGACTGAAGGCCCGGATTCCACGCCGAGTATTTCGCTGATGGCGAATTGTTATCCATTGTCCTCGGCCTCATGCTTGGAGCTCAGGATAGCATGGCGACGAAGCCAGCGTAGGCCGTCGCGCAATTCCTGGGTGAAGCCGAGATGAATTCCGCCCGCGTCATACCGTCCTCAATCCGGCATAACGGGCCGCGGCAGGCTCATTAGCCCTGCGCAACCGCTAAGGCGGCTCCTCAATGAAGCCAGACGGACATAGTGCAAATGCCGCGCCATCGATAAAAGTTTGCTTTGGGATCGCGGACCCGAATGCTTCAATCGAATTGACTTGACGTCGCCGGGCATGCTTGTTGCCGCCCAGATCACCTCATGATCCAAATGAGACCGCGCCCATGCCCAGACTGTACGAGGCCCTCGCAGAAGCATTCCTTGCGGAGGGAGTCGACACGCAGTTCGTCCTGATGGGCGACGGCAACATGCACTGGTCCACCGCCTTTGCCAAACTGCCGGGCGTGCATACCGTCCACGTCAGGCACGAGCACTGTACCGTAGCGGCGGCGACAGCCTACAACGCGGCAAGCGGAAAGCTCGCCGTTGCCTCGGTCACGTGCGGCCCTGGCGTGACCCAGTTGATGACGGCGTTGCCGGCTGCGGTTCGCGCGCGCCTGCCGATGCTGGTGTTCGCCGGCGAGTCGCCGATCAACGCCAAGTTCTACAATCAGTACATCGATCAGGCGCCGCTGGTGACGGCGACCGGGGCGCATTACATCGCCGCGCATAGCGTGCCGCGCATGATGGACTATGTGCGCGAGGCATTTCACATCGCCAAATATGAACGCTGCCCGGTAGTGCTGGGCATTCCCTACGACCTGCAGAAGGTCGAATACATGGCGAACCAACCCTACGAGACCTCGGCGATGTACCAGCCCAAGGTCGGCCGCATGCAGCCCGATCCCGAGATCGTGGCCGGGGCGGTCGATCGGCTGGCGGCAGCAAAGCGGCCGATTATCCTCGGTGGCCGTGGCCTGCTGCGCTCCGGCGCGCGCGATGCGGCGATCAAGCTCGCCGATCGTTGCGGCGCCTTGCTCTCCAACACGCTGCCGGCGCGGGGATTGTTCGACGATCATCCGTACGGGCTCGGCACCACCGGCAGCTACTTCACCGCGTTAGGCAGAGAGATGTACGAGTCTGCGGACGTCGTGCTCGCGGTCGGCACCAGCCTGTCCTACTACGTCGGTGGCGGACATTACTTCGCAAAGGCGTGCAAGATTCAGTTGGACGATGCCCCGCGCGGCCTGCGCGATGGGCAGAAGGCGGCCGACATCTATCTCCGATCGGACGCGCTCGTCGGCATCGAGGCAATCCTTGCCGGACTGGACAAGAAACTGGGCGCTGGCAAGCCGACGGCGGCGGCCATCCGGTCGAAAGAACTCGCG
>JBQCCX010000058.1:0-2285 GCA_051961815.1 Xanthobacteraceae bacterium
GGCGATCGCAAGCTTGTCGGCGAGCGTAAAGTCGACGCCATTGGTTTGCGCGCCGTCGCGCAGCGTCGTGTCGAACAAATAGAGTCGTTCGCGCGCCATGGTCCTAACCGCGGTAGAGGCGGAAGATCGTGTAGAGCGACACGATCACTGCCGCGCCGATCACCGCGTATTTGAGGATCAAATAATAGAGCCAGTGTCGCGGAAACGGCGTGTCTGGACGTTTCATGATGGTCTCCCGCCGGCAACGAGCGGCTTGGTCATGGTGGTATTGGCGAGCCATTCGCCGGCGACCGATACGGTATTGCGGCTTTGCGCCGAGAACCCGCGCTTTTCGAAAAAGCCGCGCGCCGCATCGCTGGCGTCGACGGTGATTTCCTTGACTCCGCGCGCAGCGGCGAGCTTCTCCAATGCATCACATAGCATGGCGCCGGCGCCCTGTCCGGATGCGGCCGGATGAACGTAAAGCATGTCGATGCGTGTATTGTTAGCGAGCGCGGCAAAGCCGACGGCGGCGCCGCCATAGGTCGCGACCAGCGTCAGTTCGTGCGCGAGCTTGACGCCGAACGCTTCCTCGTCGTCGGCGGCCGACGCCCAGGCCTCCTGCTGCGCCTCGTTGTAATCGTCAGCCGCCAATTCCTCGATCGCCGCGCGAAAGATCTCGGCAAGGAGCGGCACATCGGTCGGCAGCATCGGCCGCATCGCGAGCTGCGGCAGCGGACGGGGATTCATCGCGCAATCTCCCAGGTCGTGCCGTCTTTGCTGTCCTTAAGCACAACGCCCATTTTGGCGAGCTCGTCGCGGATGCGATCGGATTCTCCCCAATCTTTTCGTGCACGCGCAGCAGCACGATCAGCGATCAATGATTTGATCTCAACCTCGTTCACTCCACCGCGTTGGCGTTTTAAGACTTCCTGTAGGTTTGTTTTCAATTCAAAACCCAGAAATGCGCATGTCTTCTTCAGCTCGCACGCGGCTCGCCGGTTGCCACTCCGGGCGTCATCGGCAAGCTTGTGAAGCTCGGTAATAAGTTGAGGTGTATTCAGATCATCTTCGAGCGCTGCGAGCACGCCTGGCGATACCGCACCATCATCAGCTGCCGTCGTGAAATGGCGAAAACTGTCTAAGGCAACGGCGGCCTCTTCTGTGCGCCTTCTGGTCCAATCAAGCGGTTGTCGGTAGTGAGTCATCAGCATCTGAAATCGCAAAACCTCGCCCGGCCACTCTTTCAGAAGATCGCGGATGGTGACGAAGTTGCCGAGCGACTTCGCCATCTTCTCGCCCTCGACCTGCAGAAAGCCGTTATGCACCCAGTAATTCGCCATCGCCGGCGTGTGGAAGGCGCAGCGCGACTGCGCGATCTCGTTTTCGTGATGCGGAAAAACGAGATCGATGCCGCCGCCATGGATGTCGAATGTTTCGCCGAGGTGCTTCCATGACATCGCCGAGCATTCGATGTGCCAGCCAGGGCGGCCTGGCGCTTTGATGCCCGCCGGCGATGGCCAGGCCGGTTCGCCCGGCTTCGACGGCTTCCACAGCACGAAATCCATCGGCGCGCGCTTATAGGGCGCGACTTCCACACGGGCGCCGGCGACCATCTCATCGAGCGAGCGCCGCGCCAGTTTCCCGTAGTCCGACATCGACGCGACGCTGAACAGAACGTGGTCCTGTTCGACATAGGCGTTGCCGGTTTCGACCAGCCGCTCGATCAGCGCGCGCATCTCGGCGATGTGCTCGGTCGCACGCGGCTCGACCGTAGGCGGCAGGCAGCCGAGCGCGGCGACATCTTCATGAAATTGCCGGTCGGTTGTTTCGGTGACCTTGCGGATCGCATCGTTCAGCGGCAGGGCCGGATATTCTTCCGCGGCACGCGCGTTGATCTTGTCGTCGACGTCGGTGATGTTGCGGACGTAAGTGACGTGCGCGGCGCCGTAGAGATGCCGCAACAGCCGGAACAGCACGTCGAACACGATCACCGGCCGCGCATTGCCGATATGGGCGAAGTCGTAGACGGTCGGGCCGCACACATACATCCGCACGTTGGACGGATCGAGCGGCGCGAACACGCGCTTTTCACGGGTCAGGGTATCGTAGAGCTTAAGCTCCATTAGCAATCAACCTTGCGCGGTCCCTCGCCAGTCGTGGCGCTCGATACAATAGACGCGTCCCCGGCCTGCTGGCCGGGCGTGTCTCTAGTTCTCGAGGAAGAGAAAAGACGGCCGCAGCCAGCGTTTGGCGCTAGCGAATAATCTCCCGGCAGATGCCGCAGACGTGCCGACCGTTCATGC
>JBQCCX010000059.1:0-17055 GCA_051961815.1 Xanthobacteraceae bacterium
CAGGTTGAGCTTCTTCTGGATGGTCGGCAGGTCGATCACGCCGAGCGCCCGCACCTTCTCGATGTCGCCGGGATCCTCGATGCCCGCCGCCTTCATCACTTCGCACGTGCGCTGGATGGTGCGGCCGACGCCGGTCTCGCCAACGAACATGTGGTGCGCCTCTTCAGTCAGCATGAAGCGGCATGTGCGCGACAGCGGATCCAAACCCGATTGCGCCAGGCTTTCGAGCTGCATCTTGCCGTCGCGATCGGTGAAGAACGTGAACATGTGGAACGAGAGCCAGTCAGGCGTGGCTTCATTGAAGGCGCCGAGCATGCGCGGCTTGTCGGGATCGCCGGAGCGGCGGCGCAACAATTCGGCCGCCTCTTCGCGGCCGTCGCGGCCGAAATATTTTTGCAGGAGATACACCATCGCCCACAGATGGCGGCCTTCCTCGACATTGACCTGAAACACGTTGCGCATGTCGTAAAGCGACGGCGCGGTTTTGCCGAGATGGCGCTGCTGTTCGACCGAAGCGGGCTCGGTGTCGCCCTGGATGACGATCAGCCGCCGCAGCATGGCGCGATATTCGCCCGGCACATCCTGCCAGGCCGGCTCGCCGTAATGGCGGCCAAAGGGAATTTTGCGGCCTTCCTCCTTCGGCGCGAGCAGGATGCCCCAGCGGTAATTCGGCATCCGCACGTAATCGAATTTGGCCCAGCCTTTCGGATCGACCGACACCGCAGTGCGCAGATAGACGAGCGCCTCCTGAAACCCTTGCGGACCCATATCCATCCACCAGTCGATATAGCCGGGATGCCAGCTCTCCAGTGCGCGCAGCACCTGGCGGTCGTCGGTCAGATTGACGTTGTTCGGAATTTTGGTGGTGTAATCGACGTTCTCGATATTCATGGTCCGGTCCTCTCATACTCTGCGCGTGTCGAAGAGCGGCTTGTGGCCGCTGCCGTAGCGCTTGAGCGCGCCGTCTTCGCCGATGGCGTTCGGACGCTGGAAAATCCAGTTCTGCCACGCGGTCAGCCGCGCGAAGATTTTCGATTCCATTGTCTCCGGGCCGGCAAAGCGCAAATTCGCTTCCATGCCGGTGAGCGCGTCGGGCGAAAAGCTCGCACGCTCTTCCAGGAACACGCGCACTTCGTCGTCCCAATCGATGTCGTCGAGTGCGAAAGTCACAAGCCCGAGCCGCTGCGCCGCCTCCGCCTCGATCATCTTGCCGCATTCGGCCTGGACGCGGTCGAGATCGCCGGGGCTCGCCAGGAAGCGGCTGGCCAGGCGCGTCAATCCGTTCGCCATCGGGTAGGGGCCGAAATTGGCCTCCGCCAGCGCGATGCTCGCCGGCGGCTTGTTGTCGCCGCCGCGGCCGCCAATCAGCATGTAGGCGCGATCGCTGGCGAGCGGCAATTCGGCGAGCGTACCGGCAAAACACGAGCCCGGCTCGATCAGCGTCACCAGCGAGCGCGAGGTAAGATCGACCCGCTTGAGCACGCGCTTCCAGAGGAGGCGGGTCTCGCGCGCCAGCCAATGCTGCCGGTTGGCGTCAAGGAAGCGGTCGTAGGCCAGCACTTCGCTCGCATCGCCCGACGATTTGAACACGATCGCGGCAATTTCGAGTTCGTTCAGGCGAATGTGCAGGATCGCGTCATCGAGGTCGCGCGCCAGCTTGAGCGGCCAGAACTCGGCGCCTTGTGCGACCATTGCTTCGGCCGAGGCCGGCGGCGCCGCGGCGGGACCGCGAACGAGGATGGTCGCGATCCGCGCCGGACGATCGAATTCGACGGCGAGGGTTCCATACCCGATGCCGTCGTCGGTAAACTTGCGTGAAAGCGGGGTCAGTTTGATGCCGGCGCCGGACGCCGCCCGGCCGGACTGCGCCGCGAATTCCCTGGCGCGCGCCTCGATTGCTGCGTCGAATTTCGAGCCTGGCACTACGGCATCGACGAGCCGCCAATCGACGGCGCGTTTGCCTTTGACGCCTTCCTCGGTGGTGCAGAAGACATCGGCATGGTCGCGCCGGACCCGGCGTTTGTCGGCGACCCGCGTCAGCCCGCCGGTGCCCGGCAGCACCGCCAATAGCGGCAGTTCGGGCAGCGATACCGCCGCCGCGCCGTCGTCGACGAGCATGATGTAATCGGTTGCCAGCGCCAATTCGTAACCGCCGCCCGCCGCCGTGCCGTTGATCGCGCAGATCGATTTGATCCCGGAGTTCTCGCTGAGATCCTCGATCCCGTTGCGGGTCTCGTTGGTGAACTTGCAGAAATTCACTTTATGCGCGTGGCTCGCGCCCGCCAGCATCCGGATATTGGCGCCGGCGGAAAACACCCGTGGCTTCGCCGAGCGGAGCACCAGCGCCCGTACCGCCGGATGCTCGAAGCGCAGCCGCTCGATCGCGTCGGCCAATTCGATGTCGACGCCGAGATCGTAGGAATTGAGCTTGAGATCGTAGCCGTCGAACAGCGGTGACTTCTCGTCGACGTCCATGACCAGCGTGGCGATTTCGCCGTCGACTTTCAGCTTCCAATGGCGATAGCGCGCCGGTTCGGTCTGAAAATCGATCCGCACGCGATTGTCACTGCGCTCGCGCATGGCAACTTGATCCATCTGGCCCATCATGGTCTTCCTCGCCGCGCTTCGACCGCTATCCGCCTGGACCGGGCTCGCCCCTCATATGTATTATAATTCATGGGAGGGCAATCCCGGTCTTGGCCACGGGTTCCGCTTCGTGGTGGTCGCGAAGCAGCCGCATGATGAATTCGGCAACGGCATTGAGCGTGAGGTCGGGCGCTTCGCGATAGGGAATATGCCGGATGCCGGGCAGGATCACAGCTTCGACCGGACAGAAGCATTCCTGCCGCGCCGCCTCGATCTGCTTGAGCGTGCCGTACTGATCGTTCTCGCCTTGCACGATCAGAATCGGGACCCGGATGTAGCCGAGCGTTTCGGTGATGTCCCATTTTTCGAAGTCGGGATGCAGCCAAGGCCCGTTCCAGCTGCGGAACGCGGTGTCGACATCGGCGTGGTACGGTTTGAGCCTCTCGCGCAAGGCGCCGGTCTCGAACGATTTGCGCGCGCGCCGGATCTCGGTAAGCCCCATCTCCTCGGCGAAAAAATGCGGCGCGATCAGAACGAGCCCGCGCACGCGATGATCCTGCACGCTGCCGGCATAGATCGTGGCGATCGACGCGCCGTCGCTATGGCCGAGGATAATTCCGCGCCGAAACCCGATCGCCGCCAGCACGCGCGGCAGCACCTCGCGCGCCTCCTCATCCATGAAGCTCGTGGCGCGCGGCAGCTTGGCGCCGGTCGAGTTGCCGTAGCCTGCGCGTGAATAGGCGAAGACGCCGGCGCCGGTTGCTGCCGCGATCTTGTCGGGGAACTGTCCCCAGAGCCCAATACTGCCCAGGCCCTCATGCAGCATCACGATCGTGGGCGCCGCATCCGGCCGCGGCCCGATCATGCGGTATTCGAGCCGCAGCGGCGGCAAATCGAGAAAACCGGTATCGGACAGCGTCACGCCCGCGCGCCTCCTGCCGATATGCGGCGATCAGCCCCTGTCGGTCCCACCAGGTCAGTGACGATCCGCACGAGCTTGGCGAAGGTTTGCTCGATCGTTTCGCCCGATGTGTCGAGCTGCGCCTGCGCGCGGGCATAATCCGGGCTCCGCGCGTCAAGAATTGCCACCAGATCCGTCATCGCTTCGCGGTTCTGCGCCATCGGTCGAAAATCGCCCTGCGCCATCACCCGGCTCATATGGTCCTCCGGGCGCGCCTTGATCCAGATCGTGTGGCTGCGCCGCAGCAATAACGCATAACTGTCGCGATCGGACACGATGCCGCCTGCCGTGGTGATTACGGCGGCTTCGTGTTCGCCTATCACGCGCGTGAGCGCCGCCCGCTCATGGCGGCGGAACGTCGCAGTGCCCGCCATCTCGATCATGTCGGGAATGCTGGCGCCGTAGTCCTGTTCGACGACGCGGTCGAGCTCGATGAAAGCGCAACCGAGATGCCGCGCCAGCATGCGGCCGAGCGTCGATTTGCCCGCGCCGCGCAAGCCCACCAAAGCGATCCGCCGCGCGCGATCGGCACGATCGGGGGGCAGGAAGCGCGCTTCGATCAATTGCGTGACTTCGACGAGGCAGCGATCGGGCAGCTGCGCCATCGCCTCGAGCAGCGCCGCGCGCTCGCCACTTTGCGATGCAGGCTCGCCGAGCAGATTGGCGGCGGGACTGTCGAGCGCCTGCGCAATGGCCCGCAACACCGTGACTGACGGATTGCCGGTGCCGCTCTCGATTTGTGCCAGATAGCGTTCCGAGGTGTGCGACGCCAAAGCCAGTTGGCGGCGCGTCATGCCGCGCTTGGCCCGGCCGCGCCGGACTTCGCGGCCGAGCGCGGCGAGAAACCCGGCAGCGGCGCGGCCGTTGGATTGGGTCTCCGGCGCCGGTTTCCGCAACGTCTTGGATTTTTTGCTAAGCCGCACGGCATCGGGCCCCATGCACTATAGTGCATACGAACATAGCGCAGGGGGACGGACCGGACAAGGCGCGGCACTACTGGAAAATCTTGCGCCAGCCGGTCTCTTGGTCGGCCGGTATTTCGCTTTCTTCCGTCGCGTCGGGCCCCGGATCGTCGGGCGCGTGCACGAGCGGGATCACCGGCTCGGCTTTTACCGACGCCGGCGGCAAATGGCCGCCCGCGGGCTCGGCAGCGACGGCAGCATTCTGCTCCCGCGGCGCTGGCGCCGTGCTCACAGCGGCCGGAAGCTCCGGCTCGATAATGGGCGCGGCGATGGCGCCAGTGAGCGGCACCCGCCACACAAACGCGTCAAGGCGGCCGGTCACCGGTGACACCGGCAGCCAGCGGTCAGAAACATATCCATCCGCCGTCCATTGCGGATCGGGCGGCGCGTTGAGCGCGCGCGCCATCCATTCCCGGGCGCGGCCCTCGTCATTGCGCTCGGAACGTTCGAGCCTCGCCATCAACACACAAACCCGGCGGGTTGGCCGCTCGAGATAGGGTGAAAGCTCGCTGCGCGCTTTGCCAAATTCTTGCGCTTCGATCGCGGCGCGCGCCACCGCCAGTGCGCCTTCGATATGGCCCGGGACGCGCCGCGCCCCCGCCTCGATGCGCTTGAGCCGCTCGCGCGCGGATTCGCCCGAGCGCAGCTCGGCATAGGCTTGCGCCAGCTCCGGATGCGGATTGACGCGCCAGGCGCTGTCGATGACGCGGCTTGCCTTGCGCAAGTGCCCGCCCTCGGCCAAGAGCCGTCCGGCGAGCGCGGCGGCAGGCACCAGGTCGGGCGCCAGTTTATTGGCTTCGAGCACGGATTCCTTGGCGGCATCGCGGTCGCTGTCTTCGAGCGCCAATGCCCGCGCAGTCAGCAGCACCGCGCGCTGGCGGCGATAGCTTGCCTTGTCGAGCATGCGCCGTTGCTGCTCGAGCAGTTCGAGGGCGCCGGCCCAATCGCCGTCACGGCAGCGCGCTTCGAGAACCGCGGTGCCGGCCCAGCCGAGTGCGGGCGCGATGCGGGCCGCCTCTTCGGCATAAGCGCGCGCGCCGGCGGCATCGTTGCGCCGCTGCGCCTCGATGAATAGTCCATGCAGCCCGAGCACCTTGGTGTCGGGCCGCGCCGCCATGGTCTGGAAGGCGCGCCCGGCCGCGTCGGGATCGCCGGCGAGTTGCGCCGCCTGCGCGCTCAAGAGCAGCGCCAGCGGCTCGCCGGGCGCGAGCCGCTGAACTTGCGCGGTGAACCGCTGCGCGGCCGCGACATCGCCGGACCCGACCGCGATCAGGCCTTGCGAAATCGCCTCATACGCGCGCAGCCCGCGGCGATTGTGCAACAACCGGGCCAGCATCACTGGCGAGCGCGTGATCCAGCGAATGACTGCAAGGATAAGAAAAAGAACAACGACCGCCGCGACGATCGCGGCGCCGAGCACCAGAAGCGATGTCTCGATGCGCAATCCCTGCCAGGTGACGACCACGTCGCCCGGCCGATCGGCCAGAAGCGCGACGCCATAGGCGATCACGCCAACGAGGATGAGGTAAAGCGCGACCCGGATCATCGGGCGCTCGGCTGCGCGAGGTCCGCGAGCGCGTCGGCCGCGATCTTCCTGCTCGCCGCAACGGCGGCATCGCGGGCGCCGGCTTTTTTGCTCCAGGCTGCGGCGAGCGGCTTTACCGCATCCGGCAGCGCGTTGAGATCGGCAAGCGCCGCGGCGGTGTCGGCACGCGCCGCATCGAGCCTGATCCGATCGACCACCGTCTGCGGATCGTTACCGGCCGGTGCATTGAGCGGTGTGACGCGCACCAATTTTTGTGCATTGCTTTTGAGCCGATCAAGGAAAGTCGCGTCGCCGGACCGCGGCTCCGCCGCGTCCTGGAGCGCCGGCACGAGTGCCGCCAGTTCGCGCGCCAGCGCCGCGGCGCTCGGAACGCCGCTCGCAGCAAACGGTTCGAGCGCTGTCGTGGCGTTCTGATCGACACCGAGCGACCGCACCGCATTCAATTCGCTTTGGTAAGGCGCACCGCTCTCGACCGCCGCACGCAACGCCTGCGCCGCGACAGTCAGCCGGGCCGCGCGATCATTGGCGCCGGCGGCGGCGAGTGGCGCCGTCGCCGCCGCAAGTCCTTTAACCGCGCTTTCCAGGGCCATGATGCGGGCGGCAAGCGGCTCGATATCGTCGCGGCGGAGCTGGTCTTTGCCAGCCGCCTCGCTCGCGCCCTTTGCCGCCTGCGCGGCATTGAGCGCCATATCGGCCTGCTTGCCGGCGCTTTGGCTTGTCGCCGCAGTTTCGTCGACGCGGCGCGTCAGCGCGGCGAGATTGTCGCTGAGCGATTTTGTCTGGGCGGCGAGCTCGGCGATGCGGTTGCCGAGTGCCGGATCGCTGCGTTGCGCTTCGACGCTGCGTTCGACCCTGTCGAGGCGCGCCGCCAAATCCGCCGTCGCGGGATTGTTCTGTGCGGCAGGTGAGGGTGGCGAATTCACCGCCGGCGCGGCGGGCGATGGCGTGCTGGGCGATGGCATGCTGGACGATGTCGCGGAGGCCACCGGGGCGGCCTCCCGCGACGGGATGACGCCGGCAAACCACAGCGCGGCGGCGAGGCCTGCCATCAATGCCGCGCCGCCAAGCACACTGACAATGTAGGACGTAAAGCGGCTCGACGGAGAAGAGGCTGGCGTCTCCGAACTGGCGCTCTGCTGCTCGGCCGTCCCGCCAGTATCGGTATCGGCCGCTGCCGCCTGTTCGGCGGGGCTACTGACTTCGGTCGCCGCCAATTCGATGGTCGGGGGCCGCCGGCCTGCTTTGTCGTCCGCGTCGGTGGTCATGCGGTCCTTATTAAGGGAAAATACGGCCTAAATACTTTGCCTACCACAAAGTTCGAGCAAGGCATCTTGGGTCGGCAGCGCTGCGACTTGAATGCGCGCCGCCCCGGCCTCGCGTAGTGGCGCGGCGACTTGCTGTGAAAGGCAAAAGTGGATCGGCTTTGTCCGCGCCGCCTCAAGCAGGTTCGAACCGCGCGCGGCATCGAGAAAGGTCTCGGCGGCGGCGCGGGAGAAATGCAGGACGGCGTCGACATCGCCAGCGAGCGCCGCGGCGGCCGCTTCGGGCAGAACGTGCGGGGTCGCGAACCGGTAGACCACGACCAGATCGACCTCGAAACTTTTACTGCGTAGCGCCCCCGCGAGATCGCCGCTGCGCTCCTCGCCAGCGAGATAAAGAAGCCGCGCCGGTGGCCGCACGCGCGCGGCGGCGAGATCGACCAGATCGTTCACCGCGCCGCCTGCCGAGGTGACATCCGTGAAACCCATGTCGCGTGCCGCCTGCGCCGTCACATCGCCCACGGCAAAAACCGGTATGCCGCACCACTTTTTGTCGTGGGCGAACGCGGCAATCCCCGACAACCCATTGGCGCTGGTGAGCACGATCGCATCCCAAGGTCCGGCTTTCGGATCGACATCGGCGAGACGTTCCATTTCAAACAACGGGGCGACGATCGGCTCGTGGCCCCGCGCGCGCAGCGCCGATGCGGTGTCAGCGGCACGCGGTTGCGGTCGTGTCACCAGGATGCGCACCCTCAATCCTCGACAAAGAAGTCGGCGGCGGCGCGGGTCTTGATTTCGTAGCCGGCATCGGCGCCGAGCGCCGCCGCATCGACCGACCGGCCGCGACGTGAGACTTCGAGGGCCTCGCTGCCGTCGGTTTTGGCAACGAGGCCGCAAAAATTCAGGATATCGCCGTCGAGGCGCGCATGGCCGGCAATCGGCGTGCGGCATGAGCCGCCAAGGGCGGCAAGAAAAGCGCGTTCGGCGGCAAGCGCAATGTGAGTGTCGGCATGATCGACGGCCGCGGCATGCGCGCGGGCGCTCTCGTCGTTGGCGCGCGTCTCGATGGCGATGGCGCCTTGGCCCGCGGCCGGCAAAAACTCCTCGACATCGAGAGCGCTGGCGGCTTCAGAAAAAAGCCCGAGGCGCTTTAGTCCGGCAACCGCAAGCACAGCGGCGTCCATCTCGCCGGCATCGATCTTGCGCAGCCGGGTCTCGACATTGCCGCGCAATGGTACGATGCGCAGATCAGGCCGCGCCCGCTTGAGCAACGCTTGCCGGCGCGGCGATGACGTGCCGACCCGTGCGTTGCGAGCAAGCTCGCCGATCGATCTGGCCGCTTTGCTGATCAGCGCGTCGCGCGGGTCCTCGCGCGGAAGGAAAGCGGCGAGCGTAAGCCCCGCCGGCAACACGGCCGGAATATCCTTGGAGGAATGCACGGCGAAATCGATGGCGCCGGACAGCAATGCCTCCTCGATCTCTTTGGTGAACAGGCCTTTGCCGCCGGCGTCGGCCAACGGACGATCCGTGATCTTGTCGCCCGAGGTCCGGATGATCGTGATTTCGATCGCGTCCGGCACGAGACCACAGGCCTTGGCGAGCGCGGCTTGCGCCTGCCGCGCCTGAACGAGCGCCAGCGGCGAGCCGCGCGAGCCGATGCGCAACAGGCGTGCCGGATTCGAGGATTGGCTCATCGACGGCGTGATCCGGTTAAACTGGGACTCCGTAACATCTTTTGTTGGCGCATGATCTTGTCAGAAAGCGGTGCCCACTTTTCGGGATCGTGCACAACCGGGCTATAATACACCGATGAACATTCTCGGCATCGAGACGACCTGCGACGAAACCGCGGCCGCGGTGGTGAGCCGCAGCGATGACGGCCGCGCCCGTATTTTGTCCAATATCGTGCTGTCGCAGATCAGCGAACATGCCGAGTTCGGCGGCGTGGTTCCGGAGATCGCCGCCCGCGCCCATGTCGAGACGCTTGACCGCATCATCGCCAAGGCCATGGGCGAGGCGCAGACCTCATTCGCGGCGCTCGATGGCATCGCCGCCGCAGCCGGCCCCGGCCTGATCGGCGGCGTCCTTGTCGGGCTCACCACAGCCAAGGCCATTGCGCTCGCGCATGACAAGCCGTTGCTTGCGGTCAATCACCTCGAAGCGCATGCACTCACGGCGCGGCTGACCGACGGCACTGCATTTCCCTATTGCCTGTTCCTCGCCTCGGGCGGCCACACCCAGATCCTCGGGGTGCGCGGCGTCGGCGACTATCTGCGGCTGGGCGGCACCGTCGATGACGCGATCGGCGAAGCGTTCGACAAGACTGCGAAACTGCTCGGCCTCGGTTATCCGGGCGGGCCGCTGGTGGAAAAAGAGGCTGCTCGCGGCGACGGCACACGCTTCGACTTGCCGCGGCCAATGAGCGGGCGCGCCGACGCGGACTTCTCGTTCTCCGGACTTAAGACCGCGCTGCGGCTCGAAGCGGAAAAAATCGCGCCGCTGAGCGACGAGGATGTCGCCGATCTCTGCGCTTCATTCCAGCAGGCGGTGGTCGATGTCGTTCGCGATCGGCTGCGCAGCGGATTGCGGCTGTTCCGCGCCCAGATCGGCAATCCCAATGCGCTGGTTTGCGCCGGCGGCGTCGCCGCCAATCAGGCGATCCGCAAGGTGTTGCATCGGGTGGCTTTCGAAGTCGGTACCGAGCTTGTCGCGCCGCCGCCGGCTCTGTGCACCGACAACGCGGCCATGATCGCCTGGGCCGGCGCCGAACGGCTGGCGCTCGGCTTGACCGATCCGCTCGAGGTTGCCGCGCGCGCCCGCTGGCCGCTCGATCAGGTGGCGAAGGGCAGCGGGGAGAAGACGGCAGCGGAGTAGCGGCGGCCTCGTCATTCCGGATTGCCGCGAAAGCGGCCGTCATCCTGAGGTGCGAGCGAAGCGAGCCTCGAAGGATGCGGCCGTCGCCCTTCGAGGGCCGCTGTCGCGGCCACCTCAGGGTGACGGAGTGTCTTTACTGCTCAAATCGGTCGATGAACCAGCGTAACAGCCGCGTCCAGATTTCGTCCTTGCCGACGGAATCTTCGATGCCGTGTTCCAGGCTCGGGTTGTCGGTGCCGTCCATGACCACGACGCCGTTCGCGGTCTGCTTGAGGTCAACGCCATAGAATCCGTCGCCGATCGGCCGCGCCGCGCGCACGGCGATGTCGATCACTTCGCGCGGAGCCTGATCGAGCCCGAATGCGCGGAAGCCGCCTTCATGCGAGGAGCCGTCCGGCCGGTATTTGACCACCTGCCAATGTCCGCGCGCCATGCGGTATTGGCAGACAAACAGCGGCTCGCCGGCAAGCACGCCGACCCGCCAATCGAAATCGGTCGGCAGGAATTTCTGCGCCAGCAGGAGATCGGTCTCCTCGAACAATTCGTCGCAGATACGGCCGAATTCGGCGGGCGAAGCGATCTTGTGCACGCCGCGCGAAAACGATCCGTCGGGAATTTTCACCACCAGCGGCAGGCCCAGTTCGTCGATCGCTTTGTTGAAATCCGTATCCTCGGCGAGGATCACGGTGGGCGGCGTCGGCAGCTGGTTCTGCTGCAACAGTTCAACCAGAAAGACCTTATTGGTGCAGCGGATCATCGAGATCGGATCGTCGATGACCGGCATGCCCTCCTGCCAGGCGCGGCGGGCGAAGCGGTAGGTGTGATTGTCGATCGAGGTGGTCTCGCGGACGAACAGGCCGTCGAACTCGGCAAGTTCGGCAAGCTGGCGCTTGGTGATCGGCTCGACATCGACCGACATTTTTTCGGCGATACGGGCGAAGTGCTTGATCGAATCCGGCGACGACGGGGCGGTCTTCTCGTTCGGATCGTAAAGCACCGCGAGATCGTATTTGGCGACCGAGCGGGCCTTGGGGTCGCGCCATTCGCGCTTGGTGTGATTGTGCAGCGACTCGCGAAAGAATTCGGCTTCGCCATTGGCAAGCCGCGTGATGGCGCGGGGCCGGATGCGGTCGATCGCCAGCCACGTGCCACCGGTCTCGATAATCACTTCGAGCGCCGGACAGCGGAACCAATCGAACAACAGGCGCCCGAACGGCTCGAAACGGTCGTCGCGAGCGATGCCGAAGCAGACCAAGAGCTTGAATTCGCCCTCGCATTGAAAGTCGGCGCGCCGCGCACAGCGGTTCAGTTCCTCTTCGAGATCGGGCAGCGCGTGCTCGTAGAGTTTCTGCTCGCGCAATTCGAGCATGGTCTCGACCGTAGGTACGACCCGATGGCCGCGCGCCTCCGCCAGCAGCGAGGCGTAATAGCCTTTCGATTGATAGGCGTAGGAGCGCGCCAGGTTGACGAGTTTGGGTCGTCCCAATTCGAACAGCCGCGGCCGCGCCAGATATTCGCTGGTGGTAATGACCTTATGAGGGGTCTCAGCGTTGGGCAGATCGCGGGGCTGGTCGACGAGGATGACCCAACCGGTCATGGCGGGGTCCCTTTCGGGTCGAGGCCGAGATGCGAGGTGAGGCCGATCATGCAGTTGATGTCAGGCGCGGCGCGCGGTGCTCATAGCCGGATATCAGAGTCAGCGTAGCGTGTAAAAGACTCATGAACGCTGGCGCGGTTCCTCGCCGAGCACCTTTTCGAGGCGCAGGGCATCGACGCCGGCATAATACCCCAGAGCGCGTCCGACGCTACGATAACCGGACGACTCGTAGAGCGCGAGTGTTCCACGGTCATCCGCCCGCACTTCGAGCCGCATCGCTTTGCGGCGACGCGCGACGGCATCTTTTTCGGCCGCTGCCACGAGCAGGCGTGCCAATCCGCGGCGGCGGAAGCGGGCGGCGACGCCGATCGAATATATCCGCGCCGCGCCGGATTTGACGCGGTAGAGCACCAGGGCATAGCCGGCGAGTTGCCGTTGGGCGCCGGTTTTGGCGCCAGCTTTGATGCCGGCTTGGGCGAGGATGAATGCGGCGCTTGGCGATACCAGCAACCGCCGAAAGCTCGCGCGCGAAATGATGTGGCCGGCGAAAATGTGGCTGGCAAAGATCTCGCGTTCGAGCGCGGCGAGCGCATCGAGATCGCTTCGGCGTCCGCGGCGCAGCTTGACAGCGGCGCGCCGCTTTGAGGGCGTCACGCGATCTGCCCCTGCAATTGGTCCTGCTCGATGTGGCGCAGCAATGTTTCCAGCCGATCGAGCCGATCGGCCTGACCGGGCGGCTTGTCCCAGCGCAGCCGATTGATCCGCGGGAACCGCATCGCCAGCCCCGATTTATGACGCGACGACCGCTGCAGACCCTCGAACGCCACTTCCAGCACCAGGCCGCGATCGGGCTCATGCACGACCTCGCGGACCGGGCCGAACCGCTCGATCGTGTTCCGCCGCACGAAACGATCAATCTGGAGCAGCTCCTCGTCGGTAAATCCGAAATAGGCCTTGCCCACCGGCACCAGCTCCTCGCCGTCTTCGCCCTTGGTCCAGACCCCGAAAGTATAGTCGGAATAAAAAGACGAGCGTTTGCCGTGTCCGCGCTGGGCATACATCAGCACCGCATCGATGATGAACGGGTCGCGCTTCCATTTCCACCACAGGCCCTTGGGCCTGCCCGGCAAATAGGCTGCCGTGCGCGCTTTGAGCATGACGCCTTCAACGGCTGTGGCATCGGGACCCGCTCCGGCAGCCGCCGGATTTTTTCGCGCCGCGATCAGTTCGTCCCAATTGCGAAACGCGATCAGCGGCGACAGATCGACCCGTTCGTCGTTCAGCCGCGCCACGAAATCTTCGAGCTGGGACCGGCGCTCGGCGAAAGGCCGTTCGCGCAAATCCTCTTCACCCGCCGCCAGAAGATCATAGGCGCGCAGATGCGCGGGAAATTCCGCGATCAGCTTGGCGGTGACAGATTTGCGATTGAGGCGCTGCTGCAGCACGTTGAAACTTTGCACCCGGCGATCGCGCATGATCAGGAGTTCGCCGTCGATCGCGCCCGGCAAGTGCAGCGCTTCGAGGAGATCGGGGAAGCTTTTCGAGATTTCCTCTCCGGTGCGCGAATAAAGCCGCGCGACCAGCCTGCCGTCCGGTTTGTTTTCTCTGCCGGCCACCGCCTGAACGCGGATGCCGTCCCATTTCCACTCGGCCATGAAATCCGCAGACTCGAGCGCCGCGAGATCGGAATCATCAAGCGCATGAGCGAGCATCGGCGGCCGGAACGGCGCCGGATCGCTGCTCACCGGTTTATCGGCGCGCCCCTCCAGCCAGGCGAACAATGCGCCGTAAGGCGGGGCGAGCGCGGGCCAGATCACCTCGATGTCGTGGACATCCTTATCGCCGAGCGTTGCGACTGCCGCTTTGGCGAGGCGAGCCGATACGCCGATGCGCAAGCCGCCGGTGACGAGCTTGATCAGCGCCCAGCGGCCGGTCTCGTCGAGCGCATCAAGCCAGCGCGCCAGCTGCTGCGGCAATTGGGTCTTGCCGAGCGTCGCCAGCGTCTTGACGACGCGGGTCAGAGTGAGAGCATTTTCACTAGCAATACGCTCTCCTGCTACCGGCGCGGTGGGCCACATCAGCGCCACGGTTTCGGAGAGATCGCCGACGTAATCATAAGAAAGCTCGAACAGCACCGGATCGGTGCGCTCGGCGATCAGGCTCCGGATCAGTCCGGCTTTGGCATGCGGAAAGCTTAAAGTGCCGGTGAGCGCCGCCAGCGCCCAGCCGCGCTCCGGATCGCCCGTCGAGCGAAAATAGTCGACGATCAGCCGGAGCTTGTTGTTGCGGCTTGGCTCATAGGCGAGGCGATCAAGCAATTCGGCAAAGCGATTCATGACGCGTCTTCGCCGCTTTCATCCGCGCGATCCTCGCCCTCCTCGTCGCCGTAGCCGACGATGTCGAGCGGTCGCGCTTTGAGTCCGCGGCTGGCGCACCAATGGATCAGCGCGTCCTCCTGACCGTGAGTGACCCAGATCTCGCTGGCGCCGGTGGCCGCGATGGTGGCGGTCAATCCGTCCCAGTCGGCGTGGTCGGAGATCACGAGCGGCAACGCGATGCCTTGCTGGCGCGCGCGGGCGCGCACTCGCATCCAGCCCGAGGCGAAGGCGGCAACCGGATCGGGAAACCGGCGCGTCCACAGATCGTTCAAAGCCGAAGGCGGGCAAATCGTGATCGTGCCGGCGAGATTGGCTTTGCTGGCGCCGCGCGCCAGCCGCAGCTCGCCAAGGCCAACGCCGCGCTCGGCATAATAATTTGTGATCGTCTCCATCGCGCCGTGCAGATAGATCGGCGCATCGTGGCCCGCTTTTCGCAACAATGCGATCAGGCGCTGCGCCTTGCCGATCGAATAGGCGCCGACCAGGTGGGCGCGTTCGGGAAACAACGCAACCGAATGCAGAAGCTTGCCGATCTCGGCGTCCGGCTCGCCATGTCGAAACACCGGCAATGCAAACGTCGCCTCGGTGATGAAAAGATCGCAGCGCACGAGCTCAAACGGCGCGCAGGTGGGATCGGCGCTCGGATCGATGTTCTTGTAGTCGCCGGAGGCAACCACGCGCAGCCCGTCGACCTCGACCGCAACCTGGGCCGAGCCGAGGATGTGCCCAGCCGGGTGCAGCGTGATTTTCGCGCCGGCGAGGTCGAGGCTCTCGCCGTAACGCAGCGCCTGCGTCGTGCCGGCGAAGGCCGCGCCGTAGCGCAGCCGCATCAGGTCGAGCGTTTCCTGGGTCGCCAGCACCGCGCCATGGCCCGGGCGGGCATGATCGGAATGGGCATGGGTGATCACCGCGCGCTCGACCGCCCGGGTCGGGTCGATATGGAAACCGCCGCGCTTGCAGCAAACCCCGGACGGCGACGGAACGAGAATGTCTTCAGGTCGGATCACGAGTGATAAATAATCACGATCGATCCCGGCGCGAGCGTTCCAGGAGCTTCCAAGAGTTTTGGCATGACCGACACCGGCCCCGAGACCGGCCCGTTATTTGTCTCCTCCGGCGACATCCTCAGCGAACGCCGTTACAAGGCCGCGGTCGACCTTGCCGCGCGTGGCGATTTTGCCGCCGCCGCGGACGTGCTGACGCAGACGGTCGCGGCAGTCCCCGGCTTCGCCACGGCCTGGTTCGCGCTCGGCGCCATCCGCGATCGCCTCGGCGATCGCGACGGCGCCGTGGCGGCATTCCGGGCGGCGAGCGGGGCCGATCCGGACGACTATCATGGCGCGCGACTGCAACTGGCGCGGCTCGGCGCCAGCGATCACGCACCGGCGATGACCGAGCCTTATGTGCGGCGGCTGTTCGACCAATACGCCGCCCGTTATGAGACCGCGCTGACCGAGCATCTGCACTATCGCGGTCCGGCGCTGCTGCTGGCGGCAGTGACCTCGGCGCTGGAGCGAGCCGGCCGGCCGCTGCGGTTCGGATCGCTGCTCGATCTTGGCTGCGGGACCGGACTTGCCGCAGAGATGTTTCGCCCCTTTGTTGCGCGGCGCGTCGGCGTCGATCTGTCTCCGGCGATGGTCGCGCGCGCGAAAGCGAAGGGCGATTACGATCGGCTCGTCGTCGGCAGTATCAGCTCTTTTCTTGACGGAGAGTTGACCGACAAGGCGGCATACGACCTCGTGGTCGCGGCCGATGTGTTCGTTTACGTCAATGACCTCGCTCCGTTGATGACCGGCATTGCCGGCGTGCTGACGCCGCACGGCATTGTCGCTTTTACCGTCGAGACTCACTCCGGCGCCGGCGTCACATTGTTGCCAACGCTGCGCTTTGCGCATGGCGAGAGTTATGTGCGCGGTGTGATTGCGAGCGCGGGTCTGCAGCTGCTCGGGCTCGAAAGCGCCGCGATTCGCACCGAAAAAGGCGTGCCGGTCAACGGGCTGTCGCTGGTTGCTTCTGTTTGAGGACGCTTCATTCAAAAACCGTCTGGCTTTACGCTGCCGAGGTGAATTTGCTCGAACGCCATCCGCCGCTGCTTCCGGACATATTCACGCGCTGGTTTGCCAGCCGTGGCTGGACGCCGCGAGCGCACCAGCTCGAACTTTTGGCAAGGGCTCGTGCTGGCCGCTCGACGCTCCTGATCGCGCCGACCGGGGGCGGCAAGACGCTGGCCGGCTTCTTGCCGAGCCTGGTGGAATTGAGCGCGCGTTCTGCTCGCGCGCGCGGTGAGGCATCCGGCCTGCACACGCTTTACATTTCTCCCCTGAAGGCGCTTGCTGTCGATGTCGCGCGCAATCTTGAAATTCCGGTCGCGGAAATGCGCTTGCCGGTTCGGGTCGAGACGCGCACCGGGGATACGCCGGCATCGAAACGCCAGCGCCAGCGCCGCCATCCGCCGGATATGCTCTTGACCACGCCGGAGCAGCTGGCGCTGTTGCTCGCCTCCTCGGACGCGCCCTATTTGTTTGGTGCGCTCCGCCGCGTCGTGCTCGACGAGCTGCACGCGCTTGTCACCTCCAAGCGCGGCGATTTGCTGTCGCTCGGCCTTGCGCGCCTGTTCCGGATCGCACCGGAATTAAGCAGCATCGGACTGTCCGCAACCGTTGCCGAGCCGGACGATCTCTGCCGTTTCATGGTGCCGCAGCGCCAAGGAGACCACCATGAGTTGGCGCGCGCCGATCTGATCGTGGCGGAAGGCGGCGCGCCGCCGCAGGTGACGATGCTCGATAGCGACGAGCACCTTCCGTGGGCCGGCCATTCGGCGCGTTATGCGCTTCCCGAGCTCTATGCGCTCATCAAGACACATCGCACCACGCTGGTTTTCGTCAATAC
>JBQCCX010000060.1:0-2791 GCA_051961815.1 Xanthobacteraceae bacterium
CATTTTACCAACGCTTAAGCCTGCGTGCGGCAACGCTCGATGAGCTGCTTTCCGACACGTTTGAAGTTTCGCCAGAGCCCGGTGCGGCGGTTGCGGGTGCCGATGTGATGGCCCAGCGCATGGCGGCTTGGCGACGGGCCAGTGCCGCCGGCGATGCCTCGTTGTTTGCGCGAAGGCTCATGCGCGACGGCCGCTCACCGGAAGAAATCGAAAATCGGCTCGCCGGCGCCCGGCGCCGGGCCTGCGGACCCTACCCGCAATGGATCGAAGACGCCGTTTGGATCGAGCAAGCTTTACAGGAAAGCTGGCAGGGCAAACCTGACGCCACGCCCGTTTATCCGTTTGAAGATTTATTCACCGCCGTGATCGACCGTGCCGAGGCGCGGGTCTGGTCGGGGGTCGAGGCGTCCATCTGCAGCGAGTTCGATGAAGCCGCGCGAGAGTCGCTGCGGCACATGTTGCTCGCCGCAATATGCGAACTTTGTGCGCCCGCCCTTTACGAAGCCTTCGCCAAAGCGCGCGAGCTCGAAAAACCCGCTGCAACGCCGATGCCCGGAACGGCGCGATACCGTCAATTCATTGCCGAGCTCAGAGCCGGCGGTTCGCGCCGGCTGTTCGAACAAAAACCCGTGCTGCTGCGATTGATCTCGGTATTGACCCGGCAGTGGATCGATGCGACGCGCGAATTCGTCGAGCGGCTGGCCGCCGACCTGCCGCCGATCCGTCGCGAGCTCGTCGAAGCGTCCGCGCCGGCGAAGATCGTCGAGATCGCAAGCGGCGTATCCGACCCGCACAATGCCGGTCGCGCCGTCATGATCGTGCGTTTCGTCGACGGCGCGCGCGTCGTGTACAAGCCCAAGGATTTACGGCTCGACGTCGCTTGGCGCGCATTGGTCGACCGGCTCAATCGCACTGGTGCGCCGGTCGCGCTCAGGGCTGCCCGAGCCTTGTCGCGCGCCGGCTACGGCTGGACCGAGTTCATCGAGCATGCCGGCTGCGCCGATACCCGAGATTGTGACACTTTCTTCCGTCGCGCCGGCGGCTGGCTGGCGTTGCTGCACTGCTTCGTAGCGACCGACATCCATCAGGAAAACATGATCGCGGTCGGCGATCATCCGGTCCCGATCGATCTCGAGACCATCCTTCAGCCTTCGGCCGAGGAGCACAAGATCGGCGAGCCGGAAGCGGCGGCGTTCGACGCCGCCATGGACATCGTCGGCAATTCGGTGATGACGGTCGGGCTCCTACCAGCCTATGGCCGATCGGTCGACAACAACGTGTTTGCGATGGGCGGGATGACCGCAGACTGGGGAGCGCGCATCGTCATCGCCTGGAAGGACGTCAACACCGACGCCATGCGCCCCGCCAAAGTCCAAGAAGCCGGCGCGCGAACGCCCAACTTGCCGCACGTGAATGGCCGCTACGCCAAGCTCGGCGATCACGTCGAGAGCTTCATCGCCGGCTTCGCTGATTACGCCGATTTCCTGACGCGTCAGGTGCGAGATGCGACCGCGCAACGGCTGCTGCAGGATTTCGCCGGTCTGACCGTTCGCAAAGTCGTTCGCCCGACGCGGTTTTATTACATGCTGCTGCGGCGCCTGAAGGATCATCGTCAGATGGCCGACGGCGCGGTGTGGTCGGCACAAGCCGATTTCATGGCCAGACTGGCGGACTGGGACAAGCCAAGCGACCCGTTGTGGCCGCTGCAGCGCGCCGAGCGTACGGCGCTCGTTACTCTCAACGTGCCGTACTTCGTCACCACCACCGACGGCACGGCGGTTTCCGATCTATTCGGCACCTGCGCTCAGACCGCGGCAATCCCCGGGCTCGAGCGCGCCCGTGGGCGGTTGCAAACGCTCGATCGCGACGAGATCGCCTGGCAAGTCGACGTCATCCGGGAAAATCTGAGCCAGCAATCGGGCGCGCCAAGCAAGCCTAAGCCCAGCGCCACGCTCGACAACGGCGCCGTTGCGGGCGCCTGCGCCGATTTGTTCAAAGCGGAAGCCGACAAGATTGCGGCCGAGCTGGCCGATCACGCGGTCCGCCGCGGCCACAGCGCAGCCTGGATCGGACTCGATTGGCTCGGCGATTCAGAAGTGTTCCAGCTCGTTTGCCTTGGGCCCGATCTCTACAATGGGGCGACCGGAATTGCGCTATTCCTCGCCGCCCATGCCAAGGTGCGCGGGCGCGCACCATCGGCCGAGCTGGCGCTGACCGGGCTTGCGCACATCCGCAGAAGCTTGAACAGCCGCCGCGCGGCCCGCTTTGCGCGTTCGCTCGGCATCGGCGCCGCCACCGGGCTCGGCTCGATCGTCTATGCCCTGTGCGTGATCGGCAAATGCCTCGGCAACACCGCACTGTTGCAGGACGCCGAGCGCGCGGGACGCCTTTTCAGCGACGAGCTGATTGCGGCGGACAAGCAGTTCGACGTGATGGGCGGTGCGGCCGGCGCGATTCTGGCGTTGCTTCGTTTGCATCGCGATACGCAATCGGACGAGGCGCTCGCGCGTGCGATCCGCTGCGGCGAGCATCTTCTGGCGCAGGATCGCGCTGGCGAAGCGCGTCAACGCAGCTGGATCGGCCAGGGATTCGGCGGCGCGCCGCTCAACGGCATGTCACATGGCGCGGCAGGCTTTGCTTATGCGCTGGCGTCGTTGGCGGCGGCGAGCGGCCGCGAGCAATTCGCCGAAGCTGCCGCGGAGTGCATCGCCTTCGAGGATCAAACCTATGACGCGGCACGGCACAACTGGCCGGACTTGCGCGTGCGCGATCACCCGGCGTGGCCATGCCA
>JBQCCX010000061.1:0-3428 GCA_051961815.1 Xanthobacteraceae bacterium
AGTTCAGGCGGGTTGAGCGGCGAGCCCACTCTTTTTGACAGCCACTGCACCAGATGCGGCCGCTCATCGCCCGGAACTTCGACCGGATGTCGCACCTCGACCGTATAGAGCCGGTAGGCAAGGAGTGCGTCATTGGTGAAGCGCACCAGATCCGACGGCTTCTCGGTTTGGATCCCATGCACCGTCCAGCCGGCAGCCGCCCCGATCAGGAATGCCGCCAAGCTTGCGGCGATGGCGGCAAGCGCGCCAAAGCGGCGGCGCGCCAGCCGATCGAGGTCAAAGCGGGCCGGCGGGGTTTCATATTCCAGATGGCCATAGCGCTGGCAAAGAAGCTCGGCCTGCTTGCGCCAGGCGGCAACGCGCGCCGCGTCGTCGGGATGTGTCGAAAGCCATGCCTCGACGACGCTGCGCCGATCGGCAGGCAGCTCGTTGTCGACATAGGCGTTGAGTTCTTCTTCGCTCATATGATCTCTATCGTTCATCATTTTTTCTCGTCTTACTTCACGCGGCGCAGCGCCGGGCGCTCGCCATCCAAATAGGCTTTGATTTCATTACGGGCGCGGGCGAGCCGCGACATCACCGTGCCGATCGGCACGCCTTGAACTTCGGAGACTTCGCGGTAGGTCAGGCTTTCGAGCACCACCAGCAACAAAGCGGAACGCTGCTCCTCGGTGAGCATCTCCAGTGCACGAACGATATCTCGGCCGCCGGAATCCGGACCGCTTGCGGTCGCATCTGTATCCTTGATCTGCGTCACCACCGGGCGCCGCGCCAGCGTACGAAGGCGATTACGATTGAGGTTGGTCAGGATCGTATAGAGCCAGGCGCGCATATCTCCGCCATGAAACAAGTGTTCCGAGCGCAGCGCCCGCACCAGCGTGTCCTGCACGATATCGTCCGCAGTTTCGGCGTCGCGGGTCAATGCGCGCGCATAACGCCGCAGCGCCGGAATTGCCGCCTCGATCCGCTCCCGAAATTCACTCAAGCATCGGTCCTCCTTTGAATCACCCTGGAGTTTACACCGCAGCAATACGCCTTTGCCGAACGCACATCAAAAAACACCAGCAAATGCCGTCTATTCCGCTGTCCGGCCTGCGCTTGATGGTCCAGGGACCCTATGCCATAGGAGGCAAAGGCGACAAATCGAGTTCGGGTAGGCGGGGAATGCCAGAAAATTCAGGCCTCATGCGCGGCAAACGCGGCCTGATCATGGGGGTCGCCAACAACCGCTCCCTTGGCTGGGGCATTGCCAAAGCCTGCCGCGCCCATGGCGCCGAGCTTGCTTTCACATATCAGGGGGATGCGCTGAAAAAGTGCGTCGAGCCGCTTGCTCATGAAGTCGGCGGCATTGTTGTCGGCGATTGCGACGTAACGGAACCCAAGACCATCGACGCGGCCTTTGCCGCCGTACAGTCCGCGTGGGGCAGCATCGATTTTCTGGTCCATGCGATCGCATTTTCCGACAAGGATCAACTCGATGGCCGCTACATCGAAACCACCGCTGAGAATTTCACCAAAACACTGTTGATCAGCTGCTATTCGTTCACGGCGATCGCCCAACGGGCGGAAAAACTGATGCCAAACGGCGGCTCGATGCTGACTTTGACCTATTACGGGTCGGAGAAATGGATGCCGCATTACAACGTCATGGGTGTGGCCAAGGCTGCGCTCGAGGCCTCGGTTTATTATCTGGCCGCGGATCTCGGCGTGAAGAATATCCGGGTCAACGCGATTTCCTCAGGACCGATCAAGACTCTCGCGGCCTCCGGTATCGGCGATTTCCGCTACATCCTCAAATGGAACGAGCACAACGCTCCGCTTCGCCGCAGCGTTACAATCGAGGAGGTCGGCGATGCCGGTGCGTATCTGCTCTCGGATATGTCGCGCGGCGTGACCGGCGAAATCCACCATGTCGATGCCGGCTATCACATCGTCGGCATGAAGCATCCCGACGCGCCGGACATTGTGGTTGGCAAAGAATAAGCCACAGCGCGTCTTCTGCGCAATTACTGATCGATGCGAGCGCTCGTGAAAGCGGAAACGGGCAATGCCAATCCTATATTACGTCCGGCACGGCGAAACCGATTTCAACAGCCAGGGACGATTACAGGGCCGCCGCGACACCGTGCTCAATGCGCATGGCCGCACGCAGGCGGCGGAATGCGGCGCTCTGCTACGCGACTTGTTCACGCGCGATCGGAGGCAGCCGCAGGATTTCAAATACATTGCCAGTCCGCTCAAGCGCGCTCGCGAGACCATGCAGATCCTGCGCGCTACGCTTGGCCTTCGACCCGATGATTACCAAGTCGACGCGAGATTGGTCGAGATCGCTTACGGCCAGTGGGAAGGTTTGACGCTGTCCGAAATCGAGGCACGCGACACCAGCATCTTGGCGCGACGCGAGCGCGACAAGTGGGATTTCGCGCCGCCCGGTGGCGAAAGCTATCGCCAGCTCGGAGCGCGGGTCGGCGGGTGGTATCGCTCACTCACAGCCGACGCCGTGGTCGCGGCGCATGGCGGCGGCGTGCGTGCGTTGATGGCGCTCCTGAACATCCTGCCCGAGGACCAGGCCACGCATGCGCAGATTGAGCAGGGCGTGGTGTATGTCTTCGCTGAGGGCAAGCTGTCGCGCTATCGCTGATCGAGCGGGCTAGCAGTGTTCTGAAAGCAAAAGCGGCTGAACAGTGTTCAGCCGCTTGGCGGGATCGCGACCCCGCAAAATCTCAAGGTTTTGCGCAGCCCCAATACGAGGCCCGCGCCCTCCCTTACTTCTGCATCTTCTTCTTTTTCTTCTTCTTCGTTGCCATGGCTGTCTTCCTTCGTTGGTGTGAACTTCGGCAGGGTTCGTTCAAGTCGCGGGTCTGAGCGCAGTCTTGACCTGTCCCTGTGCCCTCGCCCCCTTGCCGCCAGAAACAATGACACAGAGCCACTTCCGAGCGCAATGGAAAAACGCAAAAAATGCTTATTTTTCTGTAGCTTAATGGACGTTCAGGTTGCGATTAATCCGCGTTCAGCGAGATGAATGGTGCATGAACGCTCGATCGCGGTGCACGGCACGATCTGCCCGTTTGGGCGACAAGATTCTGCGCCGAGCGCCCACGCGGCAACGTTGTTCGCTTCGTCAGCCGGTTTGCGCGGCGGTTAAGGCGTGTTTGACCCGATAGAACCTGCGGGCTACGAAATCGAACGCTCCGGCACAATTTCATGCCGACCGGTTAAGGTCATCAGCGCCTCATGTCGTTCAATACGTTCGGACATTTGTTTCGCGTCACGACCTTCGGCGAAAGCCATGGGCCGGCGATCGGTTGCGTGGTCGACGGCTGTCCGCCGCGAATTCCGCTCACCGAAGCCGACATTCAACCCTATCTCGACCGCCGGCGACCGGGCCAGTCGCGCTACACGACGCAGCGTCAGGAGCCGGATACGGT
>JBQCCX010000062.1:0-2893 GCA_051961815.1 Xanthobacteraceae bacterium
GATCGCCAGGAAATCTGGCGCGAGAAATCGGGCGCACCGCGCACCGCGTTCGCCGCGCACACCTTCAATGAAACTTTCCGCCTGCTGGCGTCGCATCCGCGGTTGCTCGGGCCGTTGCGCCAAGTGTTCGGCGAGGATGTCTATGTCCACCAGTTCAAGATCAACGCCAAGGCGGCGTTCGAAGGCGACGTGTGGCAGTGGCACCAGGACTATGGCACCTGGGCGCGCGACGACGGCATGCCCGAGCCACGCGCGATGAATATCGCGGTGTTTCTCGACGAGGTGATGCCGATCAACGGCGCGCTGATGCTGATCCCGAAGAGCCACCGCCAAGGCGTGCTCGCCGCCGGACACGACACGCTGACCACGTCCTATCCGTTATGGACGCTCGACAAGGAGACGGTGACGCGGCTCGCCGCCGAAGGCGGCATCGTGGCACCGACCGGCAAAGCCGGCTCGGTGCTGATGTTTCACGGCAATCTGGTGCACGCCTCGCCGCCGAACATCACGCCCTTCCCGCGCAAGATCGTCTATTTGACGCTGTGCGCGGTGTCGAACCACATCACCAAATTCACCCGGCCGGAATGGATCGCACATCGCGACTTCGACCCGCTCGTGCCGGTCGCCGATGACGCGCTCCTCGCCTACGCACGGGCGCACAAGGTGGCGGCGGAATAATGAACCTGCAAGCGCTGCTCGCAGCCCGGCTCGAAGCCGGCAAGCCGGTGCGCGTCGGCCTGATCGGCGCCGGCAAGTTCGGCTCGATGTTTTTGGCTCAAGTGCCGTCGATCCCCGGCGTCGAGATCGCCCTGATCTGCGATCGCGATCTCGACCGCGCCAAAGCCGCCTGCCGTACCGTCGGCTGGGATGGCGGCCGGATCGCGCGCACCCAATTTTCGGAGCGTGGCCGCGACGCCTGCACCGACGAACGTGTCGAGGTCGTCGTCGAAGCGACCGGCGATCCGGGAGCCGGGATTGCCCATGCGCTTGCCGCGATCGAGGCGCGCAAGCCAATCGTCATGGTCAACGTCGAAGCCGATGCGCTGGCCGGACCTTGGCTTGCGGCGAAGGCGCGAGCGGCCGGCGTGATCTACTCGCTTGCCTATGGCGACCAGCCGGCTTTGATCGCCGAAATGGTGGATTGGGCGCGCGCGGCCGGGTTCATCGTCGCCGCTGCCGGCAAAGGCACCAAATATTTGCCGGCCTACCACACTGTCACGCCGGACGGCGTATGGCAGCACTACGGTCTCACCGCCGCGGAGGCGCGCAGCGCCGGTATGAATTCACAGATGTTCAATTCCTTCCTTGATGGCACCAAGTCGGCTATCGAGATGGCCGCGGTCGCCAATGCCTGCGATCTCGACGTACCGCAAGACGGCCTACTGTTCCCGCCCTGCGGCGCCGATGCGCTGGCAACGGTGCTTCGCCCGAAATCGATTGGCGGCGTGCTGGAGCGCGACGGCATGGTCGAGGTCGTCTCCTCGCTTGAGCGGGACGGCGGCCCCGTGCCACGCGATCTGCGCTGGGGCGTCTATGTCGTGCTCAAAGCGGCGAACGATTATGCCGCCGCTTGCTTCAAACAATATGGCTTGCCGACCGATGCCACCGGCCGCTACGCGGCCATGTACAAGCCCTATCATCTGATCGGGCTCGAATTGTCGATTTCGATTCTCAACGCCGGGCTGCGTGGCGAGCCCACCGGATCGTGTCGCGGCTGGCGCGGCGATGCCGTTGCGGTCGCCAAGCGCCCGCTCAAAGCGGGCGAAATGCTCGACGGCGAGGGCGGCTATACCGTTTACGCCAAGCTCATTCCGGCAGCACAGAGTCTCCAGCGCGGCGCCTTGCCGATCGGCTTGGCGCATCACGTCAAGCTGACGCGCGATGTCGGCGCCGCAGATATTCTGACGCGCGCCGATGTCACGCTTGACGACAGTCAGAACGTGGCGCGCATCCGCCGCGAGATGGAGCGCGAGGTTCTCGCCGCAGGCACCGCTGTGGCCGCGGAATAGGTGCGTTCACTCCGCCGCGAGTCGCGGCGGCGGGCGCATCGACTCCAATCCATCCACGGCGGTCGCCGAGATCGTGGTGCGCACCATGTAGCGCGCTTCATGCGCCGGCCACGGCCGGCCGCGATGCATGGTGGCGCGGTTATCCCACATCACCACATCGCCGGCGCGCCAGGCGTGGACGTAGGTCGTCTCGGCAGCCGTGGCGGCCACAGTAAGCTTATCGATAGCTTTTTCGCCTTCGACCGGATCCATGCCTTCGACGGCATAGGCATGGGAGGCGAGATACAGTGCGCCGCGGCCATTGACCGGGTTTCTCCACACCATGCGCCAGCATTGCGGCGGCAGCGTCGAGAGCTCCTCGGTGGTCGCGAGACCCTCGGCGATCTTTTTGCGCGAATGGCCGTAATGGTGCCACGCGAAGGAGCTTTCCAGCTTCTCCCGGGTCGCCGGATCGAGCCGTTCGAAGGCGAGCCGTGTCGAGGCGAATTCGGTTTCGCCGCCATTGTCCGGAATGATGCGCGCAGAGAGGATCGAAGCGAGCGCCGGCACGCTCTTGAAGGATGAGTCGGTGTGCCAAAGCTGATTGGCCTTGTTGCGCATCGCGTAGCGATGATCGGCCGGCACGACTTTGCCGTCCGGACCGATCGTGGTGAGGATGACGAAATGCGTCCCGGTGCCAAGCGAGCCGACCTTGGTGACCTCCGGCGGGCCGAAGCGCCGCGAAAAGGCAAGCTGGCTCTCGTCGCTCACATCCTGGTTGCGGAACACCAGCACCGAAAAGTCTTCGAACGCCGCGCGGACCGCCGCATAGGCCGCGTCATGCGCAGCGACATCGGCGAGCGTTACGCCGCGCAATTCCGCACCGAATCCGGGACGCAGAGGAA
>JBQCCX010000063.1:0-2034 GCA_051961815.1 Xanthobacteraceae bacterium
ACATGAACAAGGTCTATGCGGACGCGCGGTCCGCGTTGGCCGGGTTGCTGAAGGACGGAATGATGATCATGGCCGGCGGCTTCGGCCTGTGCGGCATTCCCGAAACCCTGATACTGGCAATCCGCGATTCCGGGGTGAAAAACCTCACCGTCGTCTCCAACAATTGCGGCGTCGACGGCAAGGGGCTCGGCATTTTGCTCGATACCCGGCAGATCAAGAAGATGATCTCCTCTTATGTCGGGGAGAACAAAACCTTCATGCAGCAGTATCTGGCCGGCGAACTCGAGATTGAGTTCAACCCGCAGGGCACGCTGGCGGAACGTATCCGCGCCGGCGGTGCCGGGATTCCGGCATTCTTCACCCGCACCGGAGTGGGCACGCAGATTGCCGAAGGCAAGGAGGTGCGCGAATTCGACGGGCATCGCTACGTGATGGAGCGCGGTCTCCTCGCCGATCTCGCCATCGTGCACGCCTATCGCGGCGACAGCGAGGGCAACCTCGTCTACCGAAAAACGGCGCGCAACTTTAACCCGCCAATGGCCACGGCGGCCAAGGTGACGGTCGCCGAAATCGAGCAGCTGGTGCAGCCGGGCGACATCAATCCCGATCACATCGTCACACCGGGCATTTACGTGCAGCGCATCGTGCCGGTGCCGAATGCGGTCAAACACATCGAGCAGCGCACCGTGCGCAAGCGGCAGCGAACCGACGCGCCGGCCGGGACCGGCGTCGAAGTTTAGACGCGAGCCGGTTTCCTGAAACGATCATGCGCAAAGTCAAATAGGAGGCGAACGCCAATGCCTTGGACCCGCGAGCAGATGGCGGCACGCGCCGCCAAGGAGCTGCAAGACGGCTTCTATGTGAATCTCGGCATCGGAATTCCGACATTGGTGTCGAACTACATTCCTCCCGGTATGAGCGTGCAGCTGCAATCGGAGAATGGGATGCTCGGCACCGGCCCGTTTCCGTTCGAAGGGGAGGAGGATGCCGATCTCATCAATGCCGGCAAGCAGACCGTGACCGAGTTGCCGACCACAAGCTATTTCAATTCGGCGGATTCGTTCGCCATGATCCGCGGCGGTCATATCGACATTGCCATTCTCGGCGCCATGCAGGTTTCCGAAAACGGCGACCTCGCCAATTGGATGATCCCCGGCAAGATGGTCAAAGGCATGGGCGGTGCCATGGATCTGGTCGGCGGCGTCAAGAAGGTCGTGGTGGTGATGGAGCACTCGGCCAAGGATGAATCGAAGCTCAAACACCGCTGCACGCTGCCGCTCACCGGCGCCGGCGTGGTCGATATGATCATCACCGATCTCGGGGTATTCACGCTCGACAGAAACGGCGGCGGGCTGACGCTGATCGAGCTCGCGCCGGACGTGACGCTCGACGACATCCGCGGTAAAACCGAGGCGAGCTTCAAAGTCGTCAATACGCTGAAGCAATAATCAGCAACCTGATCGAGCCGGGCTCGATCGAGGAATTCGTATTTCTCCCGGATATCGTCAGGCGATAGCCGGGTTCCGTTTTTACTCTTTGCTGATCGCGATGCCGACGCTGTTCGCGTCGATGCCGCTGAGCTGCACCGTGAATGGCGCTGCGGCAAGCGAAAACTTCACGCTCTTGCGAACGCCTTCGCAGCCGGTCGCGCCGGTTGCAATGATCGATTTAAGCCGCTTGCCATCCTGCACGACGTCGATCCAGCCCTCCGACGACAATGTGATCTTGTAGATGCCGCTTTTTGCAGGCGAAGGCGCTTCGATAAATCCGGAAAATGTGTTGTTCGACTTTGGCGCTCGCTCCGGAGCGACTGGAAGCTTCGCCTCGGTAAACGGCAGCAGCGACACCGTTGTCGCAAATGGCAGCGGCCAGGTCACCCGGCTGCCCGACGCCAATTTCGGCAGATCGCTGCCGGTCAGGGTCGCCCGTTCCTTGTCGAGCGGCCATTTGAACTTGTCGCAGCCGGACGGCTCCTGCGCCAGTGCCGGCACGGCGCTTACTAACAAGGCGCTCACCAACAAGGCGAACAAGACG
>JBQCCX010000064.1:0-2911 GCA_051961815.1 Xanthobacteraceae bacterium
CCCGGATAGCCCGGGATGGCGGACCACTTGTCGGAGTCCTGCAGGATCGCCAGCTTGTCTTTTGGGGTCGAGGTCGGATCGTTCGACAGGATCGGCATTGGCTTGGGCACGAGATTGGCGAAGCACGGATTATTGTAACCCTCGCTCGCCTTGAAGGCTTCCGGCCAATTGTCGGCGTAGTATTTGAGGAATTCGATCGCCGCTTCCTTGTTCTTGGCGAATTTCCAGATGCCATAGAATTCCGAAGCAGCACCCATGATCTGCTTGACCGGCCCCTTGGGCGGCTCGATGACGAAGATGTCGTCGGCCAACGTCTTGTTGAGCGTCTGCGCCGTCCGGTAGGCCGAGATCGGGTTGACAATGTATGAGCCGACGCCGGAGTCGATGTACTGATTGTTGCTGGCGTCATTCCATGACAGCACGTCGGAGGTCATCGCCTCCTTGTAGAGAGCGGCGACATACTTGGTCGCTTCGACCGCCTCCTTGCTGTCGAGCACGATCTTCTTGCCAGCCTCGTCCTGCTCTGAAGCGCCGTAGCTCCACAACAGCCCGCGCCACGTCGTGCTCGGGTCGTTACTGTGGCCGAGCGAGATGCCGACCGGATGGCCTTTGGCCTTCAGCTTGGCGCCGCCGATGCGCAGGTTATCCCAGGTGTCGGGCTTCATCCCGATCTCGTCCCACAGGCTTTTTTGGTACATGCCCGGGAAGTTGATGTAGAAATCGGGAAACGCCGACCAGGTGCCGTCGTCCGCGTTATAGCCAAGCTGTTTGCCGATCGTGCTGACCTGGCCGTACTTTTTCTCGGTCGCCTTTACGAGGTCGCTGACGTCGATAAAAAACTTGCGGTAGAGATGCGCGCCACCGGCGCCGTTGAAGCCGAAAAGATCGTGTCCAGATCCGGCCGAGGCCTCCGCAGCGGCGCGTGCGGGAACGTTCTGGACCGGAACGTGGTCTACCGTTACCGCGATCTTGTTCTTTTCGCCCCAGTCCTTGGCGAATTTATCGAACCATACATCGTATGCCGGAACGAAGTGGCTCCATTGCACGATCGACAGCGCCGTGTTGTCGGCCAAAGCGCGTGACACGAATGGCGCCGAAAGCGCCGGCGCCAAGCCAGCGCTGGCAAGCGTAAGACCGGTGTTCTGTAAAAGCCGACGTCGCGTGACGGAACGTTTTTTGGTGTTTCCCCCGGGTTCCATCGCACACCTCCTTTGTTTGATGCGTTTGTGTGTTGGTGAGGTACTCCCCGGCGTTAGCGATCCGGCCGATCGGCGTTCTCGAATCGATGGGGCCGCGACGCCGTCATTTTCCATTCCAAGTGTCGAAGGCTTAAACGGACGACCGAGCAGGCGTCGCGATCGGCGCTGCTTCGGGCGTCCGCTACCTATTAGATAGGGGCATTATCGCTATGCGCCGTTATCATGGCAACCAGCAAAAACGTCACATCGCCATAAGAGTTAGACGCCGGTTCGGCCAGAAATGGATCTTATAAAAATAACGCTTGGCTAAAAATAACACTCGGCGCAGCGGCGGTCGAACCGACTACGGGCTTGCAAATTCACGTGCCGGGACACCGCAGGTAGGTTTTCAGATTGTCGAAGCCTCGTCCCATGACCGCGCGCCCGTCGCCCTGCGGCCGGATGACGATATTGACGATCTGCGTCTTGTCCGGTTGCAACGCACTGGTGCACATCGCGTGCACGGCATAGTTGGTGCCGCGCGACCCCGCGGTCTCGACGATCCACCGCACCACACACTTGCCGCTGCCGTCGCCGTAATTGACAGCCTCGATGAGGACGTTGGACTTGTCCTTCGCTGCACATTGTTGGGCGTCCTCCGCCCAGGTGCCGAGCAAGGCCGCGGGAAACGCAAGAAGGCGGACGATATCGGCATGCGCCGCCGTCGTGAGCAGCGCCGAGATGATGATCGCAGCTGCGGTTCGCATCGGTCTCGCCTCCTTTCGCAGTCTCCGGCCACGCTATGGGGCAGG
The DNA here is from genome assembly GCA_051961815.1 of Xanthobacteraceae bacterium. Classification (GTDB taxonomy): domain Bacteria; phylum Pseudomonadota; class Alphaproteobacteria; order Rhizobiales; family Xanthobacteraceae; genus BOG-931. The sequence continues at coordinate 1,991 of JBQCCX010000064.1, forward strand.
CCTGATCCGAAGCAATCAGACTGCAGAGAAAAATATCCGGTCACGGCGCATCTGTCATGCCGGTCGAAAATGCGCCGCGGACGGTCACCGGCATGCAGCGGGGAGAGTTTATGCCGGAAATAATTGATGAAGTTGAAGGCGATCAAACAAAAAAGCGTAGAGCCGTTTTCACCGTCGGTTTACTTTTGCAACACTCAGGACCGTGCCGGCGCGACTGCATCACCATGAGGGACGACGAGCGATTGACCGAAACGCAAATGGCGTCGCCCAATTGCCGTTGTCGCACAACCTCTGATTGGATGTGCTAGGGTCGGCTTGGAAAATTCGAAGAACGCCCGCCACAATAATGACTGGCGCTGAAAACAAGGGGAGGACTGACATGCAGCGTAAAATCTCTTTGATCCTGCAGGCGTTGACCGCGGCCGGCGTCATGGCCGGCTTCTTGGTCGGCTTTTCAGGGGGCGCCAGCGCCCAGACCCATTATCGGTTCGCGCACGATCAACAGCTCAATTCCGGTTATAGCGTCGCCTACGACATCTTTTCGGCCAAGCTTAAACAGCTCAGCGGCGGCCAAATGGTCGTTGACCAGTATCCAGGTGCGCAACTCGGACAAGAGCCACAGCTGCTTCAGCTCGTGAAATCGGGCGACCTCGATTTCGCGATCGTTTCATCGGCGAACACGGCGACGATTTCTCCGCAAGCGGGCGTGATGTCGCTGCACTTCCTGTTCCGCGGACCCGATCACATGGTCAAGGCTCTGGCCGATCAGAAGGTCTATGAAGCCATTCGCGACATGATTGATCAGACAACGGAAGGGCTTCACGTCATCGGATTAGGCACCCAAGGCCTTCGCAATATGTACAGCAAAAAAGAAATACATAATCTGGATGATCTGAAAGGCCTCAAAGTACGCGTGCAGGC
>JBQCCX010000065.1:0-4095 GCA_051961815.1 Xanthobacteraceae bacterium
GCGGATGGTGATCGGTTCGGGCATCAGATGTCTTTCAGATCAATGCTCGCCCTTATGGAGCGCGAGCGCGTCGGTCCACACCCTGGAGCGATCGGTGTCGAACACCAGCGCCGGATTTTCCGGCGCCGCGACCCACGATCCGCGCGCGATCTCGTCGTCGAGCTGATGCGGCGACCAGCCGGCATAGCCGAACGCGATCAGGCTTTGCTTCGGGCCCTGGCCGCGAGCGATATCGCCCAGCACCTCGGCGGCATCGGTCAAGGCCACGCGGCCATCGATATCGACCGTGTGCGGCCGGCGATACTCGGCGCTATGCAGCGCAAAGGCGATGCTCGGGCTGACCGGGCCGCCAAGAAAGATCGGCACATTGTCGGCGGCGGCCGCGGTGATGCTTGCCGCATCAGCGCCGAGCACGGCCAGCAAAGTGGCAATCGGACGCCGCCCCGCCAGATGATTGATGACGATGCCGAGGGCGCCGTTGCGGTCGTGCTGCGCCACCATGATCACGGCGTGATCGAATGGCGCGCGCAATTGCGGTGAGGCGATCAGGAGCTGGCCGGCAAACGAGGTGCGACCGGAAACCTCGGGCTCGCTCGGCAAGGCGGCATGCAGCATCGCCGCTGGCGCCGTGATTGCCACAGCGGCCACAATCCAGCGCCACAAGTGATGTCCAACCACGGCTGCCGCCCGCCCGCGTTTACGACCCAGGTCGTGATCCATCATCGCGCGGGGCCACAGCGTCAATCAAGAGCCGGACGTTAGCTCAGATGAATTGCACGGCGATGCCGCCGAGAGTGCCGAAATCGGCATGGAGCGTGTCGCCCTTGCGGGCATGCACCACGCGCGTAAACGAGCCTGCCAGCACCAGGTGACCGACCTCGAGGGGGACGCCATGCTGGCCGAGCTTGTTGGCCAACCAGGCGACGCCGAGGGCCGGGTGGCCGAGCACGCCGGCGGCGACACCGGTCTCCTCGATCTCGGAATTGCGGTACATGATGCCGCCGACCCAGCGCAGGTCGATATCGAGCGGACCCACCGGCCGACCGCCGATCACGATGCCGGCGGCGGCGCCATTGTCGCTCACCGTGTCGAAGATCTTGCGCGGGTCTTGCAGGCGCGCATCGACGATCTCGATCGCCGGCACGACATATTCGGTGGCGCGCAACACGTCGGGCAGACCGACGCCGGGACCGCGCAGCGGCTTGCCGAGCACAAAGGCCAGTTCGATCTCGACCCGCGGCAAGCAATAATTTTCGTGCGGCACGCGGGCGCCGTCGGCGATCATCATCGTGTCGAGCAGATGCCCGTAGTCCGGCTCGTCGATCTGCGACGAGCGCTGCATCGCTTTCGAGGTGAGCCCGACCTTGTGCCCGATCAGCTTGGCGCCGGCCGCGATTCTGCGCTTGGCGACCTCGGACGAGATCGCGTAGGCGTCTTCCATGGTGATACCGGGCCAGGTCTTCGTCAGTTGCACCGCCTGTTTGCGCTCTTTCTCGGCGGCGATGAGGATATCGGCGGCTTTGCTGCGATCGGCGTTAGACATCATGGCGGAAGCCCCTGGACGCGTCATGGCCGGACTTGTTCCGGCCATCCCGTTCTGTTCGTGCTGTCCCTACCTAAGCGAGATGCCCGCGACAAGCGCGGGCATGGCGACGCAGCTAGATCCAGTTTAGCACCGTTCCGCCAAGCACAAGCGCGCGGCTACTGGCAGGCGGCGCGCAACACGACGGTTTCGACCGGGCACTCCGCGTTAGCCGAGCGTTGCCCCTGCCCTTGCAGCCACAGCGAGGCATTGCATTTCTCGGCGGTGCGCACATCGAGCGGCTGGCCGTCGGAAAAGCCCTTGCCTTTGCAGGCATTGACGGCGGCGCTGGCGCAGTCGGCGGCGCCGTTGCCGGCGACGGCGCCTGGTTCGTGAATTTCGATCACTTTCGAAGTCGCCGACTTCACCATGGCATCCGCGGCGCTCTTCATCGCTTGCTGGGTCGCGGTCGCCGCGTCTTTCGCCGCCTCCGCTGACTTCTTGTTGAAGTCGTCGATCTTGGTCTGCTGCTCCTTGAGCTTGGCATTGAAGTCGGTCACGGAATCGCGCCACCAGCGCTCCAGGTTGTCGAAAAAGCCGTGCTTCTCAGCGGGCGCGGGGCTCGAGGCGACGCTTGGAGGTGGCGGCTGCGGTGGCAGCGTCAGCTGAGGCGAACCTTGCGCGTCGGGTTGTTGCGCGGCCGCGGGCGCCGCTGGCGCAGCGCTGGTGGTGGGCGATGCCGGCGAGCCGCTCTGCGCCAGCGCGAGGCTGCAGGCGCAAGCGAAGACCAGCGCCAGCAAAGCGCCGCAGGCGAAGTTGCGCGTCCTCTGCATAGGCCCGTCGGTACTGCTATCTGTCAAAGCCACCCCGCATGGCCTATTCACGGCCCAAATTACGAGCCGTCAAGCGGTCACGCCGCCTCGCGAAGGGGAAAATTGGCCGCGAAATTGGGCGTCAACAAGGTCAAAGCCGCCCGCATCAGACCATTGAAACGTATTAGAAAAATCTGCCGCAGGACTATTTCTTGTTGTCATGCGCGCCGTCGCGCTCACGCCATCTCGTCCAAACAAACCAAGCGAGGCCGATCGCCAGCAGCGCCACGATGAGGACATCGAAGCGGTGAAACAGGCTGCGGAAAGTCGGATCGCTGTCCCAGCGCGCGCCAAGAACCATCCCGATATAAGCGAGCCCGAAGCACCACGGCCACGATCCGAGAAACGTATAGATCTGGAATTTCGCCATCGGCATGCGCGCCAATCCGGCGGGAAAGGCGATGAAGGTGCGCACCACCGGCAACAAGCGGCCGATGAAAACGGTGATCGACCCATAACGCGCAAAGAAATAGTCGGCGCGATCAAGTTCGGCGCCGCTGATGAGGACATAGCGGCCCCAGCGTTCGAGCGCTTTGCGCCCGCCCTTGGCCGCAACGTAATACGCGACGGTCGATCCGAGATTGCAGCCCAGCGCGCCGGCCGTTGCGGCGCCGACCAGGCTGAATCGGCCGATCGAGACGAGATAGCCGGCGAACGGCATGATGATTTCGGACGGCAGCGGGATGCAGGCGGATTCGATCGCCATCAGAATGACGATGCCGAAATAACCGGTCGCCGAAATCACGGCGACAATCCAGGCCGCGAGTGCGGAAATGACCTGCTCGAGCATTATCGAAGTTTAAGATACGGAACGTTTCAGCGCGGCTTGCGCGCGCGGCGGCCTTCGAGCACCACGATTTTCCGGCGTGGAAATTCCTCCGGCAGTTTCTTCGGCACTTTCTCGGCGATGCCGAACAGCCGCTCGCGCCGGTCCATCTCTTTCCAGACATCCTCGGGCTTGATGCCGGAGGCGATCCACAGCACTACGAGATTGTAAATCAGATCGGCGCTTTCCTTGACGACGGATTCGCGATCGCCGTGCATGGCATCGATCACGACCTCGACCGCCTCCTCGGCAAGCTTTTTGGCCATCTTGCTGCGGCCCGAACGCAATAGCCGCGCCGTCCGCGAGGTGGACGGATCGTCGTTCCGGCAGGCGTAGGCGGCCTGGTAGAGGCGTGTAATCGAATCAGTCATATCGAATCAGCCATGGCGCATCAGGATAACCTGATCTTGTCCTGATTGTGTTAATTCCCTGTTGTTACAACTTTATTTACGAGATCGATCAAGCAAAAAAGGCCCAATTTCAAGGCCTCGGAAGAGGCCTTGCCGGCCCCGATTCAATCCTCCAAAGCCAGCAGGCCGGCATTGCCGCCGGCCGCGGCGGTGTTGACGGTCACGACCTGCTCGGCCGCGAATCGCCGCAAATAGTCGGGTCCACCCGCTTTCGGGCCGGTCCCTGAAAGTCGAGTGCCGCCGAACGGCTGCACCCCGACAACGGCGCCGATCATATTTCGGTTCACGTAGATATTACCGTGCGGAAGCCGACCGACGATCCGGGCGCAGCGCAAATCGATGCGGGACTGGATACCAAGCGTCAGGGCGGTGGCGTTGGCCGCGATCTCATCCAACAATACGTCGAGCCGGTCCGGATGCCAGCGCACCACGTGCAGCACCGGTCCAAAGATTTCGCGGTCGAGC
>JBQCCX010000066.1:0-23248 GCA_051961815.1 Xanthobacteraceae bacterium
GGCGGGATTGTCGGTGTCCTCAGGCTTGGCGCGCTTCAGCTTGTTTAAGATGGTGCTTTCGGGGTCATCCGGCAACATCGACATCAGCCATTGACCGGTGCCAGCCAGGACCACCTTGGATTTGGCTCCTTTGACCCATTGCGGCTGACTGCGATCGGGAACAAGCCAGATGAAGAACTGAAAGGCGATGACCACGATGATCAGGCCCCGCGCCAGGCCGAACAAAAATCCAAGCGTGCGGTCGAGGGCGCCGACGCGGCTGTCGAGCACCATGTCGGAAACTCTGATGGTGAAAACCGACACGACCAAGAGCGTCAGCAGAAACACGCTGCCGATTACGGCAACCGCGGCGACAATGTCGCTGTTGAAGTACTGTTTGGCGTAGGGCAGGAGCTTGCCATACGAATAAAGGGTTGCGACCGCGGCCAAGATCCACGCGGTGATGGAGAGCACCTCGCGCATGAAGCCCCGCACCATGGCGAGCAGGCCCGAAACCAGCATGACCAGGATCAGGACAATATCGAGCAGCGTGATCGGCATTTCAGTTTCCGAGCAGGGCCACGATTCGGAAAATCGGTTCCGGCTTCCGCCGCGTGTATAGCGGGGTCAGGCCATGCCGTCACCCGTCTTGTCGCGCGGAAATGCGTTCAAGATCGGCACAAAATCGCCCCATTGCCCGAAAACCGGTCGTTAACCTCAGCGGCGGGTCCGATCAGGCCTCCTGCCGCCCAACCCGTCGCAGCGCCGGGGTGCCCTCACGCGCGATATCGGCGACAAGGCTGTCGAGACTGGCCAGGGCGGACACCGTAAAGCCATCGGGGGCCTCATTGCGGGCGACGTCGGGGGCAATGGCTCGGGTGAAGCCGAGTTTTTGCGCCTCGCGCAAGCGAGCGGCGCTCTGCGGGACCGGCCGCACCGCGCCTGAGAGCGAGATCTCGCCAAAATAGACCGCATGCGCGGGCAGGGGAGCGTGGGTCAGCGATGACATTAAGGCCGCGGCCGCCGCTACATCGGCAGCCGGCTCCTGGATTCGCAGGCCGCCGGCGACGTTGAGGTAGACGTCGTGTCCGGACAGACGCACCCCGCAATGCGCCTCCAGCACCGCCAAAACCATCGACAGCCGATTCGGATCCCAGCCGACCACCGCGCGGCGCGGCGTTCCCAGCGTCGTGGGCGCCACGAGCGCCTGGATTTCGACGAGCAGCGGCCGCGTTCCTTCGACGCCGGCGAACACCGCCGTTCCCGGGCTGCCGAGATCGCGTTCCGACAAGAACAGCGCCGAAGGGTTGGCGACCTCACGCAAACCGGCGCCGGTCATTTCGAATACCCCGATCTCATCGGTCGGGCCGAAGCGGTTCTTGAGCGCGCGCAGGATGCGAAATTGTTGCGAACCTTCGCCTTCGAAAGACATCACCGCGTCGACCATATGTTCGACAACACGCGGCCCCGCGATCTGACCGTCCTTCGTCACGTGGCCGACCAGAATGACGGCCGCGCCGCTGCGCTTGGCGAACCGAATAAGCTCTGCGGCCGAGCCGCGGACTTGCGTGACCGTCCCCGGCGCTGACTCGACGGTTTGCGTCCACATCGTCTGGATCGAGTCGATGACGAGAAGACGTGGCGTCGCGCCCTGCGAGACCGTAGCCACGATATCTTCGACCGAAGTCTCGGCGGCAACTTCAACCGCCGCCTCGGCGAGGCCGAGCCGCTCCGCGCGCAACCGCACCTGCGCCACCGCCTCTTCGCCGGAAATGTAGATGGCGCGATGGCGGCCGCGTGCGAAAGCCGCGGCGACCTCAAGCAGGAGCGTCGATTTGCCGATGCCTGGATCGCCGCCGAGCAACAAAACCGAGCCGCGCACCAGCCCGCCGCCGGTGACCCGATCGAATTCGGCAATCCCGGAAGCAAGACGCGGCGCCTCTTGCGTTGCGCCCTTCAGCGGTTCGATCACGAAGGGGCGACCCTTGCGCATCGGCCGCCGCGGGCCCTCGGCGCTTTCCGCGACCAGCGTATTCCATTCCCCGCAGGCTTCGCATTTGCCGGCCCAGCGCGCGTAAGCGGCGCCGCAGTTCTGACAAATGAAATTTTGGCCGCGCGTCGCCATCTAGCCGTCCCGGTAATTGCGATGGCACGACAACCCGAGGCGGGTGAGGATCTCGTAACCGATCGTGTCCGCGGCCGTTGCAACCTCGTCAATGCCGAGTTCACCGCCGATGAGGGTGGCGAACTCGCCGCGGCGGGCGGCGCCGTCGGGAAGATCGGTGACGTCGAGCATGAGAAGATCCATCGAGATCCGGCCCACTATAGGACATCTTTTGCCGGCGACGATGGCTGCGCCGCCGGGATGTCCGTCGCTGGCACTGCCGGCGCGCAGGAGGCCATTCGCATAACCCAGCGCCACCACTGCGATGCGCGAATTGCGCCGCGCCGTCCATGTCGCGCCATAACCGATCGTCTGATCGCGCCCCACCGCCCGGATCTGCACGATGCGACCGGAGAGTTCGACCACGCTCCTCATCGGATTGGCCCGGCCGGGCGTCGGATTGATGCCGTACAGCGCGGCGCCGGGGCGCGCCAAGTCGAAATAGGTCGCATCGCCGAGAAAGATCCCGGACGAATTTGCGAGCGACGCGGGGATGCCGGAATAGAGCGCGCGCAGCTCGCGAAATAACTGCAGCTGTTTCGCATTAAGTGGATGGTCAGGCGTATCGGCGCAGGCGAGGTGGCTTAACAGCAGAGTGATGCCATGGTTCTGCGTCTGCACGCGTGGGGCCAGCGCGGCCGCCTCGTCGCGCGAAACGCCAAGCCGATTCATTCCGGTGTCGACATGAAGCGCGGCGCCGCCCTGCCACGCGCGAGCGGCGACGAACGCGTCCCATTCGGCAAGTTCGGTCATCGAGTTGATGACCGGCCGTGCTGCAAGTTCGACGAAACTCTCCGCGCCGTCCTGCGTGAAGCCGTGCAGCACATAGATCGTGGCCTGCTTTGCCTGGGAGCGGACGATTCGCGCTTCGGCGACATCGGCGACAAAAAATGTCTTGCACCCGGCTTTTGAGAGCGCCGCAACCACCGGCTTGAGCCCAAGTCCATAGGCATTGGCTTTGACGACTGCCGCGCATTCAACCGTGATCAGTTGGCGCGCCAGGGCCTGCCAATTGGCCGCGATCGCGGCGAGATCAATCGTGAGCGTGCCGCCGGTGTCAGCGGCGGCCGCCTTTGATGCGGCCGGCGAGATTCGCTTGGCGCGTGCCATGGACACTTTATGACCGCCGACATCGTGGCGGTAAAGCGCAAGAGCTTTGATTGGCCTCAGAATTGTGGCCGGTGCGCGGTATCGAGATTGGCAAAGCGCGTGACCGCCCCGTCGAACTGCAATTCCACCGTGCCCGTAGGGCCGTGGCGCTGCTTGCCGATAATCACCTCGGCCTTGCCGTCCACGCGCTCGCCCTCGGCCAGCCATTCCGCGAATTTCTCGCGATTGGCCTCCGTCGGTTTGCGCATCTGATGATAGTACTCCTCGCGGAATATGAAGAGCACGACGTCGGCGTCCTGTTCGATCGATCCTGACTCGCGCAAATCAGACAATTGCGGGCGCTTGTCCTCACGGCCCTCGACCTGGCGCGACAATTGGGAGAGGGCGAGAATCGGAATGTTCAGCTCCTTGGCCAGCGCTTTTAGCCGGGTCGTAATTTCGGTGATTTCCTGTACGCGGCCCTCGGCTGCCCGGCGGCTCGATCCCTGCAGGAGCTGCAGGTAATCGACGATCAAGAGATCAAGCCCCCGTTGCCGTTTGAGCCGCCGGGCGCGCGCCGCCAATTGGCCCACGCTCAGGCCGCCGGTCTCGTCGACGTAAAAGGGCAGGTTTTGCAAATCGATGGAAACGTCCCTGATCTTCTCAAAATCGGCTTCGTTGATATCGCCGCGGCGGATCTTGTTGGATGGGATTGCGGTCTGTTCCGAGATGATGCGGGTGGCGAGCTGTTCGGCCGACATTTCCAGGGAAAAGTAGCCGACAACGCCGCCATTGACGGTTGCCATGTGACCATCGGCGCGGATTTCGCCCGTCCACGCCTTGGCGATGTTGTAGCCGAGGTTGGTGGCAAGCGCGCTTTTGCCCATTCCGGGCCGGCCGGCGAGGATAACCAGGTCCGAGGGCTGTAGCCCGCCCATTTTGCTGTCGAGATCCGTCAGACCCGTTGCCAGACCGGAAAGGCGGCCGTCGCGCTGATAGGCGCGCGCCGCCATGTCGACCGCCGTCGTCAGCGCGTGCGCAAAGCGCTGGAAGCCGGCGTCGAAACGGCCGGTCTCGGCAATTTCATAAAGCCTGCGCTCGGCATCTTCGATGTGCTGGGCCGGAGTCGAATCGACCGGCGCGTCATAGGCGAGGTTCACCATATCCTCGCCGATCGCGATGAGATCGCGGCGGACAGCGAGGTCGTAGATCGTGCGCCCGTAGTCCTCCGCGTTGATAATCGTGGTCGCCTCGGCGGCCAGCCGGGCCAGATACTGATTGAGCGAAAGGCCGGCAATATCGACATCGCCCGGCAAGAAGGTCTTCAGCGTGACCGGGGTCGCGATTTTGTTGGCGCGGATCAATCCGCCGGCCAATTCGTAGATGCGCTGATGGATCGGCTCGAAAAAGTGCTTGGCTTCGAGAAAATCGGAAACCCGGTAGAACGCCTCGTTATTGACGAGGACGGCGCCAAGCAAAGCTTGCTCGGCCTCGATATTGTGCGGCGCCGTGCGGAACGTCGGCTCCGGGGCGACTTGCTTGCGGGCGGTCGAATCGAAAACTGGCATGGTCCCGGTCAGAGCAATCGCGTGCTGTGGCCGATTTGCGGCACGAGGCCGAAAGTCGGCGAAAGCTCGCTCCAAATTGGTTACTCAACATCGTGGCTCACTCGACGACAGCGGCGGTTATGCGCGCAACCGCCGCTCCTTTCGATAGTCCAGCCGTCCGACAATGGAAACCTTCATCGGGGCTTTCCCCCGTTACCCACCGCACGCTCAGGACGCTTGAAAAAAGCGGCGCGGCCCTTGACCGCCAACCCCGAACGATGGCGGACGCTATTCGCCCGCGAGTCGCAGCGGCGGCCTGTAGGCTGACTCGATGGCGCGCAAGCGGGCCTCTTCGCGAGTGATATAATCCCGGGTCGGCGGGGTGAGCCCCTTCTCTTTGGCCATCTGCACCTGGAATACGACCATCTCGCCCAGCCGGAACGCCATTTCCGAGCAGGCCAGATAGAACTCCCACATCCGCACGAAGCGCTGGTCGTAGAGTCGCACCACCTCGTCGCGATGGGCGAGAAAGCGCTCGCGCCACGCCTTGAGCGTCTCGGCATAGTGCAGCTGCAAGATCTCGACGTCGGTGACGATCAGACCGGCCCGCTCGATGGCGCGCAGCACCTCCGAAAGCGCCGGAATGTAGCCGCCCGGGAAGATGTATTTGGCAATCCAGGGATTGGTGACGCCAGGCGGGCTATAGCGGCCGATCGTGTGCAGGAGCGCAATGCCGTCGCTGGCAAGAAGCTTCGCGCATTGGCTGAAGAACACGTCGTAGAAGCCGACCCCGACATGTTCGAACATGCCAACCGAGACGATGCGATCGAAGCTACCGTTCACGTCGCGATAGTCCACAAGCTTGAACGCGACGTCTTGCCGGCCGCGCTCCTGCGCCCGATTGCGGGCGTGCTGATACTGTTCCTGGGACAGCGTGATGCCGGTAACCTGCGCGCCGGCGATCTCGGCCAGATAGAGCGCCAGTCCGCCCCATCCGCAGCCGATGTCGAGTACCGCGGCGCCCGGCGTGACCCGCAGCTTGGCGGCGAGGTGACGCTTCTTGGCGAGCTGCGCGTCGTCGAGCGATTGGCCGGGCCGCTCGAAATAGCCGCAGCTATATTGCTGATCGCCGTCGAGGAACAACGAATATAGCCGGCCGTCGAGATCGTAATGATGCGCGACGTTGTTGCGCGAGCGCGAGCGCAAGTTGAATTGCTGCAAACGGCGGAACAGATAGCGCAGCGCACGCGGCAGCGCCCAATTGCGCGCGCCGAAAGGCCCCTGGCGCAACAACAGCGCCAGCACATCGGCAATCGAGCCGTGCTCGACGATCAGCGTGCCGTCCATATAGGCTTCACCGAGCTTCATCTCGGGATCGAACAGCACGGCGCGCTGGGCCGCTGCACTGGCAAACCGGACAGCAACGGGGGCGCCAGTTCCGTCACCAAACGCGCATGTGCGGCCGCGCGCCGTGGTGACGGTAAACGATCCACGACGGATGAATTTGCGCAAAAATGTGAACAGCAGACGATCCACGGCCGTTTCCACTCACACCGCCAGTTGTTTCAGCCTCCTCCGATTGGCGCTTGATCAAGGCTTTGCCGGCGAGGCCGTTTGATAACGCCTTTGCGCGGGGTGGAGTCTCGTTATTGCCGTCATTAAAACAAAATCCTCCTTGACCAGCAATGGCGAGAAAACCGGGCGAAAATGCCGGCTGCTTGACTGTCGCGCCAGTTCGAAATTGGGGTAAGTATGCCTGCGCAGTGGGGAACAATTCAGGGGGTCAGCGTGCTTCGGGGTGTCGACCGGGGTCTCGGTTGCGGTCTTGGTCGGGGTCTTGGTCGCGGTCTTGGGCTTTTACGTCTTGGGCCTGCGATCGGGGTGGCTTCGCTTGCGGTTGCCGTGATTGCCGCGCAACCGACGCGGGGACAGACCAATATCGACCAGGGCAAGCCTGCGTCCGAACTATTCGCGAACTACTGCGCGGCGTGCCACAAGAGCACACGCGGCCTCGCCAATGGCCGCAACAGCCTCACCCTGTCGCTGTTCCTGCGCGAGCACTATGCCTCAAGCTCGCAACAGGCGGCGGCGCTTGCTGCTTACGTCATCAGCGCCGGCGGCAGTGCGCCAGCGAAACCGGAACGGGCCAAATCAGAGGAGCCGAAGGGCCAGGACGCTAAGGGCCAGGAATCCAAAGGGCGCGAGGCAAAGCCTCGCGCGGCATCGACGTCGCCCAAAGCCGAGCCTGACAAGCCGGTTCAGGGAAGTCAGCCGGTCCATGAAGAGGCGGCACCGGTCCAGCAGGAGCCTGCTCCCGTGGTCGCTTCTCCTGCCGCTCCTGCGTCAAATTCGGGCGAAGCTCCGGAACTGCGATCGACGACAAACGCGGGCGTGTCGGCAGAGTCGAATGACAGCGCACCCGTTCCACGCGACAATATCCCCGATTGATGGCCGAGCGCCGGCCTGGATCCGGTCCCAAGCTCGAGCCCAAATCCGCACCAACAAGTCCCGGTCCGCTTAGGGGGTCTCGTCCTCGGCTGGCGCTTCGGGCTGTTCGGCGCTTTCCTCAGGTCGTGCCGCCTCGCCGGCGCCCGGCTCGAAGAAGGCCTCGGCCGCGATCGCTGCGGCCTCCGCTTCGGTCGGCTCGCGTAGCTGCGTGACGTCTTCGCCGCGGGCGATGCGCGCCGCTTCGTCTTCGTTGCGCGCCACGACGACGCTGATCGAAACCTCCACCTCGGGATGGAGTGCGATCGGCACTTTGTGCTGGCCGATGGTCTTGATCGGCGCATTGAGCGCAACCTGATTGCGATTGAGCCGGAACCCGCCGTCGGCCAGCAAGGTCACGAGATCGCGGGGCGACACCGAGCCGAACAGTTGGCCGGCCTCGGAGGCCTGGCGCAAAACGGTGAAGCTCTTGCCGTCAAGTTTCCCGGCGACCTGATCGGCTTCGGTCTTGAGCGTGAGCGAACGCGCTTCGAGCTCGCTCTTCATCTTTTCAAAGCGTGTGCGGTTTTCGTCGGTGGCGCGCAGCGCCTTGCCGCGCGGAAGCAAAAAGTTGCGCGCAAATCCGTCCTTCACGCGCACGACCTCGCCCATCTGGCCGAGCCGAGCGATACGTTCGAGCAGAATGACTTCCATGGCGACCTCGCTCAGCGGATCACGTAGGGCAGCAAGCCGAGAAACCGCGCGCGCTTGATGGCCTGCGCGAGTTCGCGCTGCTTCTTCGCTGAAACCGCCGTTATGCGGCTGGGAACGATTTTCCCACGCTCGGAGACGAACCGCTGCAGCAGTTTTACGTCTTTGTAATCGATCTTGGGTGCGTTCGCGCCGGAAAACGGGCAGCTCTTGCGCCGACGGAAGAACGGACGACGGCCGCCGCCGGCCTGCGGTGACATTGCCATCGCTTACTCCTCGCCTCCGTTGTCGCTGTTATCGGAATCATCGCGGCCGCGCCGGTCGCGATCCCGCGGCCGATCGCCGCGATCACCGCGATCACCGCGATCACCCCGTTCGCCGCGGTCCCCGCGGTCGCGGTCGCCACGCTCGCCACGGCGTTCGTCGCGGTCGCGATCACGTTCGGCGCGCCGCATCATCGCCGACGGGCCCTCTTCATGCGCATCGACCCGGATCGTGAGATAGCGAACAACGTCTTCGTTGAGCCGTTCCAGGCGTTCGATTTCATTGATTGCGGGCGGCGGGGCGTCGATGTCCAGCAGCGTGAAATGCGCCTTGCGGTTCTTGCGCAGCCGAGAGGACAGCGATTTCACGCCCCAGTAGTCGGACTTTTTGATCGATCCGCCGAGCCCCTCGATGACGCCCTTCAATTGCGCGGTCAATTCATCGACCTGCTGCGCGCTGGCGTCCTGGCGCGCAAGATAGACGTGTTCATAGAGCGGCATAGAAGCCCTTTCCTGTCTGCCGTGCTCGCCCGGGCGCGAAGCCCCTCGAACCCTTCGGGAAAGGCTCGAATGCTCTGAAGGCGGGAACACCGGACGCCGGGCCCGCAGGCCCTACCATGCAAAAGCCTGCATGGCCGTCCGTTCAGCCCCCGGCCGGGGTCGAGCGGAAGCGGGCCTTATACGCGGCCTGTCCGGAAAGGCAAGGCCGCGACAACGGGGCTGCAAGGGGCATGCTTCCGCGAATTGTTGTTCGCCGGTCACGCGCGATCGCCTTGACATCAGTGCCATGGCGGTATTTTTCGCCCCTGCCTTGCTGGCACATCGACCTCTAAGGGGCAAATAACGGCCAATGACGATTGCGTTGATTTTCCCGGGTCAGGGTAGCCAGGCCGTCGGTATGGGCAAGGCTTTGGCCGACGCATTTGCTCCGGCGCGCCAGACATTCGATCAGGTCGATGCAGCTTTGGGCGAGGCGCTCAGCGACATCATCTGGAACGGTCCGGCCGAGACGCTGACCTTGACCGAAAACGCCCAACCGGCGTTGATGGCGGTTTCAATCGCGACGTTGCGTGTTCTTGAACAAGAGGCCGGCCTCGACGTCGCCCGGGATATTGCCTTCGTCGCCGGCCATTCGCTCGGCGAATATTCGGCGCTCGCCGCCGCGCGCGCAATTTCGCTCGCCGACGCGGCGAGACTTCTCCGCATCCGCGGGCGTGCGATGCAGAAAGCCGTTCCGGTGGGAGTCGGCGCCATGGCGGCGCTGATCGGGATCGAACTGGAAGAGGCGAGGGTGATCGCCGCGGAAGCGTCGGGCCATGATGTGTGCGCGGCCGCCAACGACAATGGCGGCAGTCAAGTCGTTTTGTCCGGGACCAAGGCGGCAGTCGAGCGCGCCGTCGAACTGGCCAAGGCACGCGGGGTAAAGCGGGCGATGATGCTGCCGGTGTCCGCCCCCTTTCATTGCCCGTTGATGCAGCCGGCCGCCGACGTCATGGCGGACGCTTTAGCCAAAGTTTCGGTGCAGGCGCCGCTCGTGCCGGTCGTCGCCAATGTGCCGGCGCGGCCGATCAAAGAGCCCGCCGAGATCGTGCAAAATCTCGTCGAACAGATCACGGCCACGGTACGATGGCGAGAATCGGTGCTGTTCATGGCGCAGTCTGGCGCGTCCGCGTTTTTCGAGATCGGCGCCGGAAGGGTGCTCACCGGTTTGATCAAGCGCATTGCCGAGAGCGCATCGGCCATCCCGATCGGATTGCCAGAAGATATTGCCAAGTTCAAAGCCGCGCGGGTGAGCTATCGCTGAGCCGCCGAGGGCCAGGGAGTCACAATGTTCGAACTCACCGGAAAAACCGCGCTCGTGACCGGAGCGACTGGTACGATCGGCGCCACGATCGCGCGCAGTCTTCATAGTCAGGGTGCTACCGTCGCAATCTCGGGAACGCGCCGGGAGGTGCTCGATCAGCTCGCCGCCGAACTCGGCGGCCGCGTGCATATTCTACCCGCCAATCTCGCCGAGGCTGCCGAGACCGAAGCGCTGGTGCCGCGCGCCGAAGAGGCGATGGGGCAGCTCGACATCCTCGTCGCCAATGCGGGGGTGACACGAGACAATCTGCTCGTGCAATTGCGCGACGAAGATTGGGAGCAGGTCATCGCGATCAACCTCTCCGCTACGTTCCGGCTGGCGCGCGCCGCGGTGCGCGGGATGATGCGGCGGCGATTCGGGCGCGTCATCGCCATCACCTCCGTGGTCGGGCTGACCGGCAATCCGGGCCAGGCCAATTATGTTGCCGCCAAGGCCGGCATCACCGGCATGGTCAAGGCGATGGCGCAGGAATACGCCAAGCGCGGCGTCACCGCCAATTGCGTGGCGCCCGGATTCATCGTTACGCCGATGACGGACAAACTGAACGACAAGCAGCGGGAAACCATCGTTGCAAAAATCCCCGCGAGCCGCGCGGGGACCCCGGCCGAGGTGGCCGCCGCGGTCGTGTTTCTCGCTTCCAACGAGGCCGCCTACGTGACCGGCCAGACGTTGCATGTGAATGGCGGAATGGCCATGATTTGAACGCGATAACAGATCGCATGGACAGCGTGCCGGCGCGCTGGTCAACGGTTTTGAAGTGTGGTAACCGAACCGAACTCGGGCTGGGGCAGCCGCAATCCTGGAGCGCCGGGCGCAATGTCCGCCTCTGACTCGGTGTCGACCCACGGCTCTCGGCAAGTTCAATGAAGTCGTTGGACAGAATCAAAGCGAGCTTGACGGGTCGCGGTGCAAGATGAGGTTGGAACGATGAGTGACATTGGCGAACGCGTGAAGAAGATCGTCGTGGAACATCTCGGTGTCGAGCCTGACAAGGTGACCGAGAACGCCAGCTTCATCGATGACCTCGGCGCCGACAGTCTCGATACGGTCGAGCTGGTCATGGCTTTTGAGGAAGAGTTCGGCTGCGAAATTCCCGACGATGCCGCCGAGACGATTTTGACGGTGGGCGACGCCATTAAATTTCTCGAAAAGAACGCAAAGAGCTGACTGGCACGCGGCCGGTATTTTCTGCATGAGGGACCTGGACTGCCGTGACCGCCGCATATCCCCATATGCGGCAGGACGACATTTGGATTGCGTTCGCCGGGAGTGGCCGCGATGAGACGCGTGGTGGTCACAGGACTTGGTCTGGTGACGCCGCTCGCCAGCGGGACTGAAGAAACTTGGCGGCGACTGCTCGCCGGCGACAGCGGCATCAAACGGATCGATAAGTTCGAAGTTTCCGATATTCCCTGCAAAATCGCCGGCCAGGTGCCGCGCGGCGATGGCGCCAACGGAAGCTTCAATCCCGATCAATGGATGGAGCCGAAGGAGCAGCGCAAGGTCGACGATTTCATTGTCTTTGCCATGGGCGCGGCGGCGCAAGCCCTCAATGATGCCGGCTGGCATCCGCGCGCCTATGAGGACCAGATCACGACCGGCGTCTTGATCGGCTCGGGCATCGGGGGGGTGGAGGGAATCGCGGAAACGGCACTGCTGTTGCGCGATCGCGGCCCGCGGCGGGTATCGCCGTTTTTCATACCGGGCCGGCTGATCAATCTCGCCTCCGGTTACGTATCGATTGCGCATTCGCTGAAGGGACCGAACCACGCCGTGGTGACGGCCTGTTCGACCGGCGCACATGCTATTGGCGACGCCGGCCGACTGATTGCGCTTGGCGATGCCGACGTGATGCTGGCCGGTGGCACCGAGTCGCCGGTTAACAGGATTTCGCTTGCCGGCTTTGCCGCGTGCCGCGCGCTTTCGACCGGCTTTAATGACACGCCCGAGCGCGGGTCGCGGCCGTACGATCGCGACCGCGACGGCTTCGTCATGGGTGAGGGCGCCGGTGCAGTTGTGCTCGAAGAATACGAGCACGCGCAGCGGCGGGGCGCGCGTATCTATGGAGAACTTATCGGCTACGGCCTCTCGGGTGACGCGTACCATATTACCGCCCCGGCCGAGGATGGCGACGGCGCGTTCCGCTGCATGAGCGCCGCTATACGCCGCGCCGGCATTTCACCCGCCGATATCGATTACATCAATGCGCACGGCACCTCGACCCCGCTTGGCGACGAGATCGAGCTTAAAGCCGTGGAGCGCCTGGTCGGCAATGCCGCGGGAAATATTGCGATGTCCTCGACCAAATCTTCGATCGGGCATCTGCTCGGCGCCGCCGGCGCAGTGGAGGCCATTTTCTGTTTGCTCGCGATGCGCGATAGTGTCGTGCCGCCGACGCTCAATCTCGATAATCCCTCGATCGCAACGTCGATCGATCTTGTGCCGCACAGAGCACGCCAGCGGGCGGTCGAGGTCGCGCTTTCCAATTCGTTCGGATTTGGCGGCACCAATGCTTCGCTGATATTCCGCAAATTGGTGCAATAATGCGATGCTTTTGCGCACCGCCATATTTGTTCCGTACTCCCCTGCGATTGACGCCCAATCTTTGCGGTTGTGGCGCGTCATCACAAAGCCGGTCGAGCGGATCGTAGAACTGGAAGTGCGGCGGTGACAGGTGCTAACCCCCCGCCTGGCGGCGGAGAGCGCGGCGATCCGGCTTTGCGGCCCAGTTCGACGGATATCGGCGCGGGCGATCGGACCGCTCGTGGCGGCACGGGCCGGCCTTCGCAACCATCTTCGATGCCCACGACTCCGGGAAATGGATGGCGTCCCGGCAGTGCGGATCCGGCAGCCAACCGTCACAGAAGCGAGGCCAAACGCATGCCCCGCAGTCCACGCGCGGCGATCGAGCCTGACCGGGTCGACCTGCCGGCGCGCCGCTCGGCGCGCGCGCGGCATCCCCTCGTCGTCATCGGTAATGCCATCATCAGCGTCTTTGTTCTCGCCGCGCTCGCGGCGGGTATCGCGCTGTTTTTCGGCAAGCAGCGCTTCGAGGCGCCGGGCCCGCTCGCGGCGGACCGCATCGTCAATATTCCGCGCGGCTCCGGTATGCGCGACATCGCCGATACTTTGTCGCGCGAAGGCGTAATCGATCAGGCATGGCTGTTCATCGGTGGTGTGCTCGTGCTCAAAGCGCGCGAGGATCTCAAGGCTGGGGAATATGAATTCAAAGCCCGTTCCAGTATGCGCGACGTGGTCGCCACCATCGTCGAAGGCAAAGTGGTGGCTCATCAGGTCAGCATTCCGGAGGGACTGACGTCAGAGCAGATCGTCGCCCGCCTGCTGCAGGACGATGTATTGGCCGGCGACGTCAAGGAAATTCCCCGCGAGGGCAGCCTGCTGCCGGACACCTACAATTTCGGCCGCGGCGTAACTCGCGAGCAGATGATTGCGCGCATGCAGCAGGCGGAGCAGCGCGTGTTGCGCGATACATGGGAGCATCGCGCGGCGGACCTGCCGCTCAAGACACCGGAGCAACTCGTCGTCCTGGCATCGCTGGTCGAGAAAGAGACCGGCAAGCCGGAAGAGCGCACGCGGGTTGCCGCTGTTTTCGTCAATCGGCTCAAACAAAGGATGAGGCTGCAGTCGGATCCGACGATTATCTACGGACTGGTCGGCGGTAAGGGGTCGCTGGGCCGGCCGATCATGAAAAATGAAATCGAGCAGCCGACCCCTTACAACACCTACATCATTGATGGTTTACCGCCGGGACCGATCACCAATCCCGGCCGCGCCTCGCTCGAGGCCGCCGCGAATCCCGCGCGTACGCGCGAATTGTATTTCGTCGCCGACGGCACCGGCGGCCACGCCTTTGCCGAGACCTACGAGCAGCATCAAAAGAACGTTGCGCGGCTGCGGTCGATCGAATCCGACCAGAAGGACCAGGTCCCGCTCGGCGAGCAACCTGCCGCTGCGCCGCAACCGGCGGCTGCGGCTGCGCCGGCGGCTTCGCCACCGCGCGGCAACGTTCCGAAACCGCGCGCCACCACCCCTCATTGATCAGGCGGCTTGCCGCTCAAGCGCGAAGCTTGTGAGCGGCAATCGCCGCCGGTAAGTTCGGGTGCATTTCTCGCTGGCGGGGTCCTATGGCACTTTCGAGCATGACCGGATTTGCTCGCGGCCATGGCGTATCGGGGCCCTATGCCTGGACCTGGGAAATCAAATCGGTCAATGGCAAAGGGCTGGATGTGCGGTTGCGCACGCCCGCTGGCTGGGATGCAGTTGAGTTGCCGGTTCGCGCCCGCGCCGCCGAAACGCTGAGCCGCGGCTCAATCCAGGCCAATCTCGCGGTCGAACGCAGCGGCATGACGCCAAGCGTGCGCGTCAATGCGCCGGTGCTCGATGCGATCTTGTCGGCGGTGCGCGACTTTGGAGCCAAGATCAAGGCATCCCCGCCGTCGCTCGATGGGTTGCTGGGGCTCAAAGGTGTCATCGAAATCACCGATGCCGGCGAGAACGAAGCCGAGCGGCGCACCGCCGAGACCGCGGTGATCTCCGGTTTTGCCGCGGCGCTGGCGTCGCTCGCCGAAATGCGCCGCAGCGAGGGCGCGGCGCTTGCTCGCGTTCTGACCGCTCGGCTCGATGAAATCGCCGCGCTGGTCGAGCGCGCCGAGCAGGCTCCGGGTCGCCGGCCGGACGCGATTCGCGCCCGGCTCGCCGAGCAGGTCGCGGCGCTGCTCGCACAGTCCGAACGCTTCGATCCCGACCGGCTGCATCAGGAAGCGATCATGATCGCGACCAAGGCCGATGTGCGCGAGGAGCTCGATCGGCTGCATGCCCATCTCGAACAGGCGCGGCGCTTGATTGAAGACGGCGGCCCGATCGGCCGCCGACTCGATTTTCTTGCCCAGGAGTTCAATCGCGAAGCCAATACGCTCTGCGCCAAAGCCAACGATGTCGAACTCACGAATATCGGCTTGGAGCTCAAGGCTGCGGTCGAACAGTTTCGCGAGCAGGTCCAGAACGTGGAATAACCATGGTGCAGGCGCGGCGACATCAATCCAGTATTGCCCGCCGCGGCCTGATGTTGGTCTTGTCCTCGCCGTCAGGCGCAGGGAAAACCACCCTGTCACGCCTGTTGCTGCGATCCGATCGCAAGGTCGAGCTTTCAATATCCGTCACGACGCGGCCAAAGCGACGTGGTGAGGTCAACGGCCGCGATTATCATTTTATCGATCGCGCTCGCTTTGATGCCATGATCGCCGATGGCGAACTGCTCGAATGGGCGGAGGTCTTCGGCCATCGCTATGGCACGCCGCGCCGGCCGGCCACCAAGGCGTTGCAGGCGGGCCGCGATGTTCTGTTTGATATCGATTGGCAAGGCACCCAGCAGTTGCGCGAGAAAGCGCGCACCGACCTGGTCAGCGTTTTCATTCTGCCGCCGACCGCAAAGGAGCTTGAGCATCGCCTCAAGCGCCGCGCGCAGGACAGCAAGTCAGTAATCGGCTCGCGCATGGCCCAGGCCGCCGGTGAAATGAGCCATTGGCCGGAATACGATTATGTGATCGTCAATCGCGAGAAGCGCCAAGCCTTTGCCGAGTTACGCGCCATTCTCGCCGCCGAACGGCTCAAACGCGAGCGCCAGGTCGGTCTTTCCGATTTCGTGCGCCGGCTGCAGGCGAAGCTTTAGAATTGCAAATTTCGATTGTTGGGGTTGTTCGGCAGCCCCTTGGCAATGACAATCAAGGTTCTTTTAGGTGTAGATTGATCTTTCTAATGGCGCGACCGAACCCTCGGGAGGGTCATGACACGGCGCTCCAAAGCAAGCGGTAAATCGGGCAAGGCGCCCCGCCGTAAAGCGGCAGCAAAGCGCCGCAGTGCCGTGGCGCGTTCCTTCGCCATTCAAAAAACGACGCTCGCCCGGCTCGCCCGCGAACGCGACGAGGCGCTGGAGCAGCAGACCGCCACGTCAGAAGTGCTTAAGCTTATAAGCCGCGCAAGCTTTGATCTTCAAAGCGTGCTCGACAAAGTGGCCGAGTCCGCAGCCCGGCTCTGCGACGCGGATATGGCGGGCATCACCCGCGAGTACGAGGGGGCGTATTACTACGCTTCCGTCTACAACTACCCGCCGCAGTTGCACGAATTTATCAAAAACCTTCGCCATGAGCGCAGTCGAGGAACCATAACCGGTCGTGCGCTTCTGGAAAGCAAAACGATCCATGTGCCTAATGTCGGGCTTGATCCCGAATACAAGATGCATGATTTTGCGCAGAAAGCGGGATTTCGGACCGTCCTCGGCGTGCCGCTTCTGCGCGACAAGGTGGCTATCGGTGTGATCGTCCTGACCCGCTCGCAGGTTCGCCCGTTCAGCGAAAAACAGATTGAGCTTGTCCGCACATTCGCCGCCCAGGCGGTTATTGCCATCGAGAACGCGCGTCTGCTCAACGAATTGCGTCAACGCACGGCGGACCTCACCGAATCGCTGGACCAGCAAACCGCGACGTCAGAAGTGTTGAGCGTGATTTCCAAGACGCCGGGCGCGCTTGCGCCGGTTTTCACCGCGATGCTTGAAAAAGCAGTGCGGATTTGCAGCGCGGGGTTCGGCAATCTCTGGCTTCGCGAGGGCGACTGTTTTCGTATCGCCGCGACCTACGGCGCGCCCCGTAAATACCTCGAACACCTCAGTCGCGAGCCGCTGATACGGCCCAGTCCCGGTATCGCGCTCGACCGAATAGCCAAAACGAAACAGGTTTATCAAATCGCCGATGTGACAGCTGCGCCGACCTTCGATGACAAATTGCGCATCGCAACCATCGAACTCGCGGGAGCCCGCACGCTGATCGGCGTGCCGATGCTCAAGGACGACGAAGTGATTGGCGTGGTCGCAATCTATCGTCAGGAAGTGCGGCCATTCACGGATAAGCAAATCGCTCTTGTGCAAAATTTTGCCAATCAGGCCGTCATCGCCATCGAGAATGCGCGGCTGCTGAACGAGCTGCGGCAACGCACGACCGATTTAAGCGAATCTTTGGAGCAGCAAACGGCAACTTCGGAGGTGCTTCAGGCGATCAGCAGGACTTCGGGCGATCTTCAACAAGTCTTTGCAACCATGCTGGAGAATGCTGCGCGGATCTGCGACGCCAACTTTGGAAATATCTTCCGTTGGGACGGCGACGCCTTCTACGTCGTCGCGAGCCACAATACGCCGCCTGCCTTTGCCGAGTTACGCAGGCGCTCGCCACTTCGCCCCGGGCCAGATAATCCGCTGGGTCGCATGGTGGCGACCAAGGCGGCCGTTCACATCGCAAATCTGGCGGCACACGAGCGCTACACAGGACGAAGCGATCCGAATGTCGTTGACGCCGTTGAACTTGGGCGAATACGGACAGTCGTAATTGTCCCGATGCTAAAGGAGGATGAGCTCATCGGCGCAATAGCGGTCTATCGTCAGGAGGAGCGTCCGTTCACCGAGAAGCAAATCGCGCTGGTGACAAACTTCGCCGCCCAGGCGGTGATCGCCATCGAGAACACGCGGTTGCTTAATGAGCTGAGGCAGTCACTCCAGCAGCAGACCGCGACCGCTGACGTTCTCAAGATCATCAGCCGTTCGACATTCGATCTCACCTCCGTGCTCCAGACCCTTGTCGAGTCCGCCGCGAAGCTCTGCGACGCCGAGATGGCTACGACGACACGACAGATTAACGGGCTCTTTTACCGCGCTGAATTTTATGGCTTCTCCAATGATTTCATCGATCACGTCAAAGATATCCCCATCAAGCCGGATCGAAGTTCGGTCAGCGGGCGAGCCTTGGTGGAAGGAAAGGTCGTCCAAATCGCCGACGTGAAAGCTGACCCGGAATACACGTTGGTCGACGTCCTAAGTCTGGGCGGTTATCGTACGGCACTTGCTGTTCCGATGCTCCGCGAGGGCGTCCCGATCGGCGTTTTGTCGCTGGCGCGATCGGAAGTCAGGCCGGTCACCGACAAACACATCGAGTTGGTCGCCACATTTGCCGACCAGGCAGTCATCGCAATCGAGAATGCCCGTCTGCTGAACGAATTACGCGAGTCGCTACAACAGCAGATCGCGACCGCCGACGTGCTCAAAGTCATCAGCCGCTCAACTTTCGATTTACAGACTGTGTTGAACACGCTGACCGAATCTGCAGCGCTGCTTTGCGAAGCAGATATGGCCGCCATTGCCCGCCCGCAGGGCGGTCATTTCGAGTTCGCGGCAAATTATCGTTTCCCGCAAGCGTTCGTGGATCTCATAGCGACGACACCCGTGTCGGGCGGTCGAGGATCGCTGGCCGGACGGGTCCTCGCCGAGGGCCGTGCGGTGCATATTGCGGATGTCGAGACTGACGCGGACTACAATTTCGGCCAAGGGCAGAAAATAGCGCGTTATCGATCAATGCTGGGCGTTCCGCTTCTGCGTGAGGGCATCGCCATCGGTGTAATCGTCTTGACGCGTTCGCAGGTGCGCCCGTTCACAGCCAAGCAGATCGAACTGGTCGCCACTTTCGCCGATCAGGCCGTCATCGCCATCGAGAATGTGCGCCTATTCGACGAGGTGCGAGCGCGCACGGAGGAGCTATCGGAATCTCTGCAGCAGCAGACGGCCACCGCCGACGTGCTCAAGATCATCAGCCGTTCCGCCTTCGACTTACCGGCTGTCCTCGACACGCTGCTCCGCTCAGCGGGGCGGCTATGCGAGGCCGATCAGGGCACGATTACACAGCGCAAGGGTGACATTTTCTATCGTTCGGTCGCGTATGGATATCCGCAGGCCTTCATGGATTACGTTAAAGACCTGCCGGTGGAACTAAAGCGTGACACCGGAACGGGGCGAGCTCTGATTGAGCACAAGGTGATCCATGTTCATGATGTGCTGGCTGATTCAGAATACACATGGAAACAAGCACAGGAGCTCGGCGGTTTCCGAACGATGCTCGGGGTGCCTATGCTGCGCGAAGGCGTGCCAATTGGCGTTCTGACTTTGACTAGAACGGAAGTCTGCCCATTCACCGACAAACAGATCGAGCTGGTATCGACGTTCGCCGACCAAGCCGCTATCGCCATCGAGAACGTACGGCTATTCGACGAAATCCAGGACAAGAGCCGGCAGCTCGAAGAGGCGAGCAAGCACAAGTCGCAATTCCTCGCCAATATGAGCCACGAGCTGCGCACGCCGCTCAACGCCATCCTTGGCTATACCGAATTGATGGCGGATGGCGCCTATGGCGAGCCGTCGGGAAAGATGGGCGCCGTGCTCAAGCGCCTGGAAAGCAATGGCCGCCATCTTCTCGGGCTGATCAACGACGTCCTTGATTTGTCGAAGATCGAGGCCGGCCAGCTCGTGCTCGATCTAAACGACTATTCACTGCAGGGCGTCACGCAGACGGTGCACAGCGCCGTTGAACCATTGGCGGCGGACAAAAAACTCACTTTCAAGGTTGAAGTTGCGCCCAATCTGCCCTCAGGGCGCGGCGATGAGCGCCGGCTGACCCAGGTGCTTCTCAATCTTGTTGGCAATGCCATCAAGTTCACCGACTCTGGAGAAGTCTCCATCAATGTCGGTGTCGCGGACGGCGCATTCAAAGTTGCGGTGCGCGATACCGGCCCGGGAATTTCGGCTGCCGATCAAGCCAAGCTGTTCCAGGAATTTCAGCAGGCCGACAATTCGATCACCCGCAAGAAAGGCGGAACGGGTTTGGGGCTGGCCATCTCAAAACGTATCATTGAGATGCATGGCGGCCGGATCTGGATCGATTCGACCATTGGCCAAGGCTCGATCTTTTCATTCACGGTCCCGGTTCGCGTCGACCATCAGGTGGAGGCCGCATGACCAAGCGCATTCTGGTGGTCGAGGACCAGCCGGACAATCGCCAGATTATTCGCGACATGCTGGCCGGCACCGACTATGAAATCAGCGAGGCTGAGAATGGCGAAGAGGCGCTCGCGGCCATTGCCAAGCAGCGGCCAGACCTCATCCTGATGGACATTCAGCTGCCGGTGATGGACGGGTACACGGCCACGCGACGGATCAAAACCGACGCAGCCTTGAAATCGATTCCGATAATCGCGGTCACCTCTTATGCGCTGAGCGGCGAAGAGAAGAAAGCGCGAGAGGCCGGCTGCGATGATTACGTGCCAAAGCCCTATAGTCCGCGGCTATTGCTCGCGAAGATTCGGCAATATCTGAGCTAGATCGCGAGCACCGTGCGGCCGACGACGCGGCCGGCGCGCAAGTCCTCGAGCGCGGCCTGCGCCTCATCGAGCGGGCGCGCATGCGTGGGGATCGGGGCGATCTTGCCGGCGCGTGCCAGCGCGATCACCTCGCGCGCTTGCGCCAGCGTGCCGGTCAAGGTGCCCTCGATGGTGATCGCTTTGATGGCGATCATGGCGGCAGGAATCGAGAAGCTGCCGCCAAGAAGTCCGCTGACCACGGCCTTGCCGCCGCGGGCCAGAACGCCGGTCGAGAATTGCAGCGACTTGTCCGAGCCGACGAAATCGCACACCGCGTACAAGCCACCACCGGTCGCCGCCATGACCGTTTTGCGCGTCTGCGGATCGGCGGGATCGAACGCCTGTGCGGCACCGGCGGCGAGCGCGGCTTGGCGCTTTTGCGGATCGATGTCGGCGACCAATGGCGCTTGGGCAAACAAAGCGCGGGCCAGCGCCAAACCCATCATCCCGACGCCGCCAAGGCCAACGAGCAGGATCGACCCGCGCTCGGCGTGACTGCCGAGCCGCTTGAGGGCGCTATAGGCCGTGAGGCCCGAGCACATTAACGGTCCGGCCAACGTCGCCGGCAGCGGCGCATGATCGATGAGATAGCGCGGATGCGGCACCAGAACATGGGTCGCGAACCCGCCGTCGACCGCGACGCCAAGGTGATGATGCGCGGAGCACATGTTCTCTTCGCCGGCGCGGCAGGTGGGACAGACGCCGCAGCCGATCCATGGATAGACCGCCACTTCGCGGCCGAGAACCCCGCCGTCGGCATTTTCGCCCGCTGCCTCGATGACGCCGGCAATCTCATGACCAAGCGTAAACGGCAAAGCACGGTCTTTGCTGATGTCGAGCCGCTTGTCGCCGCCGAGCGCAAAATAGCCGTCCTGAACGTGGAGATCCGAGTGGCACACCCCGCAGCAGGTGATCCGGATCAGAACCTCGGTGCCGCGCGGCGCCGGACGCTCGGCCAGCGTCTCGCGCAGCGGCTGCCCGTAACCAATCAAGGACTGACGACGAAATTGGGTCATGCGGTTTTATCGCCTGCGGCGCCGGTCTTTTCAATTATCGTGTGGCGGTCACGCTGAACTTCGAGGATACGCGCGAGCGCAACGAATTGCTCCACCGAAACGTTCTCCGCCCGCGCGGTCGGGTCGAGTCCGGCGGCGTCGATCAGGCCCGGCGTGTCGATCCCTAACGATCGCAAGCTTTGCCGCAACATCTTGCGGCGCTGACCGAACGCGGCCTGCGTCACCGCTTCGAGCATGGCGCGATGGCAAGAAAGCGGCGCGGAGCGCGGAATGACTCGCACTATGGATGATTTCACTTTGGGCGGCGGCACGAATGCGGATGCATTCACATCAAAGACTATCCGAGCCTCGCAGCGCCATTGCACCAGTACGGACAAGCGTCCGTAACTTTTCGATCCCGCCGCGGCGACGATGCGCTCGGCGACTTCGCGCTGAAACATCAGCACCGCGGAATCGTACCATGGCGGCCACGGCTCGGCGGTGACCCACATCACCAATAAAGCCGTGGCGACGTTGTAAGGCAGGTTGGCGACAATCCGCGCGCGACCGCCGCGCAGTTGCGTGCGCGCATCGAAGTTTAGCGCGTCGGCCGCGACGATCTCGAGCCGGCCGGGATAGTGCGCGGCGATTTCTTGCAGCGCGCCGGTGGTGCGATCGTCACGCTCAACGGCGATGACTCGCGACGCCCCGAGCGCCAAAAGGGCGCGCGTGAGCCCGCCCGGTCCCGGGCCGATTTCGAGCACCGTGATCTCTTCAAGCGGTCCCGCCGCGCGCGCGATCCGCGCGGCAAGGTTCAGATCGAGGAGGAAATTCTGGCCGAGCGATTTTCGTGCGGTAAGCCCGCAGCGGCGAATGACTTCGCGCAGCGGCGGCAGTCCATCGATTGTCTGCGTCACGGTGCGATGTTCGCCGTGGCGGGCTCTGCGCTCGCGCCGGGCGATGCCGCGAGCCGCGCCGCCAGCCGCAGCGCGGCAATCAAGCTGGCCGGATCGGCCGCGCCAGTCCCGGCAATATCGAAAGCCGTGCCATGATCGGGCGAGGTGCGCACGAACGGCAGTCCGAGCGTCACGTTCACCGCGTGGTCGAATGCAAGCGTCTTGATCGGGATCAGCGCCTGATCGTGGTACATGCACAGGGCCGCATCGTAGCTCGCCCGCGCGGCTTGGTGAAACATCGAGTCGGCGGGCAGGGGACCTTTGGCGTCGACGCCTTCGGCGACGAGCGCGGCGACCGCGGGCGCCACGATAGCGCGGTCTTCGTCGCCGAGCGTGCCGGCTTCGCCGGCATGCGGATTGAGGCCGGCGATCGCCAGCCGGGGTCGCGCGAGACCGAAGCGCCGGCGCAGATCGCGTGCAACAATTCGTCCGGTCTCGACGACGAGCTCGATCGAAAGCTGCTTGAAAATTTCCCGTAGTGGCAGGTGAATCGTTACCGGGACCACCGCCAATTCGGGCGACCACAGCATCATCACCGGGCGCAAAACCTTGCCCGAGGTTTCCTGCACCAGTCGGGCAAGAAATTCGGTGTGGCCCGGTTCGGCGAAGCCGGAATTGTAGAGAACGTTCTTGGCGACGGGATTGGTAACGATCGCGGCCGCCGAACCGGCCATGACATCGGCGACCCCACGCCTGATCGCCGCGATCGCGGCAGGCGCGCTCGATGGATCGGGCGTGCCGGGTTCGGCGCTGATCGAGAGCCCGAGCGGGGCGACCGGGAGCGCGGAACGGAACATCGCTGCCGCAGTCGCTGCGCTCGCGCGCTCGATGGGGATTTTCAAGCCAAGCGCCGCAGCGCGCCGGCCGAGAAAGTCCGGTTCGCCGATGATGTAGAAGGGCGGTATGTCGAGCTCGGCGCGCCGTTGCCAAATCGCCAGGGCAAGGTCCGGGCCGATCCCGGCGGGTTCGCCGAGCGTCAATGCCAGAGGTTGCACAAATCGCTTCTAC